>JALYVA010000119.1 GCA_030853485.1 Acidobacteriota bacterium
ATGTAAGGCACACTGCCATCCGGCAGTGGCTTTACACGCTGTATACCGTAGGCGAGACGGTTCACGAAGAGCTTGATGAACTCCTCCGCTGTGGCTCGGTTGACGCAGAAGGTGGTTGGCATGGCCGGGTCTCCTTTCTCAGTTTGGTGGTTGTACCCCGGCACCGAAACTCGGTCAAATTCTTCGAAACGGCGGGACTGAAGACGGCTTGATGCCGTATTCCCCCGCCGATTCGGCGAGGACAAGCGCTAGGGAATCTCTGCATAAGTTCTGAGTCCCTGGCCTGATTGATTAATCTGAAGGCTGAGGTCAATCAGCGATGAGACAGCGGACGTTTGCGAGTCAGGCGGAGTTCCAGAAGTACGGCCGGAAGAGCCGGCGGGAGTTGTTTCTGGATGAGATGGAGCGGATCGTTCCGTGGTCCGGGCTTTTGGCCTTGGTGAAGCCGCATTATGCGGTAGCGGGCAACGGGCGGCGTCCGGTTGGGCTTGAGATTATGTTGCGGACTTACTTCGTTCAGCAGTGGTTCAACTTGTCGGACCCGGGCGTGGAGGAGGCGTTGTATGAGTCTCCGGTGCTTCAGCGGTTCGCCGGCGTGGACCTTGGCGCAGCTCCCGCGCCGGATGAGACGACCGTCTGCCGGTTCCGTCATCTGCTTGAAAAGCACGATCTATGCGGGATGATGCTGGAGGCGGTGAACATCCATCTGGAGGCGAAGGGGATCAAGATCGCGACCGGCACGATCGTGGATGCGACCATTCTCCATGCGCCTTCTTCGACCAAGAATGCGAGCGGCGAGCGCGATCCGGAGATGCACCAAACCAAGAAAGGCAACCAGTGGTACTTCGGGCTGAAGGCGCATACCGGCGTCGATGCCAAGGAGGGCACGGTGCACTCGGTAGTGACGACGGCGGCCAATGTGGCGGACTCGCGCGTACTGCCCGATCTGCTGCACGGCGAGGAGCGCAAGGTGTGGGGCGATGGTGGGTATCAAGGACAGACCGGGGCGATCAAAGAAGCCGCACCCAAGGCCCAGGACATGACCTGCAAACGGACGAGATATAAGAATCGCGTGGACGAGTTACAGCGTGCGAAGAACCGGACTAAGTCGAGCGTGCGGGCAAAGGTCGAGCATCCGTTCCGCATCCTCAAACGCATCTTCGGCTTCGACAAGGTGCGCTATCGAGGACTAGCCAAGAACCACCATCGTCTGTGCGCCTGCTTCGCCTTGGTGAATCTCTACCTGCATCGCAAACGCCTGGTCGGCCTCGCGCAGACCTGCGCCTAAAAACGCCGGTTGAGTGTTCAACTGACACCCAAAACCAAGTAGCCGTACGGAATCCACCTTCAACCCCGATCCACACCCGCTCGTCAGCTAAAGCGAACCCCTGTACAGAGGTTCCTTAGCTCCCAGAAGGGTGTTAAAGCCCTTTACAATGGCCGTATTGCAGGGTGGCGTAATCGTCGGGTGGACGAAGTAGAGCAAGTTCGCTACGGCTGGCCCTAGGCCCTTAATCCGTTGCTCGTCGAGCTTCTTGATTGCAGTCAAAACATGCTGCTCCTCAGAGCAGTTGCAACAAGTGTCCAGGAAGGTTCCGAACACCTGCTGGTTTTCGCGCGACTCGTATATATCGGGAATGCGCAGTTTCGGTTTCCAAAGGAACGCATGATCCGCGCCTTTGAAGATCTGTTTCTGTTCAGCGATAGACTTCACGACGGGCTCAAGAGTGGAGCCTCTGTAGAGATTCCCAAAGGTGCCGCCCTTGATATCCCGGACGACTCCGGCCAGGCCTCTCTTGATGGATCCAAAATTACGAAGCCGATCGCTCAACAAAAACCAGGTCTGATACGTTCCAGCAGGGTCGTTGCGCCACAAGGTAATCAGGGGCCGAAGATCATTCATTCTAGGAAGCGTACACGGATCGCCACGTCTCGGTCATCGGCCTTGTCCCATCGACCTCGACGAGGAAGAGCTGCGCATGGAAAGATCGCCGTATCTTGCCGCGAGCGCAATTCCGACACCCAACATGGTGAGTGTGAGGAGTGCGACGAGCGCAAGTTGTCCCACGGAAACGCCTTCGGGCTCAGCATGTTCCATTCCGCTCATCGAGGCCTGGTCCTCTCGTTTACCCAGCATATCTGTCCCCCGTGACCCATGAGCCGCCGGCATGGGCATAGGACGAGGATCGAGGACAGAGCCACCCTTGCCCAAGACACGGTCCGTTCCCATCCCGTGCTTGAGTCCGTGTTTAACCAGCCACCAATTGATCGGAAAGGCGAGAACCGCACCGACGAGAGTGGCGAGCGACATGACCGCCCAAAACCGGCCTGAGGTCGGCTCCATTGCGTTCACGTGCCGGCTCATTAGAATGACCATCACGGGAATCATTCCCGACATAACTGCATTCATGGACAGCCACTCGGACAGCCAGGTCTTCCTCACCGCATGGATGTAGCTGCCTCCGAGCATGTCTTTCATAAACAGAGCCTGAAAGATCAATAGCCCGAAGCTGAAGCCGGCGGCATACTCAACAACCAGATCGAGGCCCATCGGCAGTCCGAGCATAGATGTGACCGAAGCGGCCAGGAT
>JALYVA010000129.1 GCA_030853485.1 Acidobacteriota bacterium
TTGACCCAGAATCAGAAGGCGCTGGAGGGGTTGAACTACGGCGCGGATGATTTCGATCTGCCGATTGAGGATGAGGTGACCCAGAAAGCAGGGGCGACGATCAGCCTGGATTTTGAGGCGATTCTGGACTATGCGCGTGAGCTTGGATACTCGCCGGTGTACCGGCATGTTTCGGGGGCGGGTACCCCCCCCTCCCCCCTCCCTATTGCCCGCGCGTAACTCTTTTGTACTGAGACACATACACGAGACCTCGGGCGCTAAATTCGTCCAAACAAAGACACTTAGCCGCAAATTCGTCCAGGGTAAGGACTTAGCTGGTTATTTCGAGGCTCCTGCCGCCATAGGTGCACAAAAAGCGAAAGCTCCGACCGGTTGGGTCGAAGCTTTTTGTCAACTAGATCTATTATACAAGATTGAAGGAAACTACTACGCCACGGCTTAAAGGGAGCTATGGCAATGGTTTAGGTCATTTTGGGGCTTGACAAGATTTTAGAGGGGGCAGCCTGTGGAAAACTGCATCCAGGAGACCCGGCTCACGGTATGGAAAGCGGTCTCGCTTCGCTCGAGGCCCACATCTCAGAATCGAGATATGGGCACCAGGCTGAATGGACCGTGTAGATATCCCACCTCAGGCGCAAGTGCGCGCCGAAGATGGGGCACCCGGTTTGCTCGCGGTATGAAGGCGGTCTCGCTTCCGCTCGATACCCACATCTCAAAATCGAGATATGGGGCACCCGGCTTGGGGAATCCACCTGCTCGGTAGCGGCTATGGAAAGCGGTCTCGCTTTGCTCGATGCCCACATCTCAAAATCGAGATATGGGGCACCCGGGCTGAACGAGAGCAAGAACGCAAGAAAGCACGAACCAGGTTGTGTCGACCTTTGCGGCAGCCATCTTTGGGGATGGAATGTGCCTGGATGAGGGCGAGATGGTTGTCGCATCGAGCGAGATGCAGGTCCTTCGACTGCGCCCGTCGCGATAAAACCACGACAGGCTTCGCTCAGGATGACACGTTTTCTAAGAATTCAGTCATTTACGGCCTGGCTATAACTCGACACACCCTAAATCGCGGAAAGTTCAGCGGCTTACTACGATGACCTCGAAGGTGCCGGGAAGGGGAGTGGGGCGGAACCCGAGCTCCTCGGAGACATTGCCTGCCCTTTGCCCGTAGTGCGCGGTGAGGAGATACGCGTGGGGGTCTTGCGTACTGACTACCATCGTCCTGGCTCCGGGTTCGGTCTTGAGCTGCTGCACTTTGGAAAACCTGGTGGGCGAATCGCGGTGGAAGATGGATACGGTTCCGAGAGCGTCTGCGACGAAGAGCAGGCCGCGTTCGGGAACGAAGCCCATGTCTCCGACTGCGGGTGGTATGGGGCTGATGGAGGATTGGGAGCCGGTGTCTGCGTTGAGGGCGATGAGGGTGTGATCTTCGCAGGTGGTAAAGAGCTGGCGATGGACTGGGTCGAAGGTGAGGCCGGACGGACCGGTGCAGGGCGCGAGGGGGAGGTTTGCGGCTATTTTCCTTGTCGTCGCGTCGATGCGTATGATTTCGCCGAGCGCAGGAAGGGTGACGAAGATCGTGCCATGGCCGGCTACTGCGTTGCCTGGACGTGCCGGTAGCGCGATGGTGGCGGCGACCTTGTTGGTTGCGGTGTCGATGACGGTGACACTGGGGGTGCGCGTGTTGAAGGCGAAGATGAGTCTGGTCGCGGGCTCGAACAGGATGGAGTCGGGGTTGATGCCGGCAGGAAGAGACGCGATCACTTTGAGGGTGGTGCGGTCAAAGATGCGAACGAAGCCCGCGGTGCCGTCGGTGAGGTCGGTGACATAGCCAAAGAGGCCGGAGCCGTCGAGAGCGACGGCGCGTGCGGACGTCATACCGCTGACCTCGCCGGCTACCTTGCCGGTTTCGGTATCGATGATGGTGACGCGGTCGGTACGTGGGATGAAGAGCCGGTGAGAGGCGGGATCGAGCAGCGGGTGTCCCCATCCTCCTTCTCCGCCGATCTTCCACTGGCCGGCAACATGGAAGGTGTGGGGAGCGGACGGCGTGGCAGAGTGAAGCAGGGGAGAAGCCGCAAATATTATGAGCAAAGCCGAGACGACGAGTCGCAGCGAAGATGGAGACAAAGGCATGGGTATTCGTTCCTCGTGAACGACAATTCAGGAGCTAAAAATACACTTCGACGGCCGGTAGTTGCCGGCCGTCGAAGTGTGATGCTGCAAGGACGCGCGATTAGTCTTTGTCGAAGTCGAAGTCGTCGGCGAGGTCACCGATGGCTGGACTGTTGGTAGGAACATAGGGGTTGCTCTGCCTCTGGACAGGGTTGGGCAGGTTGTCGCGGCTGCGCGCGGTGACCGGTGGCAGATTCCAGTTCTTCTCAATGAACTTGAGGAGCGAGACGTGGTCGCCGTACTCGTGCGAGACTTTGCCGCCTTTGGAATACTTCGAAACGACGATGAGGGGGATGCGGGTTCCATCGCCGAAGAAGTCTACCGGCTGAATGTAGCCCGAGTCATAGTATCCGCCGCCCTCGTCGAAGGTGATGAAGATGGCGGTGTCGGCCCAGAGGGCAGGGTTGGCTTTGACCTGGTTGACGATCTTTTTGGTGAAGCCTTCGAAGAGGTCGAGTTTGGACGATGCCGGGTGACCGTCGTTGAACCCGCCGGGCTTGACGATGGAGACGGGAGGCAGGTTGCCGGTGTCGATGTCTTCATAAAGCTGGGTTGTGTCGGCCATGTACCTGGTACGTGCGGACTGGGTGCCCATGAACTGGGTCTGGTACTGGAACGGATTGCAGATGTTACAGTACGCGTCGTAGGGGTTGGATTCGGTGGGATCGGTGGTGTAGAGATCCCAGCCTTCGCCGTAGTACTTGAAGGGAACGTTATGCGCGACGAGGTCGTCGCCTATGCTTTTGACGTTGGTGGGTGGGATGGTGAAGGGCGAGTACTGCGAGGTGAGTGTGCCGTCGCCGTTGTAGCCCGGGTTGTAGTTATTGACCAGATAGTAGTGGCCTTTTTCGCAGTTGGGGGAGACCGGGTGCCTGAGCGACTGGAGGTAGTTGGTGACGGCAGGAACGCCGGGCTGCGAGATGTCCTGGCAGTTGACGTAGCTTCCGCCGCTGTAGCCATCCTGATCGTAGAAGTCGTTGGTGGAGGGCTGGGGGTTGGGATTTTCGACCTGGTTGACGGGAGGCACGGCAGCATGGCCTTGGCCGTCCGAGTACCAGATGAGGTCGCCGAAGCCGAACATGATGTGGTTGGCTCCGGTGCCGCCCATGACGGACTGGTGGAAGTTGTCGCTGATGGTGTATTCGTCGGCGAGCTGCTTGAAGTAGGGCGCGTCGCCTTGGGCCATGTTGTAGAAGCCCATGGAGGTGGAGCCTTCGCGTGTGGTGGTGTCGTTGAATCCGGCGGGCTGTGGTGCGCCGTTACCTCCTGTGCCGACTGCGGTTTCGACCCAGGGGAAGAGATCGTTCAAGCAGCCGCTGGCATTGTCGCGGGTGGCGTAGTCGACGTTGCAGTCTGTCTGCTGCCACATCTGGAAGAAGCGGTGGACGGGGCTCGCGGTGTAGGCGTCGTAAGGCATTTTCGGCCCGCTGAGCTGGAAGACGCCTTCACGGAGGTTGGTCGCATTTTCGATGCGGGTGTCCACCTGGCCGGGCTTGATGCCGGTTGCCCCGGTGAGCAGGAACCGGTCATATCCGTGGGCAAGACTCTGATCCGCGAGCTTCGCCACTTTGAGCGTCTGGAAGGGCGCGGGGTGGGCGTCGCTGGCAGTTTGGGGGCCGCCGGCGAGGGCGGGAGGAAGCGTGCTGTAGATGCTCTTCGACTGGGGGCTGTTGGAGTAGTCGCCGTTTCCGCTGGTGGTGCTGTCGAGAGCGGAGAACTGGGCGGAGAGCGAGTAGTTGGGGCCAGGTTTGCCGTCGGCCCGAACGATGCCCTTGGAGCGAAGGTTTGAAACCCTCTCGCCTTCCTTCGGCTTGTAGGTGGCGAAGACGTGGTCGAAGGTGCGGTTTTCGCCGATGATGACGATGACGTGCTTGATGGGTGTGGTGGTGGCCGGGGTGGAGTTTTGGGCGTAGGCGGATTGGGGCAGACCCGCGAACACTTGCAGCGCAATCAGCATCATGGCGCCACGCTTCAAACTCCCGTTGGGGGCGTTGACCGTACGTTTTGAATTCAAGGTGAAACCTCCAGAAATACCGGGGACACGGCTTTGGGCCGCAGGTGTATTCCCTCAGTGCCATGAACGTAGAGGCGGAGGATACGGTGGTGTGTGAAGACAGGATGAAATGATGGAGAATCGGGCTTACGCCGGTGGAAATGATTCGTCGTGGGGGGCGACGAACAAGGTGGTGCGCTTTCGATCAGACGATGACTTTGTAGGGGCGCATCATCTCGTTGTCTTCGTGCTCGAGGATGTGGCAGTGCCAGACGTAGAGCAGTTCCTGGCCGGGAGTTACGGGCGCGCCGGAGGGCAGGTCGAAACGCATGATGACGCGGGTGACGTAGCCCGGATAAGACTTGATCGTGTCCTTGCGTGCCGGGCGTTCGTTGCTTTCGGGCGCCATGGGCTTGCCGGTGAAGACGAGCTTGCCGGTTTGCGCGTAGGTTTGGACGTCAAAGGCCTGGCGATTGAGCACCTGAAATTGCACGAGATGAACGTGCAGCGGATGTACGTCGGCGGTGATGTTGACGAAGGACCAGATTTCGGTGCTTCCGGCTTTGGGGTCTTCGGTGATGGGCTCGTGCCAGCGCGCGTTGCCGAGCAGGCCGATGATGACGTATCCGTCCGAGGCGCGCTCTTTCTCCGAGACAAGCAGGAGACGCTCGCGTGTGGTGTAGGTCGGGACGAGAGGTTCGAAGGGAACCAGCGAGTCGGGAAGGGAACTGGTGTCCCTGGTGCGTAGCGGCTTGGTGACTTTGAAGAGCATGACGTCTTCGGCGAGGTATTGGCCGCCCATGGTGTAGGGAGCGGGGGCGTCGTTGAGGAGCGCGAAGGATTTTCCTTCCATGCCGGCGAAGTCGATGACGATGTCGAAGCGCTCTGCCGGGCCGAGGAGGAGATAGTGCAGCTCGACGGGCGTGGGGAGAAGTCCGCCGTCGCTTCCGATCTGCTGGAAGGATGGCACGTCGTAGGTCTGGTTGAGGACTTTGCCGGTTTCGTCGGCGTTGAAGAGGCGCAGGTGATAGAAGCGTGAGTTGGCGGCATTGAGGATGCGGAAGCGGTACTTGCGAGGTTCGACTTCGAGGTACGGGGTGACTTTGCCGTTGACGCAGTTGAAGTCGCCGTAGAACTCCTGCACCCAGATGGGATGTTCCTTTGGGCCGTTGACGACTTTGGGGTAGAAGAGCGAGCCGTCGGGATGGAAGAGGCGGTCCTGCAGCATCAGCGGGATTTCGTATTCGCCGCTGGGCAGGTTGAGTGCGCGCTCGGCTTCATCGCGGATCAGGTAAAAGCCTGTGAGCCCGGCGTAGACGTTGAGGCGCGTGATGCCGAGGCAGTGATCGTGATACCAGAGCGTGGTTGCGGGCTGGCAGTTGGGGTAGGAGGAAGGGTGCGGATTGAAGCTGGGACCGTGCTCGCCTGCGGCGGTGAACCATGCATCGGGGAAGCCGTCGTCTTCGGGCAGAACACAGGCTCCGTGCAGATGCGCGACGTTGCGGACCTGGGGCAGGGAGGCTTCGGCGCCGTGGATGGAGTGATCGATCGGCAGAAGGTGCGTGGTGGGCAACTTGCTGGTCCAGCGTACGCTGAGGGGCTGGCCGGTTTGGGCTTCAATGGTAGGGCCGGGCCATGAGCCGTTGTATCCCCACAGGGTTGTTGGCGGGAGGTCGCGATGTGCCTTCTGGCGGAACTCGCGCATCTCGATGTCGAGGATTTCGTCAGGCTTGCCGGTGGGATGCAGGACGGGAGGGATGGTAAGGGGGTCCACGTAGCGTGTGAGTTTGACCCCGCTACGGACCTGGGGGGGCGAGGCCATGGCTTGTCCAATTGCGGGCACGCCCTTGCTTAGGGCGAGAGCTGCGGAGCTGTAGAGGCCGCGCTGGAGGAGGCGACGTCTGCTTAGCATGGGTCTGCGCCGTCTCTTGTGAGGGTGGAGGAGAGGTTCATTCCGTCTGGTGTCTGTGAGCTTCAAGGTTAGTCGGAATATGTTAAGAGGCGATGAACCGAAGGCGCGGCACGTTGCAGCTTCGCCCATAGAATAGGTAGGCATGCCACGGCCTACACTTTCTGTAGCTATCGTCACGTTGAATGAGGAAGAGAATCTTGCGCGCACGCTCGGAAGCATATCCTTCGCCGATGAGATCGTAATCGTCGATTCCGGTTCGACTGACCGGACGCTTGAGATTGCGGGGGACGTCGGGGCGAAGGTGTTTTCTGAGGCGTGGAAGGGCTTCGCGGGGCAGAAGAACTCGGCCATTGAGAAATGCTCCGGGACGTGGGTGCTTTCGCTCGACGCGGACGAAGAGCTGACCGCCGAGCTGCAGGCGGAGATCAGGCAAATGCTCGATATCGACGCGGAGACGAGGCCGCAGGTGGACGGCTATCGATTGCGGTTGCGGCACGTCTTTTTGCGGCGGTGGATGCGGTACGGAGGGTACTACCCAGATCACAAACTGCGCCTGTTTCGGCGCGTGGCGGCAGATGGAACGCCACAGCGATTTACCGACAGAGCAGTGCATGAGTCGGTTTCAGTGCGGGGCCGGGTGGAGACGCTGCGGAACGATTTTCTGCATCACGGTTATCCCAATCTGGAGGTGTATCTCGAGCACATGAACCGCTACAGTACGCTGGGTGCGCAGGTTGTAGCGGCCAAGGGGAAGACCAGCCGAACCGGACCGGCTTTTTTCTGGAACGTGGCTCTGGTTCCGGCGCTTACGTTTGTCTGGAACTATATTTTGCGGCTTGGCTTCCTCGATGGACGCGAAGGGCTCCTGCTGCACCTGTATCACTCGGCATACATCAGTTGGAAGTATGCGAAGGCGTGGCGGGTTGCGCGTTCGGAGCAGAATGCTGAGCTGCCTGAAGTATAAAAAGGGGATCCTGCAGGTGCTGCGATTTCATGGCTCGCCTGCGTGTTTCCGCTTCGACCTCGTCGCGGACTGGAAAAGATATACGCCCAGGATTGTCAAGAGGGGCTCAAGTGGATGGCGAAAGCGGGCCTGGACCGTGACGAAGTAGTACGTGAGCGGAAGCAGTAGGAAAGCCCAGACGAAGAGGACCGCTCCGGGGATGCGCTGTCGCAGCGCCAAGGTGAGACCGAGAAGCCCGGCGAGGCTGACGAAGAAGTAATTGGCTTCCCGGACTGCTTCGAGGAAGATACCTTTCTCCGCAGGCTTTGGAACGCTCACCCAGAAGAAGTAGAAGCGCTTGAGAGCGAGTTGGAAGAAGCGGAGCTTGTGCGTACGGATCTGTTCGCGGGCGAGCGTGCCTTCCCGTTGCACGAAGGCGTATTCGCCCATGCGTTTGTATTCGAGATACACAGGGCAGACATCGCAGACGGGAACACGTGTGCCCACGGTGAAGCCGCTATAAGACTCGAGGACGGAGTCGTGCAGTTCGGCACCGAGATTCCCACGTATGGGGATGAATGCGTGAAAGACTGTCCAGTTGCGAACCATCCACGGAGCGAGGCAGGCCAGAAAGACGACTGCCGCGAATACAGCTTTGGCGATTGCACCCGACCGTTCCTTCTTTCGTAGCCCGAGAAGCATCCAGATGCCGCAGACCGGGAGGAAGAGGAGGATGGTGGAGTTGAGGAGAGCGATCATGCCCCAGAAGAGCCCGAAGAGTGACCAGCGGAGAAGAGTATGGGGGTTCGGGTCTGCGATCGCGTTGCCGACATTCCGCACACGCAGCGCGAGAACCAGAATTGCGGAGAACAGGAATGCGGTCAGAGCCATGTCCCAGACCCAGTGAACGGCGTATTGCAGCGCTGCCGGGTAGAGGGCCCAGAGCCACGCCGACCAAAGTGCAATGCTGTGCGCTCGGCCAGTACGCTCGAAGCAGCGCGTCGCGATTTCGAAGATCAGGAGCGCTGTGGCAGCGGAGAAGATGCTGTTGATCGTGAGGATGACCCAGGCGGACTGTGCCGTGTAGACGCCGAAGAGTTTGAAGACCCCGGCGAGCAGCAGAGGGTAGAGCGGAGGAACCCAGGCCGTAGGGCCGGTGTGTCCGGTGAACGGATCCGCATAGCCGAATCCCGTGGCGAGTGCGCGCGCGATGCGTCCCATCTCCCAGCCGAACTGAAGGTGATCTTCTCCGAGGCGGATGCGATAGGTGTGCGCGAGTGTGATGTAGAGGACGCGCAGCAGGAACCCGGCCCAGAAGAGGATGAGCGGCGCCTGGAACACAGAGCCTGTCGCAGCGCGGGAGTGAAGCTTCTGCATGTGGTTCCTGGCCGGGGTCGTCATACGGCGGAGCTTAGCTGCGCCCTGCGCGCGGCTGGGCAATGGCTAACCCGCGTGGAGTTGGCAGCAGGACGACCGACAGGAGACCCTTGGCTTCCATCGATTTTGCGGCGTCGCGAACGACCGCGTGGTGCGAACTGGCGTCGTGCATCAGGATAAGGCCGTTTGGATTGATCTGCGGGAGAAACCGGTTGACCTCCTGCTCGCGCACCGGCATGTCGGAGTCGGAGAAGAAGAGATCGATGGTGCCGTCGATGATCATGTCGAGGCTGGACTGATTGCGCAGCTCGATGAACGGCATGAGCGAAGATGCGGCCAGACGCTCTTTCGCACGCGCGTAGACGACGGGGTCGAACTCGCAGGAGATGATCTTGCCGAAGCCATTGCGCTGGAGCCCTCGCGCCATCCATTCGGTGGAGACGCCAAGGAAGGAGCCGGTCTCGACGATAAGGCGAGGCTTGATGGTGGTGACCAGCGTGGCAAGAAATTCGAGCACCTCGACTTCGGCAGACATGGAATCGACCATGCTCCAGCGCTGAGGCTCGGGGCACTCGGGGGTGGGGCGATGCGATTCGGGCTGCAAGGCTCCAGCGCTGCGGTCATGCTGCAGCATGATCTTGTGTTCCTGCTTCATCTTCTTGCGGAATAAACCCATCAGGCGTCCTCATCCTCCATTATGAAGGATGGAAATATTCGCGTTCGGGACTTTGCGCTTGCAGGGTTAGAAGGCAAACGCAACGCCTATCGTGAAGCGGTCCTGGAAGAATTTTGCCGGTGGAGGGTCTTTGAAAATGTCTGTGGTGTAGCTTGCATCGAGCTCGGTGGGCACGTAATCCTGGTAGCTGTTTCGAATGATGTCCGGGTTTTTGCTCCAGGTCTCACGAAAGTCGGCGCGGACGATGGTGTGGGGGGTAACGCGGTATTTCAGACCGGCGCCGTACTGCAGGCCGAACTCGAAGATGCCTCCACCGTCGAGCGGTGCGGTGTTGCCAAAGTCGAACGCCGCTTTGAGAAGGCCGATATTTTTGAGACCGAGGGTGTATATCCCTGCGGGCTTTTTGAGCGGCGAGTCAGAGAGGGCGATGAGTTGAAACGCGGGACCGGCTGCAACATAAGGACGCCACCGCGAGGCCGGCGGCCGGACATGGATCAGCAGGTTGTATTCAAACTGACGTGTGGTAAGGCCGGTTGGGTTGGCGTCCAGTTGAAAGTCGTCGTCTTCAGGATGTTGCGGATCGCTGATGAATTGGCCCGCGTTCAGGAGGTACTTGCCTTGCTGGCGGAAATAGGAGAACTCGTTGGAGAGGTACCTCCAACTATTGATGGTCACAGAGCCGCCCGCGGCCCATCCATCGTCGACCGAGTCGAAGAGGTCAAGCTCATATTGCGTCGGTTCCGTGGGCGAGGTGGTGAGGAGGTCAACGTAGCTCAGATCGGTCGAATGAAAGTGGAGGTACCCGCCTTCGAGGGCGAACTCATATCGGGGCGGGTCCCATTTGTGAGTGGCTTTGCTGCTGGCCATCGCGGCGAGATCTGCCGGGTCGGTATCGAGTTCGCCGGGAGCAGCGCGGCGCCGGCGCTTGAGTCCGAAGGCGCTGTCGCCGGCGTCGCTGGTGCTTCGAAGCGGAGCATACGTTGCGCCCGAGGTATCCGCCTTGCGCCAGGCACCGTAGTCTTTCGGCAGTTCGTTGCTGCTGCGCAGGTAGTTGCGGACGGCAAACCCTCCGGAGATTCCCTGGTAGATCAGGTTGCCGCGATAGAGATTATTGCGGATGGTGAGAGAGGTGTCGCGCGTGATGCGTTCAAAACGGTTCGGAAGCAGAGGAGCCGTGTCGGGTGTGGTTCTGGGCTGGGTGCAGGCGTTGATGTGCAGGACGGCGGCGTCACGATCGGTCAAAAGGCGATCGCCCGTCGAGTTGTACGCATCCGTCGGAAGCCAGGGGCGCGGGATCATGTCGACACTGTCGACGCAGCCGGTAAACTTCAGGTCGTTGATGATCTTCGAGCGCTCGTTGTCGAGGTGAGGGTCGATGATATGGATGAACGTCTTCTGCTTGCGAGAGAACGCGATGCCGATATCCTGGGTGGACGAAGCCGTTTCCGTGGTTATTCCGTTCCATTTTTCTTCCGTAGGAAAGACGCGTACGTGGTGGCGCGAAGAAAACGTGTTGGTTGTTTTGCTGAGCGCAAAAATCGGAGCGCGTTCGTCAAGCAGCAGGATCGACATGGGTGCCTGCGTGTAGGTCTGGTTGCCGCTCAGCGTCTTCAGCGTTTTGAAGGTTGAGGTGGAATTCAGATCGTCGGTAGGCAGCCATCCTGCTGCCAGGAATGCGCGGTGAAGCGCCTCGGGGTCGCCCATAAAGACCAGGTTTGTCAGATCCGAGACTTTGTTTGAACCCTTGGTGCGTGTGCGAAAAGGTAGTTCTTTGACGAAATCCTGAAGTTGCTGACGAGCCTCGGTCGTTGCCGCAGAGGCCCCGACAACAGGCGGATAGGATTGTGCGGTGATCAGAGGCTTGGTGTACTCGAGAATCAGTTCCGTGCCTGCCTTGTAGAGTATCTCCGACTCGGCGAAACCCAGCACCCCGCTGCCTGCGGCGGAAGCAAAGATGTAAGCTATCGGGTCGATTCCTGCGAAGCTCAGCACTCCGTTTTCGACAGAGTTTCCCGGCGTGGCTGTCGAGCGGATGCCCTTGATCTTTCCCTCGGCATCGACCTTCTCCTGTGCATTCTCTACCTGGAACACACGGGCTGTGATGTCGAGCGTCCGGCCGTCGGCGAGCGTGGCATGTTGGAAGACGATCGTCATGGCGGCCGTCTCATGTCGGAAGCCCCAGCCCACGCCGTGCATCTTCGTGACAGTGCCTTCGATCGATGTTCCTTGTGGGACCAGGATCTCGCCGTCGACGACGATCGGTGTGATCGACATCGCCTTGACCGTCATTCCTTCCTTTGCGGTCTGCGACGAAAGTGGTTGCAATAGCCGGACAGAGAAGCGCGTGCCTGCGGGAACTCCCGTAATCTTTTGGAGGGAGTCGTGGGGGATCGACAGGCTGGCGTCGGCGACGTTCAACAGGATATTTTTTCCATCCGTGTGCCAGCGGCCTCGATGGATCGTTTCCTTGTCCGATACGGTCAAGGCAGTAGCGTCTGGGAAGATCTGGAAGTATTGGAACGCCCCGGCGTGGCTTTGCGGCGCCGAATAGATGTTGCGGAGATCGGTGCCGAGCAGGTTCGCTGTCCGGAAGGTGTGTGTCTCCCCGCCTGCGGTGACCGTCAGATCATCCCCGGCGAAGCTGGCCTGGCTCGCCCCTGCAAGTACTCCCGGAACGGCTTCGTCATCGCCAACCACGGTAACGATCTGCCCGCCGGCCACATTGTTCCCAGTGAGTGCGAAGGCCCACTCTTCCTCGTCCGGCTTCGATTCCTGCAACTCGGCTGATTGGAACGGTACCTCGCCAAGCACGCGTCGTCGTCCGCTTTCCAGGTCGTAGTACCGCAGTAGGAATTTTTTCGCGGAGCTTCGTCCATGTTCGACGACAAGGACCAGCGCACCCCGCCCGTTGCGCACAGTCCACGCCTGCATTGCGTGCGGAGTGATCTTGCGCACTTTCCCTTTTACGACCAACGCAGCAACGCCATCTTCCCGGCCGGCTTTGCGAATGATAGTTATCTGAGGCGGTGTGGAGCTGTTCGCGTCGGTTGCGCCGTACGCGGGTACGCAGGAAATAAGCAGGAAGACCAGCAGACAAAGTCTTCCGTAGCGGCGGAGATCAAGTCCCAACATTGTACGAACCTCAGACTTCGTGAGGACCTGGAAGCAAAGCACATGGAGAGATAAGATTGGCAAACGTGATTTACGGTCATCGTACACTGCACGCCCACACCGCCTGGCGAGATTCGCAAGACATTTGCCAAAGGATCGAATAGTGTGGATGACGCCTGAAAGATTGCCTCGGTTAGACAATGCCGCGCAAATGTTCAGATCATTGCGGGAGACGTTTACGTGCTGCCTGCAGGAGAGAATCGAATGACGAAAGTGTTCGCGGGGCAGCTCATTTCGGAAGCGATTGCGATGTTTATCATCATCGCCTTCGGAGACTCTGTCGCTGCCATGTATTCGCTTTATACGCCGAGCCCGTACCAGCAAGCCTACTGGGGAGTCTGCATCGCCTGGGGCCTCGCGGTCGCGATTGCCATTTACACCACAGGCTCGGTGAGTGGATGCCATGCCAATCCCGCCGTAACGCTTGCGCTCGCAGTGTATCGGGGATTTTCCTGGCGTAAAGTTATTCCTTATTGGGTGGCTCAGGTGCTGGGCGCGCTTCTAGGTGCTGCGGTCGTGTACTTCCTCTTCGGGCCCGTCATCGACAACTTCAACGTCGCGAATCATCTCACGCGCGCATCGGGCGGTGCAGCCGGAGTCTTCTTCACTCATCCCGGCCTCGCGATCACTCCCTTGCATGCCTTTGGCGATGAAATCATCCTGACTGCGTTCCTGATCTTCGGCATCTTCGCCATCACCGAGCAGTACAACGAGATGGCTCCGGGGGCAAATTTCGGCGCTCTGATGATCGGCTTCCTGGTAGCTCTGATCGGCGCTTCGATGGGTTACCTCGAAAGCTGGGCGATCAACCCTGCGCGTGACTTCGGGCCGCGAATGTTTTGCTTCTTCGCAGGCTGGGGAAGCTCTGCATTCCCCTCGCCGGAAAACTACTGGTGGGTTCCAATCTTCGGTCCGCTGCTCGGCGGCGTACTCGGTGGGGGAGCGTATCAACTTCTGATCCGCCCGTTCCTGCCAGCCTGGGATCGCGCGCGGCTGGATGCTTTGAAAGCCGAGCAGGAACAGCTTTCGTCTGCGGAAACAGCAATGCAACGTGCGGAGAAGACAGCATGAAGTACGTACTTTCGCTCGATCAGGGAACGACCAGCTCGCGCGCCATCCTCTTCGATCACGACGGGCAGATTGCAGGCACGGCAGCACACGAGTTTCCACAGATCTATCCCAGCAGCGGCTGGGTCGAGCACGACCCCTTCGATATCCTGACCTCCCAACTCAGTGCTGCCGTGGAGGTGATGGCAAAGGCAGGAGCGAGGCCGCGAGATGTTGTCGCGCTCGGCATCACCAACCAACGGGAGACGACGATCGTCTGGGATCGTGAAACCGGTAAGCCCCTCTACAACGCGATTGTCTGGCAGGACAGCCGCACCGCCGGGCTCACCGCAACGCTCGCCGGTGAAGGCGCAGAGAAGATGATCCGCGAAAAGACAGGTCTTCTGCTCAGTCCCTATTTTTCCGCGAGCAAAGTAGCCTGGATACTGGACCATGTCGCCGGTGCGAGGGCCGGTGCCGAGCGGGGAAAGCTTGCTTTCGGCACAGTGGACAGCTGGCTCGTATGGAACCTAACCAGCGGCAGGCACCACATCACGGACCGCACCAATGCCTCGCGCACCTTGCTCTACAACATCGTAGAAGACCGTTGGGACAAGGATTTGCTGAAGATCTTCAACATTCCTGAAAGCATGCTGCCGGAGGTGGTGTGGTCGAGCGAGAAAGTTGGCCAGGTCACTACCTCGCTCGGACTCGGAGAGATCGAGATCGCGGGCATTGCCGGCGATCAGCAATCGGCGCTGTTCGGGCAGCTCTGCGTCTCCGCCGGCGATGCGAAGAACACCTATGGCACGGGGTGCTTCCTCTTACAGCACGTCGGAGATACGTTCACGGTTTCCGAAAACCGCCTGATCACGACGCTCGCCTGCAGTGCGGAAAAAAAGCTCGCCTACGCGCTTGAAGGCAGCATCTTCATTGGCGGCGCGGTCGTGCAGTGGCTGCGGGACAACATGAAGTTCTTTCGCGAGTCGTCGGAAGTGGAGGCAATTGCTGCGTCGGTCGAGGACTCCGACGGAGTTGTCTTCGTCCCGGCCTTCAGCGGTCTCGGCGCGCCGTACTGGGACGCTGAAGCTCGCGGCCTGATCATCGGCCTGCAGCGTGGAACACAGATTGCGCATATCGCACGGGCTGCCATTGAGAGCATTGCGTTTCAGGTTGCCGATGTATTGCAAGCGATGGATAGCGACAGCGAAAAACCATTCACCAGGCTTCGCGTTGATGGAGGCGCCACGGCCAACAATGCGTTGATGCAGTTCCAGGCCGACCTCTTGGGGATCCCGGTCGAGCGCCCTGCGGTACTTGAAACCACAGCGCTTGGGGCAGCGTATTTGGCCGGGCTGGCTAGCGGCTTCTGGAGCGGCCTGGAAGAGCTGCAGAAGCATCGCGCGGCAGACACGATCTTCCTCCCCAACGCCGACAACGAGCACATGCAGCGGCTGCAGGGTAACTGGCGCGATGCCGTTGGCCGAGCCCGCAACTGGCATCGCACAGAAATGAAACAGGAGAGTCGATGAAACGCGAAGAGATGCTAGCTCGTGTGCGCGCCCGCACCCAGCCCTGGGACATGATCGTGATCGGAGGAGGAGCTACAGGAGCTGGCATCGCTGTCGATGCTGCCTCGCGCGGGTACGACGTGCTTCTGCTCGAACGCGAAGACTTCGGCAAGGGAACCTCCAGCCGCGCCACGAAGCTCGTCCATGGAGGAGTGCGCTACCTGGAGCAGGGAAACGTCTCGCTTGTGATGGAGGCGCTCAAGGAGCGAGGCATCCTTCGCAGAAACGCTCCGCACATCGTTCATGACCTGCGCTTCATTGTGCCTAACTACTCGTGGTGGGAGGCGCCCTTTTACGGCATCGGCATGAAGGTGTACGACCTTCTGGCGGGTAGATACAGCTTCGGCTCTTCCAGGGTGCTCTCGTTCGAAGAGACGCTTGAACTGCTTCCCGCTATTCGACAGGACGGCCTGCGCGGCGGTGTCATGTATCACGACGGCCAGTTCGACGATTCGCGCCTGCTGATCAATCTGATCACCACGGCTGCCGAGCACGGGGCCACAGTGCTGAACTACGCGGCCGCTGTGGAGTTGATCAAGGATGACTCCGGCTTCGTCAAAGGCGTCGTCGCTCACGAGCGCGAAGGGGACGAACGCTTCACCCTCGCCGCTCGCTGCGTGATCAACGCAACCGGAATTTTTACCGACGAGGTTCGGCGTATGGCCGAGCCCACGGCCGAGTCTATGATGGCCCCCAGCCAGGGAATTCATCTCGTCTTCGACAGCTCGTTCCTTACCGGAAATACGGCGCTCCTGGTGCCGCACACCGATGACGGCCGCGTTCTTTTTGCCGTCCCGTGGAACGATCGCACGCTCGTGGGTACCACAGATACGCCCGTTCCTTCCATATCCTACGAGCCTCTGCCGTTTGAAGAAGAGATCGATTTCGTGCTCGAGACTGCAGGACGCTATCTGACCCACAAGCCCACACGCGAAGATATTCTCAGCGTGTTCGTGGGCATTCGTCCGCTGGTGCGCGCTGCTGGAGCGAGTGAGGGCAAGACCTCGACGATCTCCCGCGATTACACCATTCATATCGACCACTCGGCATTGCTCACCATCGCTGGCGGCAAGTGGACCACCTATCGCCACATGGCGGAAGACTGCGTCGATCACGCCATCACCCTCGGAGCACTGGACGAAAAACCGTGCACCACTGCAACGGAGCGGATTCATGGCTACCATGAGCATCCCGCAGAGCTGGGAGCGCTGTCTGCCTACGGGTCGGACGCCGCGGCGATCCTGCAGATGGTGCACGAGAACCCTGCCCTTGCTGAGGTGCTCCATCCAGACCTGCCGTACATTGCGGCGGAGATTGTCTGGGCCGCACGGCATGAGATGTCACGCACGCTCGACGACGCACTCGCTCGAAGAACCCGCGCTCTACTTCTGAATGCCCGTGCGGCAGTCGATATCGCACCCGCCGTCGCAGCTCTGCTCGCTAGAGAACTGGGTAAGGATCACACCTGGATCGACGCGCAGATTGAATCCTTCCGCACGATGGGCGCGCAATACATCCCACAAGGAACGACCTACCCGTCTGCTCCTGCTCCATGACAAAAAACCCGCGCCAGGTTGAGCTGCATTCTGCACACAGACCATGCTGCGCTCTGGCTGGCCAGTGTCCGCAACCGAAGCACCCGCCTCCTTAGCTCCCGCCTACTGCTGCGCTGCCGCCTTGTGCTGCCACTTCAGCGCCAGCTCTCGATCCGCAAGCGCTTTCATGAACACGCCTCCCACTACGCTCCTCGCCTGAAAGCCAACCTGCTTGCCGGTTTTCGTGTCGTACCAGTCGGTCAAAGGAACACGGCTTGAGGTCTCGTTCATCCAGCGGTACATCGGGTCAATCAACGCGCTGAATTGCTCAGGTTTCGACGCCAGCGTTGCCGTCCACACCGACCAATCCAGCTTCGTATAATCCGCGCGGCTGTCGAGTGGCAGGCCGTAGAGATTGATCTTCGTCAGGTAGAACGCAAGCTCAGCCTCGCGGACCTGCTTGGGAAACAAGTTGAAGTCCAGCAGCTGATCCCATACCAGGTTGTACTTCTGACTCCACGTGTCGGGACTGTTGAAGGCAAGCTTGTAGTGGTCGCCCTCCTGCGCCATCCCCACCCACTTTTCCGCCATATGCTGCGCTGTCGTGTGGAACTCCCTCGCGACCGCCTCGTGCCCCGTCCGATGCGCCAGATCGGCATAGGCGGCCAATGCTTCGATCGCCTTGATCGATAAATTCGCGTTGTGTGCCACATGCCCCGCAAAGTCATCCGTCGTCAGCTGGTTTTCCGGGTCGAGTCCCTTCTCTTTCAGATATCCAGCCCAGGTTGTAAGCTGCGGCCAGTACCGTTGCGCCAGTTGCGTGCTGCCTTCCGCGCGAGCTACGGCATCGACGAGAATCAACATGTTGCCGCTCTCTTCGACCGGCATCTGGTCGTCTTCGGTCTTCTCTCCGCCGCCATACACCTGTCCGTTTGCCAGCGGATATTGCCCCAGATCATGCGGCGAAAACGGGAACTTCCAACGTGCCAGCGCGGAGTACTCCAGCACCGGCAGAAGCTGCGCCTCCAGCAGCTTCGGCGCAAAGAACAGAAAAATCGGCGCTGAAGGATACAGCACATCGACCGTAGCGATGCAGCCGTTCGAGAAATTTTCCTTGCCGAACAGCATTGGGTCGCCGTTCACATCCGCTACCAGTTTGTGCGCCGCTATCGCCTGTCGATACGCAACGATGGCAAGCGATGCGTAATGCTCTCCGCCGGCCTTCGTTAGGTCGGTCGTCAGCTCGGTATCAAGCGCCGTGCCTCGCGCTTCGAGTGCAGGGTATTCTGCTTCCGCTGTATCGAGCATGTCTTCTACCGTCTTGTGGTTCCGCTGCCAGTACGGTCGAAGATTCCGTTCGAGATACTGGATCGCGTAGTCGTCGGTGTACGAGACCAGCAGGTGCCGCGTCACCGCCTCGGCGCCTACAGAGCCGAAGTCGATCACTGTGGCAGGCACCGCTCCGGACTGGTCCGCCCGCTCCGCCATCTCCATCGAATCGCCCGCGCTCAGCTGTTTGGAAGAAGCAAACCTCTCCGCCGGATGCGATGTCAGAAGCGTCGTGTAGTGTTCGTCCTTCGGAACAGCGAGATGGAAGTAGCCCCAATCGATTCGCAGATTGTCGCCCGAGCGATTGAGAATCTTCTGGTCCTGCGAGCCCACGGAAAGAACATTCAGCGACACTGTCTGATTCCGAAACGAGTTCACTTTCTGGCTGCCGTCATTCACTGCAATCACGGGACTCACGTCGAACAATACAGACACCTGATGCTTGATCCCATCGGAGGAATGTGCGCTCCACGTCAGGTAGGTCACCGGACGCGAGAGCACGTCGAGGTCACTCAGTATGGCGGGTGTAAAGAAGCTAAACTGCAGCACCAGGCCGTTCTGCTGAAACTCGTACGAGGTGTGGGTCGGCGTTACGCGGTGGCCGGTCTGCTTCATGGCAGGAACCTCGCCGGGGTGCTTTCCCATGAAGCGAAAAGCTTTTCCATCGATACGCACCACGCCGGTCATAGGCTGCGCGCTCCCGGTCCAGTGCGTCGTGTCAGAGTCCGTCAGATTGTCCGTCGTCGACCAGATACTGAAGTAGGGATCGTGTGCCACCAGGGGCGTGGCAGGCGGCCGCATCTGCGCACCGGCCGAGGCGATCACGAGCAGTAGAACCGCAGACCAGAGTGTGAGGCGGGACGGAAAGAGCCGAAGATTCGATGTGATGACGTGCCTCCAAAGTGTCGGAACTTTTATCGCTGCTTGATCGGTGTTCCGCGAACCTGCACACCCATTGTAAGGTTTGACGGGGTCGAGGTGGCGCAGAACTCCTGTCGAACGAGACACACTCCTCATGCATCCAGTCACGCCATTGCACTCTGCGCATCTTTGCCGGTAGACTTGAGAAGGTTCGAGTAGATCTGCTTCTTCTGAGATCGGCACGGCCATACGTTGCTATCGGAGCAAGCCCACACTTAGTGGCACCGATAGCAGACGCAACCTCGCGGAGAGGTGGCAGAGCCCGGTTGAATGCACCTGACTCGAAATCAGACATAGGCGTAAGTCTATCGGGGGTTCGAATCCCTCCCTCTCCGCCAGCACATTTTCACTCACAATTGTCGTAGGGCAGCCCACACATGGAGTTCAAATCTCCTCCCGTTGCTGGCTGGGGCGGGTCCGCGCAGGTTCAGCAAACAGCGTCTTGACCCGTGACCGGGGATGATACTTGGAGATCGCCTTACCGAGTAGCCAGCCCAGTGGCACGGCGACCATCACCCCGAGCGCGAGGCTGTGCCATGCAAAGCTCAACACCGCTCCGACCGCCAGGCCGATCAACAGGCCAAGCGTCATCGACCGCATTCGTCGCCGTGTTCTCCTGCGGCCCATCCCGGTACCCACCCCTCTAGAGACGGACGTGCTTCGAGCGCTAGTCTACGCCGTTAGACATGACGCAGCCAAGGGACCCGTACCCTCGCCTTCGACTAGATGCTATTTCTCATAAAACCGGTACCGAATCGTCCAATGCACCGTCTGGCCTGGGGCTACGTTGAGGTGAATGTAAGCCTCAGGACACACTGTCGTGTGAATCGACCAGAAGTTGAAGTGCGTAATCGGCGCGTCCCCCGTCTGCTCCACGCCAATTCCCGCATCGCGGTTCTCGACTGTGAAATCATAGTCTGAAACCTTGTCCGAGTACCCCGTCAGGATGCTCTGCACAGTCTTCCTCGGCTCCAGCTCCTGCTCAAATGTGAGGTCGTTGCCTGTAATCTTTCCACCGTTGGTCAAGGGCGTTTCTGCCTTCGGTTCGAACGGGAAATGAACCACTATTCCAGGTCCCGTGGCCGCACCATCCAGCATGAAGAAGTCGTGATCGTACACGTCCATCTCGATTGCCTTCGTGCCTGTATTCTTCAACTCGTGCTCTAACAGCAGCACGGGTGCCTGCTTGTCGAGGCTCAGGTTCTTCCGGTACACGTATCCAATACCCAGACGTGTCTGCAGGCGTTGCGTAAAGACCACACCTCTGCCGCTGGTGTGCACCGTCCATTTTCCTGCATCTACGAGGGGATAGGTAAAGTAAGACGAGTACGGCGAATCGTCCACCCGACGCAACACCCCAACCCCGGGCTTGACGAACAGCTCGCCAGGCTTTGCCTCCGCATAGAGCAGCGCCCCATCCGCCCCTTTGAACTCCTCCACCGGCCCTGTGATCGAATCATGCGCGAGCGGATTGTAGCGAGGGAACCACTGCCCGAAGTAGGTGTGCCCCTTGTACGACAAACACCGCACCACCCCGGACCAGTCGAAGCGGGTCGCACGGTAATATCCGTTCTTTGCATCCGGCAGGTACACCATTGCATGCACGTCGCCGTTTGAAATCGCAGCCTGCGGATAGCTCTCCTGCGGCATTGCCTGGCAGTCACTCGCAGCAGCAGGCATCGTCTTGTTCTGCGCGACCGAGGCCGCCGTCATGGCAAGCCATGCGATGCAAACGCCGACGATTGCAATGGACACCCGCCGATTGGGTCCCTGCTCCGATCTTGCTTGCTGCACAACCATCCGCATGGACGCTCCTGATCCTAAATCCCTCTTACGGCAACGTGAACGCCACGTACACGCCACCGGAAGGCTTTCTGCTCGACTGCCCACCACCGGCGGCGATCACCACATATTGCTTGCCGTTGATCGAATACGTCGCAGGGGTCGCAAGTCCGGCGAACGGTAGTTCTGTCTCCCAGAGCAGCTCGCCCGTACGGCTGTCGTAGGCGTGGAACTTCTGGTCGAACACCGTCGCTCCAATAAAGAGAAGCCCGCTCGACGTGACGATCGGTCCGCCATAGTTGTCAGAGCCGGTTCCGCGCACACCCTTCGCTGCAAGCTCGGGATACTCCCCGAACGGAATCTTCCAAAGATACTTGCCCGTGTTCATGTCGATGGCGTTAAGAGTTCCCCATGGAGGCACGACTCCCGGGTATCCCTCAGGATCAGTGAATCGGCGAAACCCGATCGTTTTGTAGGGCATGAGCTCATCGCCTGCGGCCAGATCGCCTCCCGCTTTCTGTCTGGCAGCCGGCGCACCTTCCGTCTGCTGCGGCGTCTTTGAAAGGTAGCGCACCAGCGCCTCCACCTGCTTCTCATCGAAGCTGCTGAACGACGGCATCCGGCCCTTGCCTCCGCGGATGGTCTCGGCGATCTCCTTATCGGTAAGCCTGCCTTCGACCCCACGCAGCGCCGGGATAGACGGTGGCGAACCCGCGCGGTTGATGCCATGGCATCCGCTGCATTGGCTCTGGTACAGCTTCTCGCCTTCGCTTCCAGGCGGCGGCGGAACCGTTAGCCCCACCAGCCAGGGTGTATCGTTTTCGTTGACGTACAGCACGCCTGTAGTGGTATCGACCGCCGGACCGCCCCACTCCGCGCCCCCCGCAAACCCGGGCTGATTGATCGTTAACTTATCTACGCTCGGGGGCAGAAACGAAGCGCCTCCCGCCATCGCCTTCCATTCCTTTTCCGCCCAGGCATGCATCTCCGGCGTCCGCGTGGTCAGCATCTGCTCCGTGATCGCCTGGCGCGTATAGGGTGCCGGCAGCGTCGGTATCGGCTGTGTTGGCGAAGCCTCCTCTCCAGGCACATGGCTCGGAGGAAAGGGTGTCTCTACCACTGGAAACAGCGGTTTCCCATTTGTGCGGTCGAACACATACAGGTAGCCCGTCTTCGAGGTCTGCGCAATCGCATCAACCATCTTGCCGTCACGCTTCAACGTCACCAGCGCGGGAGGAGCAGGGAAGTCCCGGTCCCATAGATCGTGATGCACCACCTGAAAATGCCAGAGCCGCTTGCCCGTGTTGGCATCGAGCGCAAGCAACGAATCCGAAAACAGATCATCGCCCACGCGAAACTTGCCATAAAAGTCGAACACCGCCGAACCCGTCGGCACATACACCACCCCGCGCGCGACATCGATCGACATGCCTCCCCAATTGTTTGCCGCGCCCGCAGTCTTCCACGCCTCTTGCGGCCAGGTGCTATAGCCGAACTCGCCCGGATGTGGAATCGTGTGAAACGTCCACCGCACTTTGCCCGTGCGCACATCGAACGCCCGAATGTCCCCAGGAGGCGACGGATACGTTTCAGGGTTCTGGCCTCCAACGATGATCATGTCCTTGTAGATCGAGCCCGGCGTCGTCAGGCCCACCGTCTGCGATTCGTAGTCATCCCCGCGCAGCCCTTTGCGCAGGTCTACCTTGCCGTTTTCCCCAAAGCTCGCGATCAGCTTGCCCGTCTTTGCATCCAGGGCAAACAGGAAGCTCCGATACCCGACAAAGATCCGGCTGTCCGCGCCTTCGCTCCAGTACGTCACACCGCGGTTGGAAGCGAAGCCTTTGATCTCCGCATCCCATTTCCAAAGCAGCTTGCCCGACGCGCCATCGAGCGCAATCACGCTGTGGCGCGGTGTTGTCGCGTAAAGAACGTTTCCCACAATAATCGGGCTCGTCTCCAGCCCGCCAGACTCTGCCGTGTCGAACTTCCACGCAACCACCAGCGTCTTCACATTGCCGCGGTTGATCTGCGTCAGGCTGGAAAAATGATCGCCCGCCGGCTGTCCTCCATACGTCTCCCAGCTTTGCGTTGTACGGTCAATTGCCTGTCCTCGCATCGCACATGGAGTCGCCAAAAATGCGCTTACTCCCAGTGCGAATACGATCGTTGCTGAAACCCTGCCCTTCAAAACCATACCTGCCATAAAACCTCAAACTCGAAACATAACTGCCGTTCCATTGTGCCACTGCGGGCGCGACAAGTTCCTCAGGACATCATTCAAAATCAGGCCTTTTCGTGTCCGCGCTCCAGCAGCAGCGCGGCCTGGAACATCGCCCGTGCATAGCCGATATCGAACACCATTCCCGCGTACCCTCCGCCGCCGGGATACTGATTGTGAATCCCAGCCGCGCGGTCATAGTCGAGCGCGCGTTCATGCTCGGGATAGATGAGGCGCGTGTACCTCACCCGGATCAGCTCCCGCATGATCGCCAGCATGTCGTTGTCGCCCTCATCGATAAATCCCTCGACGTACTTATCGTTCGGAACATCGATCGTCGGATTTCTATAGTGAACGTGATTGATCCGGTCGCGCGTTCCGAAATAACGGCACACCTCAATCGGATCCACTCCCGTTTCGCGAGTCACGCCGCAGTCCCACGTAATCCCGTTCGACGGGCTATTCACAATATCGATCAGGTGTTTCCATCCCTCGACAGTCGACATAATCTGGCCCGACCCGCGGCTCAGGTGAATCGGGGGATCGTTTGGATGCAGCGCCAGCCGCACCTTCGCCTGCTCCGCAACCGGAATCACCGCCTTCAGGAAGTAAGTGATATTCGCCCACATCTCATCCAGCGAATGCACACCCTCTTCTGGCAGAGGCGTCTGGTCTTTCATGCGGCTGATATCGAATCCCGTCAGTCCCGCGCCTCCCCGTCCCTCCACGTAGTAGTAGCCTTCCATCGCGCGATGGGCATAGAAGTTGTATTCCACCACCGGCACGCCCACCTTGCCCGCCGCGCGGATCGAGTCCTTGAACTGCTCAATCTCCTGGTCGCGCCCAGTGCGTCCGTACAACGTATTTGGAAAGCCGCCGATCATCAGGTTGCCGACCTGGAGGCCCCCGCTCTTGTATCGATCGACAATCTCGCGCAGATCAGCCTCACTCCATGGCATCCGCGGCCCGCCCATCAGCACATGGTTTACCCCGAGCTGCTTGACCTCGCGCATCCCCGTATCGCTGATATTCTTCGCCGCTCCCGGAGCAGCCAGCTTCGGCGTATCCGGCCCCTCCTGCGGCATCCCCTTGGTCAGCCTGCCGGTTGACCGCTTCGCCTGTTCCGCAACCGCCGGCAACGCAGCCGCAAGCACCGCGGTTGAACAAACTCCCGCTACCAGATCCCGCCGTGAAAGAACTGACTTCATACTCGATGCGCTCCTTATTACTTCCTTGTCCATGCCATCGTCCTACATCGAAGGAAAGCGCCGAACGTCACTCATCGACGCACAAGATAAGCAAAATCTGGCCTTCCAATTTGTCCGCGGAATTCAGATCTGTAATCGCCGCCCCGTTTCATCGCAATCATAGTACTCCACTTGTACTTTGACGCGAAAGCCCGAGATCGCTGGCTATTCCAGGCTCCAGAAAATATTTGACATGAGCAAATCAGGTCGGACGACCCCTCAATCTGGAATTCCAGCACGCGGCGGTTCTTGTGCACCTGCCTGAAGAGCGCACACTCTTTCTCTCGTCCCTTTCAGATCAATCCAAAACGCCGGTGCAAGCCAGATCGAACTGCCGCATGTTCCACACTTCCTCTGGTTCGCAAAGGGATCCATCAGGCCACGTCTCCAGAATCTCTCGTGCGTAAGCCCGGCGAAACAGCAGCGCGACCCGCCATGCGCCAGCTTCCGCCGCAAGCACGCCCTAGCCACCCGGCGAAGCCCCACCCGTCTTCTTCCCATGCGCCGCTTTTTTCTTCGCATGCAGAAACTGCACCAGCACCTGAATCTGGTCCGGCTCAAGCGCATCGCCGAACGCTGGCATGCTCTTGCCTCCATTCCGGATCTGGTTCTCGATCTGTTCTTTGGTCAGCCGCTTTCCCACTGTGCTCAGGTCCGGCGCGCGCTCTGTGCCTCCCGCATCCACCCCATGGCAGTACTCGCATCCACTCTCGTGAAACACCGTCGGCCCATCTTTCTTCTCGCTGCCCTGCGGTGACGACGCGCCCCCCGGCGACCCCAAAGCCGGACTTTGAGACGGCCCCGAAGCCGCAGCCTGAGGTGGCCCCGCAGCCGAACCCCGAGGCAGACTCGAAGCAATCCCAGCCGCCGACAGCCCCAGCGCGAGAACCACCACCGCCTTCGCTGCCTTCCGGTCGCCTCCCCTCCCGCT
This sequence comes from Acidobacteriota bacterium, assembly GCA_030853485.1. Classification (GTDB taxonomy): domain Bacteria; phylum Acidobacteriota; class Terriglobia; order Terriglobales; family Acidobacteriaceae; genus Edaphobacter. Next base: position 24,829 of record JALYVA010000129.1, read on the forward strand.
CTCCCGGTTGCGGCGCTTAGAAGAAAAGTTCACGCCCAAATCTCCACGCGCCTTCACTAGAAACTTCCACTCATCGAAGCAGAAGAAGGCGCAGTGATCACCGGCGCCGGCTGTCCTGGTTTCAGCGGCAGGTCGAGCTCATGCGTATGCCACACCACGCTCTCATTGGCAATCTCAGGATGCTTGGTCAGGTATTCAAGCGCGTATGTGCTCGCCGTCGGATCGTCTTTCTGATCGGCAAAGATCGCAGCCTGCTCTCTTGCCCGATCCTTCAGGCCAAGTCTGCGGTACAGAATCGAAAGCGTGTAGTGCGCGGCAAGGTCGTCCGGATCGATCCCCTGCAGCTTCTCATACTCCACCCGCGCCAGATCGTAATTGTGCAGCTGATAGTAAGTAAACCCAAGCTCCCGGTGAGCGTCTCGCGACTCGGGAAAACTCGCAATCACCTGCTGCAGATCGGCGATCGTCTTCTCCGTTTCTCCCATGTTGCGTTCCACCAGGGCGCGATAATACAGCGCACGAGCTCTGCTTGTGTCGTCTTTCTGCGTCAGGTCCAACGCCTTCTCGAGGTGAGGCCGAGCGTCATCGTACCGCTGCCATTGAATCTCGACAATCGCCATGTTCGTATACACGTCCGCATAGTCCGGCCGCAGCTTCGCTACCTGTTCGAACGCGGCCAGCGCCCCGGCGTACTGCTGCGCATCCAGCAGCGCTATCCCGAAATTGTTCCAACGCATCCACGCTTTGTTCTCCTCGGCGCCGGGCGTGCTTGCTTTGTTTTCGCCCGTTACCAGCGTTCGCGTCTGCGAGGCCATATCGACAACCGGCTGCTCGAAGTGCTTGCCCATGCCGAAGTCCATAAAGTGCTGATCGAACCGGCGATACCGCACAGCCGCGGTAATCGTCACCGGCCCCACACCCGCGGACGGCATCTGGAACGTGTACCGCACCAGCTGCGAACGGCCCGATTGGATCGTGTTGTTATAGGCCACCACGCGATTCGCCCAGACCTGGTGCAGATCGTTTAAGGTGCCGCCGGCGTTGATCAGCCGGTTCGTAAAGCTGTGCGCCGTCTCGTCAAGATCTCCGTTCGGTTTGATGAAGCCACTCTGATGCAGCACCTTGCCGCTCGCGTCCTTCACCGTAAACTCCACCCACGACTCGTACATGTCGCGCTGCTCGGGGACATGGCTGTGTGCAATGCCCTTGTTCTGGATCACTACATCGGCGGTAAGCGTCTCACCTGGAGCAACCTTGAAAGCGGTCAGACCAAGCGGCGCGGACAGGCCTCGGACCGCTGCGCCATCCGCCATCTCCCCATGCTCAATCGCGAAGATGTCTACATTGAAGACGCCGTTCTTCAGAAACTCCACAATCCGTGCGGCCTGCTCGTCGAAGCCGTATATTTTCGGGATCGAGGTGTTCGCGCCAAGCCAGCGATGCGATGCCAGCTCGCCCTTCTTCGCCCCGGGATCCCGCAACTGGAGCGCTTCCCGCTGCATGTGGCAGGTCTGGCACGTCGACACAGAGTCCTTCCCATAGAAGGGAAGGGGAGACTGCTTTGCAAACGAAGAGTTCTGCCATTCGTCGTACACGGAAAAAGCGCGCTGCCACTTATAGTCGTTGATCGAGTGCGGCAGCGCCGCCTTGTGACAGCTCCCGCAGAACTCCGGGCCCCGATAGAAGTCCTTCATCACCGCTTTGCTATGCCGGTCCAGGTGCGCCAGTATCTCCGCGTCCGATACCTTACGCGTCATCGGTGCGCCATCCTCGTCCACCAGCACCGCTGGAACTCCCATCACATAGCTTCCCGTGCCGCGCGTGTCCACCTTCTGTATCGAATGGCACACCGTACACGTCACACCATCCTGATCGAAAGGACGTCGCTTCGGCACCTTGCCCGTCAGCACGCCCGCGAACAGCGCAACTGGATCGTGGCAGCCCTCGCAATGCCGCGAATATTCCACGCCCTTCGAATCGTTGAGCAAAGCAACGTTCCGCAGGTAGTACGGCACCCGGTTTGCATTCGAGTGGGCCGACTCGCGCCATTGTTTGTGGCTCTCCTGGTGGCAATGCCCGCAATACGCCGCCGGGAGAAAGAGCTTGGGATCGAGAAACTCGCCAGTATCGGTCGTCGCGTTTGAGGGCAGGAAAGCTGCGCCTTTGCCAAAATGATAGTCATACGTTTCGACTACCTTTGTGTTGTACTCCTTGCGCGCCGCCGCGGCCGCCTCGGTCTCGCTGCTCGCCGTCACTTTTTTGGGCGAAAACAGAAGCAGGCCAGCAAAGCCGGCCGCCACAATCAGCAAGGCTCCCAAAGCCTGGTTACGAGTTTTCACGGCATTGCGCACTGCAAGCACGTCCTCGCCTCGCGCTTCGCGTGGCACCCAACATGGTAGCGCGCCCGAGAGGCGATTGGCCAGTTGCCGCAAAGCGAGCAGGATCTCGGCTGTCACCAGGCTTGGACTTTGGACTTAGGTCGCGGTATTGGGGCTGCTGGCCTGCCGGCCGGGCCGCCTGCGCGGCGCGCGGTCACTTCGTGACGTGTATACCCCTTCGGTTGGTGCTCCCGTTGGTCGCAAGGAAGAATCTCTTCGCCGACCAGCGGGAGGCCCGGGGGGAGCCGGTATACCCCCCACGAAGTGGGCGCTGCCCGCGCAGGGCGCCTGTCCGGCAGGACATTTCTTCAGAAGCCGGGCGGGTTTTCCTGTGCCACGTTGAAGTGGCGTTCGAGGGCGAGGCCGGCGCGGGCGATGGTGCCTTCATCGAAGAGGCGGCCGATGAGGGTGACGCCGTGGGGGACACGGCGTGGCGGAGAAAATTTAGGCAGGGGGCGAGCGGGGTCGGGGGCCCAGTCGCTGCGGGCTTCGGAGACTTCGACGAAGCCGGCGCGTAGGGTTAGGCAAGGGTGGCCGGTGAAGTTGGTGAGGGTGAGCATCTCGTCGCGAAGGGAGGGGACTAGGAGGAGATCTGGAGCATCCGGGCCAGGGCTGAAGATGCGGGACATCTCCTGCGCGACCATGCGGCGTAGGCGGTCGGCCTGGACGTAGTCGACGGCGGAGAGGAAGCGGGACTGGCGGAAGGTGTTGGGCCAGGCGTCGGGGACCTGGGCTTTGAGGGTGTCGACCTGGTGGTTGAGGGTGATCTCTTCAAAGGCTGCGGCGGCTTCGGCGAAGAGGATGAGGTCGAGATTGTCGTAGGGCCAGTCGGGCAAGGTGGCTTCGACTGGCGTCATGCCGAGGGTGGAGAAGGCGGCCAGGGCGGCGCGGTCGACGTCGGTGGCGGGGGCTTCTTTCATCCATTGCGGAAAGAAGCCGACTTTGAGGCCGGTGAAGGGAGCGTTGGCGTTGAAGTCGAGATGGCTCGGAATGCAGGCCACGTCTTTTTGATCGGGGCCGGTAATGGCGTTGAGGACGAGCATGGTGTCTTCGACGGAGCGGGCCATGGGGCCGAGTTTGTCGAGCGACCAGCAGAGGGTCATGGCCCCTGTGCGGGGGACGCGGCCGTAGGTGGGGCGAAGGCCGGTGACGCCGCAGCGCATGGACGGGGAGACGATGCTGCCTCCGGTTTCGCTTCCGATGCCGAAGGCGACGAGGCCGGCGGCGGTGGCGGCTCCTGGGCCTGCGCTTGACCCTGACGAGCCTTCTTCGAGGAGCCAGGGGTTCATGGTCTGGCCGCCGAACCAGACGTCGTTTAGGGCGAGGGCGCCGAGGGAGAGTTTGGCGAGGAGGACGGCTCCGGCGGCGTTGAGGCGTTCGGTGACGGTGGCGTCGGTGGTGGGGATGCGGTTGCGAAACGGCTCGGCACCCCAGGTGGTGGGGATGTGGGCGGTGTCGAGGAGGTCTTTTGCGCCCCAGGGGATGCCGTGGAGTGGGCCGCGGTAGTGTCCGGCGGCAATTTCGGTGTCGGCCTGTTTGGCTTGCGCGAGCGCGTGGTCGCGGGTGAGGGTGATGATGGCGTTGATCTTGGGATTGAGGCGGTCGATCCGGGTGAGGTAGATGTTGGTGAGGCGGGTGCTGGTGAGCTTGCGGGTCTCGATCCAGCGGGAGAGCTGGTGGACGGGGGCGAAGGCGATGGCTTCGTCGGTGGAGGGGAGCGGGGCTTCGGACCGGGTGCGAAGGAATTTGTTGGTGGAGGGGCCTGAGGTTTGGCCGGGCAGGGTGGAGTGGATGACGGAGAAGGGAGCGATCTGGTCGGGGATGCGGACTTTGCGGGGGCCGGTGCGGCGTTCGTAGAGAGGGGCCATGGCGGAGCGCCAGTTGCCTGCGGCCTGGGCGCGATCTTTTTCCGTGAGGGGGAATTGGACGAGCTTTTCGGCTTCGGCGAAGGTGGCGGGGGTGACCTCGGGGCCGATGGCGGGGGCGGTGCCGAATGCGGGTGGGGCTCCGGGTGTGGGCGCCGGGGTTTGGGCGGGTGCTGCGGCGGTGAGCAAAGCCAAGGTGCTTAGGGTGCTTTGGGTGAGGAAGTCTCGACGGGATTTGGACATGAGGGGGCCTCTTGGGGGATTGTAGCGGGAGGAGGCTTGGGGGCGGTTTTCTTGTGGGAGTAATAGGCGGTTGCGCGGCCGGGAACGCACTTGCGAATGATCCGGTAGTGGGGCGGGCTGTTCGCAGATGGGGTGGAGACAGCAGATCTCCTTCGGGGATGACAGCCAGAAAAAGCAGGGCGAGTCATGCAGCAGAGGCGGATGAGGGGTTGCGTGGCCGGGGAGGTGAGAGCGGTCTCGCTGCGCTCGATGCCCACATCTCAGAATCGAGATATGGGGCACCCGACATCCAAGGGGTGCGGTGGAACTGCAGATTCAGTTGCGAATGCAACAGCAGATCCCCTTCCATGTCTTTTCTTCGGTGTCAAGCGCAGGAATATATGCACTGCGTTTTTGCCTTATTAAGGCAGCAGTTGTTCTTGGATCTGCGAGTTCCTATGGGGTCGGGAACCGGGCGGCGTTTAGCGACAGTCGCTCAAACTTCCATACGCGGGTTGGCTACCGCACGAACGTGTGTCGTCGCAGGCTTGCCTCGAACTTAGCGCGGGCGTCGGAAGGTACACCGGCCCAAGGGGCTCTCGAGGATCACCATGACCTGCCGCCCGGTTCCCCACACCATAGGTTGAACACTGCTCCTCTCGTCTGTCCTGTTATCGTGACTTCATGGCGATGCCCCTACTGCGACAATTTCGACTGGCAGTTGATGGAGCAATGGTGCTGGCTTGGGGCGCGGCATGCCTGCTGCGGTTGGTTGCGCTTATTCCCGCACACGACTGGGCTGGACTTCTTGGTGTAGCTCTTCTTGGATTTATAGCGTTTGCATTTTTTATCGATTTCAAGCGGGTTAGGCATGCGCATTGCGAAGCCTCCTCTGAAGAGTGACGACGCTAGCCGTGGGTCTCGTGTTGCCTCATCTCCTGCCCAATGGCCATATGAAACCGGCAAGCTCACGAGCGAGCGCAGCGACGACGACGGTGGGCTTCTTACCTCGCGCAATCATGTGGACGTCCATCCCGACAAATGATCTGACTGTCTGCATGTTCTGCTCCTCCTCTCTACAGGAGAACCGAAGCAGCGCCTCGAATCCAGAAGAGACATACAGACTTCAGGGATGTCAACCAAAGGGACAAAAGGCAAGAGCAAGGAAGAGAGTTTTGCGCAGTGTTAGTCGGGGACCTGCCAGCCTACGGGACTTTGGGCGAGGGTGGCTTTGGCGGTGGCGTTGCCGCTGGTGGCGAGGGCCATGGCGGGGAAGGCGGCTTTGACCTCGGCGGTTTCGGCCCAGACGGGAACGTCCTGCATTTTGTAGCGGTAGGTGACGTTGGTGACCTTGAAGCCATTCTGGACTGCGAGAGGAGAGCTGCTGTCGATGGTAAGGACCTCGCGGTGGCCGAAGCAGAAGTGCGGGGCGAAGCGCGTGCCATTGGCGGAGGGAATGTAGCGGGCGGTGTTGACGCCTGCATCTACGTTCTTCTCGAGCAGGGAGGCTTTGACGAGCGAGTCCATCTGCTTGATCTGAGCTTTGTCGGTGGTCTCGAGGGGGAAGCGGGTGTTGGGGAGGAGGCACTCGGTGTGTTCGAGAAAGTAGTTGTTGAGGCCGCGGATGAAGTTGTCGTTGGTAGGGGCAGATTTGCCGTTGTTGCAGGCGCTGGTGGCGAGGAGGAGGGCGGCGGTGCAGAGGATTTTGATGCTGGAGTTGTTACGCGAGGCGGGGGCTTGCATGGTCGCTCCTTCTTACTCGTTCGGGTGAGCCTGTGAGGCTTCCGGGGTTAGATGCGGGGTTCGAGCCGGTATATATGTCGAAGCTGCTTCAGGCGAACGGTTGCAGAGGGGGATTAAATGGAGGGTGATCGAAACTGCCAGCAGATTGCCGCACAGGATGATAGGACAGGTGAAATGCGGGTACTTCGACTGTGCCTCTCGCAATGAGACTGTGAGCGTCTTTTTGACGGCGATATTTTTTTCGCAGTGGGGTGAGGATGGAGAAGTGAAGGCAAGTGCAACAGCAGATCCCCTGCGGGGATGACAAAGGAAAGGCAAGTCCGACAGGGGCGCGGTTTAATCGGCGGCGGCGGCCTCGGCTTCGTCCATGGCTTCGAAGACGGGATTGAGATTGCCTATGGTTTTCATGCCCTGGAGGGTGGCGAGGTTGGCCTGGACCTGGGCCCACTGGCGGGGACTTTTTTTCGTGATGATGGGGGAGGTGGGATCGGCGTAGTAGTCGACGATGTCATGTTTGACCTGGGCTGGGACGAGGATTTCAGGGTTTTTGGTGAGCGCGGCCAGGAGTTCTGCGTAAGTTTTGTCGGTGAGCGGGTATCCACCGGGTTTGATCTTGTACCCGGTGTCGAGGTCTCGATTCGGAAGGTAGCGCTCGACGGTGTCGTAGTGGGTAAGGACCAGGCGCATGGATTTGATCGAGCGGTTGACGCTCTTGATGTAGAGGTCTTCGGTGGGCTGGGAGGGACCCTTGATGGACAGAAGCTTGAGGAAACCGACTTTGGGCAGGAGGAAGATGAAGCCTGCGTAGAAACGGCTTCCGAAGCCGGGGCGATGACGATAGGCTTCCCAGTTATTGTCTGCCGAGGCCTGGAGAAGGTCCTTGGTGAAGGCGTCCAGGTCGGGGCTGGGAAGGTCATCGGGGAAGCTGTTTCTATGCAGTACGGTTTCGGCGCGGGCGATGTCGGGCAAGAACCGCCGTGCGGCAAAACGGTAGACGCGGATGGTGGTCTGGCGTTCGCCAATGATGTCGGGGAGCTGAAGGCCGTAGGTTTCGTAGAACGATTTGGCGAGCAGGAGGTTGGGGACTTCGAGGCCTACGAAGCGGAGGTAGGCGGAGGGAGCGAAGCGGCGTTTGGTGAGCTGGTTGATGTCGAACGCGAACTCTGTCTGGACGTGGGCGTGGGGGTCCTGGGCGTAGTTTACGGTGGTGCCGTAGCGCTGTTCGAGTTTAGGGAAGGTGATGGGGACCGACAGGTTGACGGCAGCGCTGTGGCCGATGGTGTCGCCGAGATAGTGAGAGAGGGAGCCGATGGCGAAGGCGAGCTCGTCGGGGGTTTTGCTGTTGCGAAGGAGGGCGAGGACGAAGTCGCCTGAGCGGACGTAGTGGGTGAGATCGGAGAAGAACTTGTTGCCGAAGGGGTAGTAGCCGAAGTCCTGGATGGCGCAGCCGCCGTAGGCGTAGGCGTGAGCTTCCTGGAGCTGGGCTTCGGTGAGGGTGGGGAAGCGCTTGAGCAGAATGGGCCGGATGGATGCTTTCCATGCGAGGTCGATGAGTTCCTCGTGGGTCTGGATGGAGTAGGGGACTCCGGGCCTGGCGCTGAGGCAGAGGGCGAGGACGGCGAAGATTTTGAGCAGGGTGATGCGGCGTGGGATACGGATGATGGGTGCCTCTGACGTTCTGAGAGATTGCAGCACGTCCTTTCACTCTACCTTTCGGGAGCGGAGGAGGGAAGAGATAGGCTGGACCCGGGAGTACACCGATGGTGGGATGGAAGAGCGTGTGGTTCCGGTATGGCGTGGGCATTGCGGCGTTTGCGGTGGTGGCGTGGGCGTGGCATTACGGGACGAGACAGTCGGGTGGGATAAAGCCAGCAGGTGAGCGGAAGGCAATGCCGGAGTTGGTGATGGCGCAACTGGACGGCGGCAGGTGGCGGATGACGGAGCATCGCGGGCAGGTGGTCCTGGTGAACTATTGGGCGAGCTGGTGCGGTCCTTGCTGGGAGGAGACACCTGGGCTGATTCGGCTGGCGCAGGAGATGGGGCCGAAGGGGCTGGCGGTTGTGGGGGTGGCGATGGATGAGGGCGGGACGGGGAAGGTGCGGGAGTTTGTGGATAGGTTCCACGTGCCATATCCGGTGGCTCTGCCGGCGAAGATGTCGCAGATGGGGTATGGGCTGGAAGGTTTGCCGACGACGGTGCTGGTGGATCGGCAGGGGAGAGTGGCAAAGACGTATGTGGGTGCGGTGCGGGAGGCGGACTTCGCGGAGGATGTTGAGGTGTTGCTGCGGGAGCGATGAGGCACAGAGGTGCGCAGGCGCCCGAAGCAATCCGCGGGTGAGGATTTCCGGCTAGGGTTTCCGGCTGGGGTGCACGGAGAGGACGATCAGAGAGCGACGACTGTGCCTACGACAGTTCCGCAGAGATCGCAGAAGATGATGCGGACAGCCTGACCGCCGAAGTCTTGCACGGTGTGGCTGAAACGGGTCCCGTTACACTTCGAACAAGTTGGTACCGTCATCTGCGAATCCTCCGGTCGAGATTGGAAAGATGGAGCCGAATGCATGATCGTTGTTGGCAGAGGTACGAGGAGATCAGATGCAGGATTACTCGCTAAGGATTTGAGGTTTGGTGTCGAAATCCTGGCCGAAGAGGAAGCGCTCGACGAGCATGCAGAAGATGTGTTCGAGGGCGAGGTGGGACTCCTGGATGTTCATGGTGACTGCGGACGGAATGATGACGTTGTGGTCGCAAAGAGGACGCATCTGGCCGCCGCCGTTGCCGGTGAAGCCGATGGTGGCGATGCCGGATTTTCTGGCGTGGTGAAGCGCGTTGAGGATGTTCTTCGAGTTGCCGGAGGTGGAGATGCCGAGGAAGATGTCGCCGGGCTGGCCGAGAGCTTCGAGCTGCCGGGAGAAGAGCTGATCGAAGCCGTAGTCGTTGCCGGCGGCGGTGAGGATGGAGGAGTCGGTGGTGAGGGCGATGGCGCGGAGGGCGGGGCGGTCGACGGTGAGACGAACGACAAACTCGGCGACGAGATGCTGGGCGTCGGCGGCGGAACCTCCATTGCCGGCGACGAGGAGTTTGTGGCCGGACTGAAGGGCGTGGGCGGTCTGCTCTGCGGCGGCGATGAGGGTGTCGGTGAGCTTCCGGTCGGCGAGGACGGCTTGCAGGGTGGCAATGGACTGGGCGAGCTGCTTCTGGACGAGGAGCTTCATGTGTTCTCCGTTCGAGCCTTCTGGGTGCTGCTATCAAGGTACGGGATGGCTGGGAGGATGTCGAAAGGTGGTTGTACTATGACTTTGGTCGAAGCGTTGGGCGTCGTTGCGACTTCGTGATGGAGGGTTGGGTGAGGACGATTTTGATAGGGTGCTGGCTGAGCCTGATGTTGGCCGGGGTGGGTTTCGCGCAGGTGGCGAATGCGCCTGCTGCGGACCAGGCGGCAGCGGAGGGTAAAAGAATTTTGCTTTGGGCAGACGTGGCGCCAGGAGCAAAAGGCAGCGGTGACGAGGACAGGCCTACGCTGACGGTATATCTGCCGGAGGGGCAGAATGCGACGCGGACGGGGGTTGTGGTTGCGCCGGGCGGCGGGTATACGCATCTTGCGGTCGAAAAGGAAGGCACCGCGTATGCGCGTTGGCTGAATGCACGCGGGGTAGCGGCGTTTGTGCTCGAGTACAGGCTGGGGCCGAAGTATCACTATCCTGTGGAGCTTGAAGATGCGCAGCGTGCGATACGGACGGTGCGGGCACATGCGGCGGAGTATGGAATGGCGGCGGACCATGTGGGGATGTGGGGGTCTTCGGCGGGCGGGCATCTCGCCGCGACGGCGGGGACCCATTTCGATGCGGGCAATGCTGCGGGGGCCGATGCGGTGGAAAGGCAGGGGAGCCGGCCGGATTTTCTGATCCTCGCATATCCGGTGATTACGTTTGAGGAGCCACAGTTGCATCGCGGATCGAAGCTGTATCTGCTGGGCGAGCATCCTGATCCTGCGCTGGTGGCGTCGCTCTCGGATGAAACCCAGGTGACCGCGACGACGCCGCCTGCATTTTTGTTTGCGACGACGGACGACCCTGTGGTGCCGGTAATGAACAGCGTGATGTTTTATTCGGCGCTGGTAAAAGCGGGTGTTCCGGCGGAGATGCATTTGTTTCAGCATGGGGCGCATGGTGCGGGGCTGGCGGTGGGCAATCCCGAGCTGAGCGGATGGCCGGAGCTGCTGGCGAAGTGGATGCGGGAACGTGGGTATATGGCTGCGGGTATGCCATAGTTCGCAAGATGGAGGGTGCGGCATGACAGTGGAAGAGTTTGAGGCAGCGGGTCCGGAGAGGCTCAGTGGAGCGCTGCTTGCGCTTTGGTGGGACCGGCAGGGGAACTGGCAGACGGCACATGAGATTGCGCAGGAGATCGATGGTGCCGAGGGAGCGTGGGTGCATGCGTATCTCCATAGAAAGCAGGGTGAGGCGGGGAACGCGGCTTACTGGTATCGGCGGGCGGGGCGAGTGGAACCAAGTGGCGATTCCGGTTTGGAGTGGGCGGCGATGGTGAGGCAGCTGCTGGGGTGAGTGTGGCCATTCAGTCTTTCTGCGAGTAGTGGGAACTCTAACTTTGTGTTGGATGGGCGGCTTGTGTAGAGTAAGGCGATCACTAAAGTTCTATGATCCTCTGCTCCCATGATGCAGCAGAGGGGCATTCTCATGCTGTCCGCCGAAGTATGGCGGATAGTTTGCGCGCGTCTGTTATCCAACGCTGCTCCGTATTTGAGTGGCAAGAACACAAATTCTCCGTCGATTGAAGCGAGTTATCTGTTTATGAGTCGAGTGCGTTGTTCCGTGGTGAAGGTTATTTTTTGCATTTTTTTTGCATTGACTGCAGGCGCGTCGGTGTTGGGTGGAACTGGTTTGCTGGCGCAGACGGTTCCTGTTACGGCTCCGGCTTCAAGTGCGAGCCAAAGTGATCGAATCGCGGCTCTGGAGAAGCAGAACGCAGACAATGTCGCGGCGATTGCGGCGGCACAGACGGCGGGCGATAACGGGTGGATGCTGGTGTCGGCGGCGTTGGTCCTGATGATGAGCGGGCCCGGGCTGGCGCTGTTTTATGGCGGGCTGGTGCGGAAGAAAAACATTCTGGGCACGATGATGCAGACCTTCGCGATGATGGCGGTAATCACGGTGCTTTGGGGTCTGGTGACGTACTCGCTGGCGTTCGGCGAGGGCAATGCATTTATTGGCGGACTGCACAATATGTTTTTGCACGGCGTGGGGCTTGCGCCGGACGTGAAGTACGCGGCGACCATTCCGCTTCAGACGTTCATGGTGTATCAGCTGATGTTTGCAATCATTACGCCTGCGCTGATCACGGGCGCGTTTGCGGAGCGGATGAAGTTTTCCGCGATGCTGGTGTTCATGGTGCTGTGGGCGCTGTTTGTGTATAGCCCGATGGCGCACATGGTGTGGGGTAAAGGTGGTTTTCTGAATGCGACGCTTGGGGGCCGGTTTCCTTGCCTGGACTTTGCCGGGGGGACGGTGGTGCATGTGACCTCAGGTGTGTCGGCGCTCGTGACGGCGCTGTACCTGGGCAAGCGGCTTGGATATCCGAAGGTGCCGATGCCGCCGCACTCGGTGGTGTTGAGTTTTATAGGAGCTTGCCTGCTGTGGGTGGGCTGGTTCGGGTTCAACGCGGGTTCTGCATTGTCGGCTGGGACGCTGGCGACCTCGGCATTTGTAGCAACGCACTTTGCCGCGGCTGCTGCGGCTTTGAGCTGGGGTGCCGCGGAGTGGATTCGGCAGGGAAAGCCTTCCGCACTGGGAGGGATTTCGGGTGCGGTGGCGGGGCTGGTGGCGATTACGCCGGCGTCGGGGTTTGTTTCGCCGATGTCGGCGTTATGGATTGGGCTGATTGCGGGTGCGTTCTGCTACACGATGGTGGTGAAGGTGAAGGCGGCCTTCGGATATGACGACTCGCTCGACGCGTTTGGAGTGCATGGCGCGGGCGGGACGCTGGGTGCGATTTTGACGGGCGTGTTTGCCAGGAGCGCGATCAATCCGATCTTTGGTGTTGGGAAGGCGACGGGGTTGTTTGAAGGGAACTGGAGGCAGTTTCTGAACCAGTTTGTTGGCGTGGCGATTGCCTGGGGACTTTCGATTGTAGGTACGCTGCTGATTTTGTTTGTTGTCGATAAGCTGATTGGGCTTAGGGTGAGTGAGGATGAGGAGCGCGAAGGATTGGATCTTTCGCAGCATGGAGAAGAAGGGTACGATTGGGCGCATTAGGCACGATGTGACCGCTGCCTGCGCTGCGGGCCCGGCCGGCCAAGTTTCTTTCGATCATGACTTTTGATCATGACGAACATTGTTATAGAGATTCGAAGAACAAACGCGTGATCGCGAGAGGATGTTAGAGATATGCAGAAGATTGAAGCGGTGATCCAGCCCTCGAAGCTGGAGGCGGTGAAAGATGCTCTGGTAGAGGTCGGCGTGGAGGGGATGACGATCACCGAGGCGCGCGGGCACGGGCGGCAGAAGGGGCACACGGAGTTCTATCGCGGGCGCGAGTATTCGGTGGACCTGCTGCCGAAGGTGAAGCTGGAGATTGTGGTGTCGGACGAGATGCTGGACAAGGCGATCCTAGCTATTACCGGGGCGGCGCGGACGGGGACGATCGGGGATGGAAAGATTTTCGTCTCGAAGATCGATGAAGCGATCCGGATCCGCAACGATGAACGTGGAGAGATCGCGCTCTAACGCTTTAGTGCGCGTTGCGCGGGCCGCGCCTACATTGTGGTGGTGTCTGCTGCTTCCGCATGGGCCTCTCGCTTGATGCGCGCGTAATTCTTGGTTGTGACGAACGAAGCACGAATGGCCGGGTAGGCCCGTCATGAACTGATCGCTTCGTGCGTCCGGCGTTCGGCTGGCAAGGCTTTTTTTGTGGGGCGGCGGCGGCTTTGGCTGATAGGCTTTAGATTCCCTTAGAGCGAGACGGCCATGCAAACGAGTGAAGCGACAGGAACCAGGTTGCGCGACCAGTACCAGAGAAAGATGCTGGAGGTTCGCGGCGCGTTCGAGGCGGGTGGCGCGACGGGTGCGACTACGATTGCGGCACGTACGGCGGCTCTTGACGACCTGGTTCGCGGACTCTGGCAGCAGGCCGTAGAGAATGATGCGCGCTTGAAGGCAGGGGTGGCGTTGGTGGCGGTGGGTGGATATGGGCGGCGGGAGCTGTTTCCTTATTCCGACGTAGACCTGCTTTTTCTGCTGGACGCGCGGGTGGCGGAAAAAGACGTGAAGGATGCGATCAAGCGGGCGAACCAGGCGATGTGGGATTGCGGCATCCGGGTGTCTCCGGCGACGCGGAAGCTGGCGGAATGTGAGCGGTTCGATGCGGAGAACGCGGAGTTTGCCGTCTCTCTGATGGACCATCGCATGGTGTGCGGGGATGCGGGACTGTACCAGAGGCTGTCGGGGCAGGTAGTGCCGAAGCTGTTGCAGCGGGAGAACAAGGCGATTACGACGCGGTTGCAGGACCTGACGCGGGCGCGCCATGCGAAGTACGGGGAGACGCTGTTTCATCTGGAGCCGAGCATCAAGGACTGTCCGGGTGGGCTGCGGGACGTGCATGTGTGTGGGTGGATGGCGAAGCTGCGCGGTGTGGCTGCCGAGATGCAGAAGAAGAGCGATGGACCGGAGACCGATGCGACGGCGCGGGCTGACAATGACGAGTTTCAAGAGTCCGTGGAGTTTCTTTGGCTGGTGCGCTGCTTTCTGCATTACCGGCATGAGCGGGACGACAATACGCTTGATTGGAAGGCGCAGGATGCCGCGGCCGAGAGTGGCGTGGGGCTCGCTGCCGGAGGGCCGAAGCCGGGGGATGCCGCGTACTGGATGCGGTTCTATTTTCGTTACGCGCGGAGTGTGGAGCGGCGGGTGAAGCAGATGCTGGACGAGCCTGCCGCGGCTCCTTCCAAGCTGCTGGGGTTCCGACGCGAACGGAAGGCAGAGGCGGAGCACAAGGGCTTTCAGGTGGATCGGGGTCGCGTCGTGCTGGATGCGGCGGGCGAGTTTGGGCACGAGCCGGCGGAGGACCCGGACCTTGTGCTGCAGGTGTTTGCAGTCGTTGCACGGACCGGATGCATGTTGGGCAGAGAGGCGGAGCAGCGGATATCGCAGGCGTTGCCGCTGCTATCGGCGCACCTGGAGGAGGGGCCTGCGCTGTGGCGTCACCTGGAGGAAATTCTGACGGCTGCTCATGCAGGCGATGCGCTTCGGACGATGCATGCGATGGGCGTGCTGGAGTTGCTAATTCCGGAGTTTCATGGAATCGATGCACTGGTGATTCGAGATGCATACCACCGGTATACGGTGGACGAGCATACGTTTGTGCTGATCGACACGCTGCATGGGTTGGAGAGCAAGCAGAACGGTGCCATGGCCGAATGGGCGACGCGGCTCGGCGGGGTGTTGCGGGAGTTACCGCATCCGGGGTTGCTGTACCTGGCGGCTCTGCTGCATGACACGGGCAAGGGGCGGAGTGGGGAGGACCACACCAAGGAAAGCGCACGGATGGCGGAGAGTGTGCTCGAGCGGTTGGAGTTGGATGCGTACGAGAGTGGGCTGGTGCTGAGCCTGATCTCGAATCATCTGGAGATGTCGGCGGCGCTGCGGAGGGACATCTTCGATACCGAGACAGTGCGGGCGTTTGCGGGCAAGCTGCATACGCCAGAGGCGCTGAAGATGCTGACGCTGTTTACGTTTGCGGATATTAACGCCGTGCACCCGGATGCCCTGACGCCGTGGAAGGCGGAGAACCTGTGGCGGCTGTATATCGCGACGTCGAACTACCTGGACCGCAGCGTGGACGAGGAGCGGGTGGGGGCGCAGGAGGAAAGTGAGCTGGTGCATCGGGTGGTGGCGCTTGAGCCGGAGCAACGGGCTGCGGTGAGGGAGTTTCTGGATGGCTTTCCGGAGCGGTACGTTCTGACCAGGACGCCGGAGCAGGTCAGGATGCATTTCAAGATGGCGTCGCGGTTCGTGGCGGATTCGGTGCAGATGGACTTTCGGTACGCGCCGTTGGTGAGCGAGTTGACGATGGTGACACGGGACAGGCCGCAGCTGTTTGCGACCATGGCTGGTGCGCTTGCGGCCTGGGGGATGAACATCGTCACGGCGGATGGATTTTCAAACCGGCAGGGCGTGGTGGTGGATACGTTCCGTTTCACGGACAGCTTTCGGACGCTCGAAATGAACGCCTCTGAGCACCAAACTTTTGTGAAAAGCGTGCACGACGTGATTGCGGGGGCGGTATCGCTGGAGAAACTGCTGAGCGGCCGGCGGCGGGGCAGACGGAAGGCGCCTTTGATGACGGTCGAGACCAGGGTGGAGTTCGACGATGGAGCGTCGTCGCATAGCACGCTGGTGGAGGTGGTGGCGCAGGATACGACGGGCCTGCTGTATGCGCTGAGCGTGGCGCTGGCGAAGATGCAATGCAATATCGAGGTGGCGCTGGTGGACACGGAGGGTGAGACGGCGATCGACGTGTTCTATCTCACACGAAACGGCGCGAAGCTGGACCGGGATGCCGAACGCGAGCTGCGAGAGGCGCTGCTGGGGGCGCTGGAAGAGAATGCCCGGTAGGCTCTTTTCAAAGGAAGATATCAAAAAGCCTGTTGGAGAGCTGTAACGGTTTTATAGTAGAGATATGGCAAAAGCAGAACAGACTTCGAGCAACGGCCGTCCTACCGCTACACCGCAGCGCAACGACCGCTATATCTTTGGCACGCTGGACAGCTTTGGGAAGAACCAGGAAAAGCTGCGCGAGGTGAGCTGGGGAGATGAGCTGCCGGAGGGTGTGGTGCTGGCTTCGATGGACGCGGCGATCAACTGGGTAAGAAAAAACTCGGTGTGGCCGATGACCTTTGGACTGGCGTGCTGCGCGATCGAGATGATGTCGCTGGGCGGGTCGCGATACGACATTGCGCGTTTCGGGGCGGAGGTGTTTCGTGCCTCGCCGCGGCAAAGCGACCTGATGATCATTGCTGGGCGGGTTTCGCAGAAGATGGCGCCGGTGATCCGTCGGCTGTACGAACAGATGCCGGAACCGAAGTGGGTGATTTCGATGGGCGCGTGCGCGACCTCCGGTGGCGTCTTCAACAATTATGCGTTGCTGCAGGGGGTGAACCAGGTGATTCCCGTGGACGTGTACGTTCCGGGATGCCCGCCGCGACCGGAGCAGCTGTTGTATGCGATTACGCTCTTGCAGGAGAAGATTCAGCAGGAGCGTGGGACGGTTCGCAAGACACTGAATCTGAGTTAGACCTTCTGTGGACCTCGGCCTGATTACTCGAAGGGTTCGCCCTTGTTGCCAATTGGAGGTTTTTCCCGGATTGGTTGGTAAAGTATTGAAAAGATAGTTCAGGGGCGCGTATATTTTTCCGGTAGTCTAGCAACTGAAGTAAGCTATGAAGAATCGAAGAATTTAAACGATCCCTGGCTTAAGGCTCGTAAAACGTAGGATTTTGAGTGGAGGAACTCGAATGGTTTATCGCCCGTTTCGTAATACACGCCGGTTCGTACTGGCTGCATGTGCAGTCGGTCTCGGAGTTGCAAGTCTGAATGCGCAGACTCCCAGCACAACCGCCCCGGTGGGGCCTAACCCTTCTCGAGTGGACGTTTTCCTTGGATATTCGTACTTTGGATCTCACGGGCAGGTGAAGCCCCAGGGCATCACTTATTCCTCGATCGACAAGGGTGCGATCGGCAGCGGTGCGTACTACTTCAACAAGTATGTCGGCGCAGAGGTCATCTTTGCAGCGCATCCGGATGGAAACAACGACGGCTACTACAGCGGCTCTGCCGGTCCTATCTTCCGTCTTCCGATGCAGAACTTCACGGTGTTTGCGCATGGTCTGGCGGGCGGCGGCAAGCTGACCGGTCCGGATTCCGATGCGGGCGGATATCACAATCCCTACACCTGGGGACCGACTCTGACGGCTGGCGGCGGCATGGACTATGATCTGCCGTTCTTCAATCACATGTTCTCGTATCGCCTCTTCGAGGCGGACTATCGTTATGTGCATACCGACTTCGGCCCGGCAACGTTTCCTCCCACGGGCGGCGCGATCGGTGGACGTGCGAACCTGAATGCGGCTGAGCTGAGCACAGGCATCGTGGCACATTTTGGCCACATCATTCCTCCTCCCCCGGTGACGTATGCCTGCGTGGTTTCCCCGACGACTGTTTTCCCGGGTGATCCCATCACGGTTACGGGTACGGCTCTGAACCTGAACCCCAAAAAGAATGCAACGTATAACTGGACGGCTGACGGTGGCACGATCGCCGGAACCTCGAGCACGGCGAACATCGATACTAAGAATGCCGCTCCTGGCACCTATACGGCGAAGGGCCATGT
This sequence comes from Acidobacteriota bacterium, assembly GCA_030853485.1. GTDB lineage: Bacteria > Acidobacteriota > Terriglobia > Terriglobales > Acidobacteriaceae > Edaphobacter. The sequence continues at coordinate 42,440 of JALYVA010000129.1, forward strand.
CACCGAAGGCAACAAGCCTGGCGAGATGGCGGATTGCACCGCGAGCTACACCGTGAAGAACTTCGAGCCGCCGACCATCAGCTGCTCGGCGAATCCTGCGACGGTTGCTCCTGGAGACTCCTCGACGATTACGGCGAGCGGCATGAGCCCCCAGAATCGTCCTCTGACGTATAGCTACAGCGCCTCGTCTGGTACGGTTTCGGGCAATGCTTCCACTGCGACGTTGAGCACGGCGGGTGCGGCACCTGGAACGATCACCGTGACCTGCAACGTTGTGGATGACAAGGGCCAGACTGCTTCATCGACGACGACGGTATCGGTCAATGCTCCTCCGGCTCCTCCGGCCCCGACCACGAGCAGCCTGTGCTCGGTCAACTTCGAACGCGATGCGCGCCGTCCGGCCCGTGTCGACAATGAAGCCAAGGCTTGCCTGGATGAAATTGCTCTGAACCTGCAGCGCACCTCCGACGCGAAGCTCGTGGTCGTCGGTGACGCAGCCGCAAAGGAAAAGGGTCATGAGCGGGTTGCCTCTGAGCGTGCACGCAACGCGAAGGAGTACCTGGTCAAAGACAAGGGCGTAGACCCGAGCCGCATCACTGTCTACACCGGAACGGAAGATGGCAAGACGGTGAAGACGACGCTGGTTCCTGCTGGAGCGACGATGAGCACCGATGGTCTCACTGCTGTCAATGAGAGCATGCCAAGTGCGAAGCCGGCCAAACGGCATCACAAAAAGTAACGAGCAGTAAAATAGGAAGCAGTAAGTAAGGCGCGATGGGCTGACTGGGTTGATTCCAGTCAGCCCATTGTGCTGCAGGGGCGGAAGAAAACGGTACACTTGCATTGGAAATTCGAGATTCAGACTGGACGACTTACTTGAGCAAACGTTACGCGCACCAAACCGCCCTTCAGGCAACAGCTTGGACGTTGTTCCCGGCATCGTTTCGTTGCTCCATGATGGCAACGATGGCTCTCTTGCTTTTCGTTCTGTCGACGCCGCTCCACGCAGCCGAATGGCTTCCTTCCGGGCCCGATGGAGGGGATGCTCGTGCGTTGGCCGTCGACCCTCACGACGATACGCATCTTTTTCTTGGAAGTGCGATAGGCTGGATCTATGAGTCGCACGATGGTGGGGCGAGTTGGAAGCGGCTCGCGCTGCTGGGCCAACGCGACGACCTGGTGCTGGACTCGCTTGTGGTGGACCGGGCCGATCCGAAACATATTGTGGTGGGCGCCTGGGTGCTGGGAAGTGCAGATGGCGGGCTGTATATCAGTAACGACGGCGGGGTGAGCTGGCGGAGCGACGCAGACATGCATGGGCAGTCGATCCGGGCCTTGTATGCGGCACCTTCGGACCCGCAGATGCTGGTTGCTGGAACTCTGAAAGGCGTGTATCGCTCGACCGATGGAGGAGAGCATTGGACGTCGATCAGTCCGGCGGGAAGCCAGGAATTGCATGAGGTCGAGTCGATTGCGATCGATCCGGTGGACCCGAAGATCATCTACGCGGGTACATGGCATCTTCCCTGGAAGACTGTCGATGGGGGCGAGCACTGGAGCAATATCAAGCAGGGCATCATCGACGATTCGGACGTGTTCTCGATCATTCTCGACCCGAAGAACCCGAAGGTGGTGTATGCGAGTGCATGCTCTGGGATTTACAAGAGCGAGACCGCAGGGGAGAAGTTTCAGAAGGTGCAAGGCATTCCTTCGACGGCGCGACGGACGCGCGTGCTGATGCAGGACCCGACGAACCAGAACATCGTCTTCGCGGGAACAACCGAGGGTCTGTGGCGCACGACGGAATCGGGCACGAACTGGCAGCGGATGACCGGGCCTGAGGTCATCGTCAACGATGTGTACGTTTCCGCGAAGAATCCGAACCGGGTGATATTGGCTACGGACCGGGGCGGCGTCCTGGCGAGCAACGACGGAGGCAAATCGTTCTCTGCTTCGAACAACGGTTTTTCGGCCCGGCAGGTGGTTGCCTATGTTGCGGATGCGGCACAGCCTTCGAGGCTTTATGTCGGGGTGATCAACGATAAGGCCGAGGGCGGGGTCTTTGTCAGCGACAATGGCGGCCTGAACTGGACGCAGAAGAGCGGCGGGCTAGATGGGCATGATGTGTTCAGCCTGGGACAGACGCCGGATGGGACGGTGATTGCGGGAACAAGGCACGGGATCTATCGGCTGCAGGGATCATCGTGGAGCCGCGTGAGCGATGTGTTCGATGAGCAGGAGGTGCAGCCGAAGGTGTTGGTGGCGAAGAAGACGGGAGCAGGGAAGGCGACAGCAGGAAGGGCGAAGGCTGTGGCGGCGCGACGGGCGGTGAAGCCGAAGGTGGTGCGCACGGATCTTTCGGATGTAACGGTCAATGCAATCGCTCGCTCGGATCAAAGCTTGTATGCGGCTTCGACGGAGGGACTGTTGCGGAGCGTGTCAGGCGGGGCGAGTTGGCGGACGGTCCATGGGCTGGAGCCGCAGGGCTGGAACTTTGTGGCGGCAGAGAAGTCGACGGTCGCAGTTGCGGACCTGCGCTCGGCGATGATCTCGGCGGATGCGGGCGAGACTTGGACGCGGTCGCCACTGCCGCAGGGACTGCAACAGGTTGGCGCGCTGGCCGTGGATGACACGGGAGGGATCTGGATTGGGGGAGAGGCTGGAGTGTTCTTGTCCGAAGATCATGGAGCTTCGTGGCAGGGCTTGAAAAACCTTTACGTGAGAGACGTGACCAATCTGTTCTACGATGCGGCGTCGCAAAGATTGCTGATCAGCAGCGGAAGCAAGAACGCATTTGTGTACGCGTATCACGTGCCGGACAAAACGTTGCGCTATTGGAAATCGGGTTGGAACCTCCGGTTTGTTCGTCCTGTGGGCGAGTCCCTGATCGGCTCGACGACTTTTGATGGGATGGTGATTCAGCCTCGGATGGTTGATTCGGGCACGGCGGCGGGCCACTGAGGGCAGCGAAGAGGAATAGAATCGGCTTATGAGCGTTCTGCCTTTGAGTGCCCCCACGCCCCGTTCCGGTTCGCATCACAGCTTCCAGACTGACGACGGGGCGCTGCTGCCGATCGCCGGTAAGGTGATCGAGGGCGAAAGGCTGAGCTTCGACGATGGCGTGGCGCTGTATCGCAGCGGCGACATTCTGGCTGTAGGCTGGCTGGCGAATCTGGTGCGGGAGCGGTTGCACGGCGATACGACGTACTTCAACGTGAATCGCCATATTAATCCGACGAATGTGTGCGTGGCCTCCTGCAGGTTGTGTGCGTTCGGGCGGAAAAAGGGTGAGGCCGGCACGTACACGATGGCGCTCGAAGAGGCCTGGGAGACGGCGGCTTCGGGTTACTCGGAGGCGGTGACCGAGTTCCATATCGTGGGCGGGTTACATCCGGACCTGCCGTTTGACTACTTCATGGACCTGGTGAAGGGGCTGAAGGTTCGGTTTCCCAAGGTGCACATCAAGGCGTTCACCATGGTGGAGGTGGCGTTTCTTGCCAAGCGCGGCAAGATGACGATTCCGGAGACGCTGGAGCGGATGAAGGCGGCCGGAGTGGATTCCATGCCGGGCGGTGGGGCGGAGATTTTTGCCGATCGCGTGCGGCACATCATCTGCGATCACAAGATCGATGGCAGCGAGTGGCTGGATACGGCACGGACGGCGCATCGGATGGGGCTGCGGTCGAATGCAACCATGTTGTATGGCCACGTGGAGAATGATGAAGACAGGGTCGATCACCTGGTTAAGCTGCGTGCGGTGCAGGATGAGACCGGAGGCTTTCAGACGTTTATTCCTCTGGCGTTTCATCCGGAAAATACTGCGCTTGCTCATATTCCGCGGACGACGGGGATGCTGGATCTGCGGCAGATTGCGGTGGGCCGGTTGATGCTGGACAACTTTCCTCATGTGAAGAGCTACTGGCAGATGGTTTCCCCGAAGATGGCGCAGATTTCGCTGCGCTTCGGTGCGGACGACATTGACGGCACCGTGGTCGAAGAGAAGATATACCATGATGCGGGTGCGACGACTCCCCAGGGGATGCGGCGGGCGGATCTGATGCGGTTGATCACAGAGGCGGGACGAGTCCCGTTTGAGCGTGACACGATGTACCGGGCAGTGACGCGGAGTGAGGACACGTTCACGGTTGCGGTCTGACTGCGGGTAGGCCAATCCTCTGGTTATCTTGTCCGTTGCAGTGCTGCAGTGAGGTGGGGGGGGGGGGGGGGGGGGGGGGGGGGGGGGGGGGGGGGGGGGGGGGGGGGGGGGGGGGGGGGGGGGGGGGGGGGGGGG
>JALYVA010000174.1 GCA_030853485.1 Acidobacteriota bacterium
AAGATATCGCCACTGCGCACCGGTTCGCGCAACGTATCGAACCCCGTTGAACGCCGTCCGCAGATCGTGCCGCCGTTGCGCCCTGTCCTCCCGGCACAACAGCAAATACGGCAACACAAACCACCTCTCCTCGCCCGTCACATCCGACGGATAAGGCTCCACTCCCTTGGCTGACATCCCTCCATGCTCGGCAAACTACAAGCAACAGCAAAGAACCTACACAGGTACAAAGTCCCTAACAGCTTCTAGAAGCGGGGATGGGCGCACTTCCTGCAGGGTGCGGGGCTGCGCTCATCGTCGTATACTCAAGATATGTCTATCGTCCGCGACGCCGCAGCCATCGCCAAGGGAATGAGCATCACCTTCAAGGAGATGTTCCAGCCGACCGAAGTGGAGAACTATCCCGACGGCAAAGGTCCCATGCGCGGCGCCCAGTTTGAAGAGCGCTTCCGCGGCAAGCATCAGCTTCAGCGCGATGAAAACGGCTTGGAAAAGTGCGTGGCCTGTTTTCTGTGCGCGGCGGCATGCCCTTCCAACTGCATTTATATCGAGGCCGCAGAGAACACTGAAGCCGTGCGAATCTCATCCGCGGAGCGTTACGCCAAGGTCTACAACATCGACTACAACCGCTGCATCTTCTGCGGCTACTGCGTCGAGGCCTGTCCCACCGATGCCATCACTCACGGCCACGGCTTCGAGCTCGCCACGCTCAATGCGACCAACCTCGTCATGCGCAAGGAAGACCTTCTGATGCCCACGCCCGCGCTCCCCGACGTGGTCCAGTCGAACAAGGACGAAGCCGAAATCCTCGCCTGAGCCGTACGTCAGCAGTGCGAACACCACGGTGAGCTTCGAAGGCGCTGCGATGAGCCCAAGCGTGCACCGCGCAACCCATCAAGGACATCCGATAGACATGCCTGCCACCAGCCAACATCCTCTGGAAAAAGTTCTTGAGAGCCGAATTGCCATCATCGACGGCGCCATGGGCACGACGATCCGCACCTACGGCATGGCAGAGGCAGACATGCGTGGGGACCGTTTCAAAGATGCGCCAAAGGACCTGTTGAACAACGGCGACCTCTTTTCGCTCACACAGCCGGAGATGATCTGTGACATCCACCGGCGGTTTCTCGATGCCGGCGCAGACATCATCGAAACCAACACCTTCGGTGCGACCAGCATCACGCAAAGCGAGTTCTTCGTGGAAGATCCGCGCGAACACGGCGGCCGCAAAGATCCCGAGTTCTACCAGAAGATCATCGAAGATCCTTTCCTCAGCCGCCTGGCTTGGGACATCAACGAGACCTCGGCCCGGCAGTGCCGCGAATGGGCAGATCGCGTCGCCAACACCACCGGACGTCAACGCTTTGTGGCAGGTGCGATTGGGCCGCTCACCGTGTCTCTTTCCAACTCTCCCGACGCCGACGACGCAGGCTTCCGCGTGGTCACCTTCGACCAGGTAAAGATCTCTTACATGGAGCAGGTGCGCGCCCTGATCGCAGGCGGCTCCGACCTTCTCCTGGTCGAAACCATCTTCGACTCGCTCAACGCCAAGGCGGCACTGGTAGCCATCCGCGAGGTCTTCGATCAGGACGGCCAGCAGCTGCCCGTGATGATCTCGGCGGCAGTAGGACGTGGTGGCGAGACACTGATCTCGGCGCAAACCACAGAAGCATTCTGGAACGCGGTGGCGCATGTAAAACCGCTGTCCGTCGGCCTGAACTGCTCTCTCGGTCCTGATCTGATGTATCCCTTCCTCGAAGAGCTGTCGGCGAAAGCCAACGTGGCCATCTCCTGCTATCCGAATGCCGGTCTGCCCAATCCTCTCTCCGAAACCGGCTTCGATTTAGGTCCCGCGGACATGGCGCGTTACCTCGGCGATTTTGCGCGGGCAGGCCTGATCAACATCGCCGGGGGCTGCTGCGGCAACACGCCAGAGCACATTGCCGCCATCGCGAAAGCTCTCGAAAATCAGCCTCCGCGAAAGCTCGGTAGCCTCGAGGTTGCGGCTTGAGCGGAACCGAACAGGGAACAGCGGTCAGCGGCGCCAGGCCACTCCGGCTCTCCGGCTCGCAGCCCTTCACCCAGCAGCCCGGCGTCTACATCATGATCGGCGAGCGCACCAACGTTGCCGGTTCGCCTAAATTCGCCAGGCTGATCAAAGAAGGCAAGTACGAAGAAGCCGTCACGGTGGCCCGGCAGCAAGTCGAGAATGGCGCAAACGTTCTCGACATCTGCATGGACGAGGGCATGATCGACGGCGCTGTCGCGATGACGCGCTTCCTGCAGCTGCTGGCAAGCGAGCCTGAAGTCGCCAAGGTCCCCTTCATGGTCGACTCCTCGAAGTGGGAGGTCATCGAAGCAGGACTGAAGTGCCTGCAAGGCAAAGGAATCGTCAACTCGATCTCGCTCAAAGAAGGCGAAGACAAGTTCCGTCAGAACGCGGCAACGGTGCTGAAGTATGGTGCTGCCGTGGTCGTGATGGCCTTCGACGAGCAGGGCCAGGCCGCCTCCTTCGAAGAGAAGATCCGCATCTGCGAACGCGCCTACCGCATCCTCGTCGACCAGGTCGGGCTCCCCCCGGAAGACATCATCTTCGACCCCAACATCCTTACCGTCGCCACCGGCATGGAGGAGCACAACAACTACGCCGTGGACTTCATCAACGCCACGCGCTGGATCAAAAGCAACCTCCCCCACGCCAAAGTCTCGGGTGGCGTCTCGAACATCTCCTTCAGCTTTCGCGGCAACAACAAGGTTCGCGAAGCCATGCACTCCGCCTTCCTCTACCACGCCATCGCCGCCGGTATGGATATGGGCATCGTCAACGCGGGCATGCTTGAGGTCTACGAGGAGATCGAGCCTGAGCTCAAAACGCTTGTCGAAGATGTCCTGCTCAACCGCCGCCCCGATGCGACCGAGCGTCTCGTTGATTTCGGCGAATCGCTCAAAGGCGTCGGCTCGGTAGCCAGCCAAAAGAAGGCCGAAGAATGGCGCAACGGCCCCGTTGAGGAGCGCCTCTCTCACGCGCTGGTGAAGGGAATCGACACCTACATCGAGATCGACGCCGAAGAAGCCCGCGTCAAGCTCGGCCGCCCGCTCCTGGTCATCGAAGGCCCTCTGATGGACGGCATGGGCATCGTGGGCGACCTCTTCGGAGCAGGCAAAATGTTTCTTCCCCAGGTCGTCAAATCCGCCCGCGTCATGAAAAAAGCCGTGGCGCACCTGACGCCCTTCATGGAGGCCGAGAAGGCCGCATTGGAGGCCTCGGGCCAGGTCGTCAAGGCTCAGGGTAAGGTCCTGCTCGCCACCGTCAAAGGCGACGTTCACGACATCGGAAAAAACATCGTCGGCGTCGTGCTCGCCTGCAACAACTACGAGGTCATCGACATGGGCGTCATGGTCTCAAGCGAAAAGATCCTCGAACGCGCCAGGGCGGAAAAAGTAGACGTAATCGGACTCAGCGGCCTCATCACACCGTCTCTCGACGAGATGGTGCACGTGGCCCGCGAGATGGAGCGCCAGGGTTTCAAGCTGCCTCTGCTCATCGGAGGGGCCACCACCAGCCGAAGACATACCGCCGTCAAAATCGCTCCTCACTACAGCGAGCCTGTGGTCCACGTGCTCGACGCCAGCAGGGCAGTGCCGGTCACCTCCAGCCTGCTCAGCGAGGAAGGCAACGCGGCCTTCGTGGCGCAGCACCGCGCCGAATACGAGGCGCTTCGCCAGGCGCACGCCGCCCCGCCCCAGCAGGTCGTCCCGCTCGAAATCGCACGCGCCCGACGCACCCCTATCGAGTGGCGTGCCGATTCCGAAGACCTCCCCGTCCCCGCATTCACCGGCGTGCGTGTGCTCGATCGCTTTCCTCTGGCAACGCTGCGCAACTTCATCGACTGGTCGCCGCTCTTCCATACGTGGGGCCTCAAAGGCATCTACCCACGCATCCTTGAACACGAGCTGCAAGGCGAGCAGGCGAGGCAGATCTTCGCCGATGCCAATACTCTGCTCGACCGCATTATTGAGCAAAACCTGATCATCGCGCGCGGCGTATATGGCTTCTTTCCCGCCAACGCCGTGGGCGACGATGTCGAACTCTATACAGACCCCACACGCGGAGAGGTGCTGGAACGATTCCACTTCCTTCGCCAGCAGGCAAACAGGGAAGGCTCGGAACCCTGCCGCTCGCTCTCCGACTTCATCGCCCCCAAAGAAACCGGACTGCAGGACCACCTCGGTGCGTTCGCCGTAACCAGCGGCATCGGACTGACAAAACTCTGCGAAAGTTTTCGTGCGGACAACGACGACTACAACGCCATCATGGCGGAGGCTCTCGGCGATCGTCTGGCCGAAGCCTTCGCCGAATGCCTGCACAAGCAGGTGCGCGACGAATGGGGATACGGAAGCCAGGAAAACCTGAGCCACGAAGACCTCGTCCAGGAAAAATACCGCGGAATTCGACCCGCCGCCGGCTACCCGGCATGTCCCGATCACACCGAGAAGGGCCCGCTCTGGCGCCTGCTCGACGTCGAGGCCAACACCGAAATGAAGATCACCGAGTCTTTTGCCATGTGGCCCGGTTCGAGCGTCAGCGGCCTCTACTTCGCCCATCCCGAGTCTCGCTACTTCAGCCTCGGCAAGATCGACCGCGACCAAGTGGCCGACTATCACGTTCGCAAGGGAATGACGGTGGCCGAGGTGGAGCGCTGGCTGGGGCAGAACCTGAATTACGACCCGGCATGACCGTCCCACACACTTCGACGACCTACCGTGTGGTCTTCCGAGCCACGCTTCTCGGGCGAAGATGGCGCGCATGCCCCCGTTCCGATAAACTGATTGTCATCAAAAGATTGTAGAAGTACAGTTGCGGATGCGTTTCCACTCTCGATTATGCGCGATCGCAGTGAAGGCTCTGGGTGAGGCGGCTTGCTTTGGAAAGGTCTGACTAATGATGAACGCCACCGAGATCCGTCAGCGCACCGTGCTCCATATCTGCACGCGGGAGACCATCCGTCCCCTCCGCGATCACATCCTGCGCCTCCACGGCTTTCAGGTGGACTCCGCCCTGCGCCATGCGGAAGGCATATCGATGTTTCAGGATGGCCAGTACGATCTCGTGTTGATCGACGTCGAAGGTGAGCGAGGCGTCGCAGAAGCCGAGTCGATGTGCTCCCAGATCAAGACCGCGCATCCGGGACAGCTTATCGCTTTTGTCTGCAACTGGCGCGTCGCCAACCTGACCGACTGCCCCGATGAGATCGTCCGAACCGAGTTCGACCCCGTCGCTTTTGTTGAGGGCGTCAGCAACATCGTTCCCCCTGCGCTGTAGCGCGGACCTTCAAACGACACGCAGAACAGATTCGCTGCTCTGGAATCATAGGTACACCTTTTTTTCATGCGCGAAATCGCCATCGGCCTCGCGCCTTGTCTCTGCTCCTCTTGATTGCTGCGTCACGGCCGCTCCGAGTTCGCCCGCCCGGCTTGCAGCGCCAACACGGCTGTGTTACAAACGAGGTATTCCAGTCTGCTTCGGCAGATTTGAATTTCATGCAGAGTGGTTGAGGGACGAGCCCTTTGACGCCACGACAACCGGACAGAACAAAGGCGTACCGGTGTCAACTCTCTCCTGGGCAGCGGCACAGCACAGGGAACATGAGATTCGGAGCACGCAGTCCTCACCTCGAGGCTGCACACCCCGCATTTCATCTCCCGGCAGTCTGCCAATCCCCCTGAGAGTACGTCATCGAAGTTCCGACCTCCTTCCCGCTCGGAAAGAGCAAGATGAACTATTCCTGTAGCCGGTATGAGCTGAAGTGCAACGAGTGCGGCAGACGGTTTGGCAACCAGCCTCTTTCAGCCTGCCCCGAATGCCTGGGGCCTCTTGAGATCGCCTACGATCTCGAAGCGGTGCGCGGCATCTTCACCAGGGAGAAGATCGCCAGCGGTCCGGCCAACATCTGGCGCTACGCGGACCTGTTGCCTATCCCCGAAGGTTTTCTGCCCGACCTGCCCGTCGGCTTCACGCCGCTTGTGCGGGCGAAGAATCTCGGCAAACGCATCGGCGCAGACCATCTCTATATCAAAAATGACGCTGTCTGTTTCCCCACCTTGAGCTTCAAAGATCGCGTCGTCTCAGTGGCACTTGCGAATGCGCAGAAATTCGGTTTCACCACGGTGGGCTGCTCCTCGACCGGCAATCTCGCGAATTCGGTGGCGGCACAGTCGGCCCGCCTCGGTCTCAAAGCCTGCATCCTCGTCCCCGCCGATCTCGAGCCCGCAAAGATCCTCAACACCCAGGTCTACGGCGCCCGCCTGGTTCGCATCGATGGCAACTACGACCACGTAAACCGCCTCTGCAGCCAGATTGCGGACGAGTACCACTGGGGCTTCGTCAACGTGAACCTCCGGCCGTATTACGCAGAGGGTTCGAAAACGGTTGGCTACGAGATCGCAGAGCAGCTCGGCTGGCGTCTGCCCGACAATGTGGTCGTTCCCATGGCCGGCGGTTCGCTGGTCCGTAAAATTCGCAAGGCATTCCAGGAGCTGATCGAACTTGGCCTCGTCAAGGCGAAGGATGTTCGCTTCTTCGGCGCACAGGCCACCGGGTGCTCGCCCATCTCGGTCGCCGTCAAAGAGGGAAGCGACGACATCCAGCCCCAGCGTCCCAACACCATCGCACGTTCGCTCGCCATCGGCAACCCGGCCGACGGCACCGCAGCCGCAAAGATGATTCGCGCCACCGGTGGCTGGGCTGAAGATGTCTCCGACGTCGAGATAGTCTCCGGCATCCAGGAGCTCGCCGAAACCGAAGGCATCTTTACCGAGACTGCGGGCGGAGTGACCACCGCAGTCACCGCGCGGCTCTATGCCGACGGCCGCATCGGACGCGATCAGATCACCATCTCCTGCATCACAGGCAATGGCCTCAAGACCACCGACGCGCTTGCAGGACGATATCAGCAGGAGCGCGCCGTTCGTCCGCGGCTCGCCGACTTCGACACGTATCTTCGCGAGTTGGATGGACTCGCCGAACCCGAGCTCACCGCCGCAGGAGTCATCTGATGCCCATCAAGATCACACTTCCCACCGCCTTCACCCGCCACACAGAAGGACGCAAACAGTTCGAGTCCGGCGCGGCCAACCTGGCCGGGCTGCTCGTCGACATCGACCAGACCTTCCCCGCACTTTCCACCCAGATCAAAGGCGAGGACGGCAGGCTGCGCCGCTTCATCAACATCTACGTCAATGACGAAGACATTCGCTTCCTCGGAGGCGACACCTACGCCTTCAAAGACGGTGACGAAGTCATGCTGATCCCTTCGATCGCAGGAGGCCGCACTTAGCTCGAACTGGCCGACCGTCTCCATAAACAAAGCCGCGAGTCTAACCCTATTCCCACCGCGTACGACCTTGTATGCTTCTACATAATGACGCAGCGAAGAAATCAGCCTCGGCCTGAACCGGGGCTGGTCGCTACGCAGAACCCAATCCTTACCCGCATGAATCCACCTCTAACTGTTCTGCCGTGAATGGCTTGCAAACAGCAGCGATAGCCTGCCTCGGCACCGTACACGTGTACCCCAACCATGAAGCGGGTACGACTTTCGCACAGCGACGCATTCTGGCGAATCATTTGAACCACACCCGCATTCGCCCCCTGTCCTCGGGTGCGCCCGGCGATCCCTTGCTTATCCATGCGGGCGAAACCTCGATCAATAATTTTCAGCAAAGCAACGAATATCGTGCAACAACGCTCTTATGACTTGTACACATTTTCCGCTCGGGCGGTACTTTGTTCTCAAGAAAGAAGGTTCTCCCATGTTTCTCAT
>JALYVA010000176.1 GCA_030853485.1 Acidobacteriota bacterium
CCTCCCCACTCCCCAAATGGCAGCTATCTGAACTCAGAAATAGCTGCGCTACACTAACAAACAATCTGGTTCAAAAGATCGGGCAGGCCAGGGGCTGATCGGTCTTCTTGGCCTTCTCCTCAAGAGCGGTGCCCTGCTGCCAGGCTGGCGTAGCCACTCGCGATTGGCCCTCGAGAGCGCGGTCCAGAGGGTCGATGTGCTTGGCTGAAACTCCAGCCTGCTGTGCTGGTTTCATTATTGGGTCAGAGGAACCAACGAAGAAACTGTCTTGCGGCTTGTAATCGACGATGAAATCGACTGGTGCATTAAGAGTGGTGTTTCCGTCAGAAATCAGCCGCAAGCTGATCGTTTCGCCGGACTGCATGGTGATGACGAGATTGCTCTCCGCAGGCTGCTTGGTCGAGGGTTTGATGTAGACCAGCCTCGGTTCCTGATCCGAGTGCTCCGCCTCGAAGAGGGTCGGCGCTCCCACGGCTACGGAGCTAACTGCTTCCGGCAACCGGATGGTCGTGGTGAACAGAGGTCGCAAATGCACGTCAGTCACGGCAGCTTTCGAGACGGTGACATCGGAGACCATCGGTTGGGAATTTCGCTGCTGGCTCACCCCCGATGCTGTTGCGAATGCAACGGTCATTACCGTTAGTACCTGGATGCGAGAGGTCATTTATTTGTTCCTTTGAAGCTGCCGGGATGATGAAGCTGTAATTCGTGTTCATACCTGTTCTCGACCGAGGTGACATACGCGATCACTTCGGCGTTGTGATATCGCAAGCCGCTGGCAAGAATGTGGTGCTCGCCACAGTAGTACGCCGCGACGACCATGCGGAGGTCACCATGAAAGAGATCATTCAGATTGGCCAGGTAACGAACTCCACCACCGATGTTGTCCTGGATCGAAGTAGGATTACGCACGTAAAAGTGAGCAGCGGTCGCCGGCATCAGCTGCATCAATCCGATTGCGCCCTTGTTCGAAATCACCCGCTGATTCCAACCCGATTCCTGCTCGATGATCGCGTGGACCAGTTCTCTTGGAAGGTGGTAGTGGTCTGCATACGCGTTCGCGTAGTACACGGCTTCCGGAGCCCTGCTCTCCAGGAACGTCATGCCGTGGGCGGGAGCACTAACGGCGATGGCAACGAGCGCTGATGCAATCAGAATGACTCTCATGCGGTCACCTCGAGGGCCGCAATGGAGGCCTCGACCTCTCTTGCTTCCATCGCGTCAGCATTCTTCCGCGCTGTATGGATGATGACCTCGAATGCTTGTTTCATCAGCATTCTCTTGCGGTCGCCCTCCGTCTTCACGATCAGCGGCAGCATGATGTCCTTGTGCACCGCAAGGATCTCGTCCATGCTGAGGAGCTGCATGGCTTGCGCGACATCGTTCATCTCCGAGATGCTGGGCGGCTTCTCGAGATTGAACGCTCGAAGAGCTTTGGCGAGCCCTGCGATGAAACGGTGCGTCGCTGCATTCGCAGTCGGGGTCTTGCTCTTGACAATCGCCGCTTCTCTTTCCGCCGTGGGGTGCTCGACGATCAGGTAAAAGCTGCGGCGGCGAAGGGGATCGCCCAAGCGCCGTTCCTGGTTCGACGTCATGAAGACGAACGGCACCGTCGTCGCTTTCACTGCGCCCATCTTGGGGATCGAGAGGGTCCACGCGGAAAGCAGCTCGAGCAGAAGTGCTTCAAATGCATAGTCGACCTTATCAATTTCATCAATCAAAAGGACACACCGCTTCTCCTGCTCGATGGCGGTGAGCAAGGGGCCGGCCAGGAAAAAGGCTCGGCTGGTCACGTCCTTCCGGATCTGATCCCAGTCGTATGTCCTTTCGGTCTTGCTCTTGAGCAGGACGAAGAGCTCTTGCAGGCTTTTGTCGAACTGCCCAATAGCCTTCTCTTCGTTAATGCCCTGATAACACTGAAGGCGAAGGAAATCAGCGCCCGCCGCCCGCGCAACCGACTGGGCCAACTCGGTCTTGCCGGCGCCGGCTGGACCCTCCAGCATGATAGGTTTATTGATTTGTCCCGCTAGGTACACCGTTGTTGCGGTCTTCTGGTCGGTGAAATACCCTACACGGCGAAGTGCCGACAGTGCATGTTCTGGCGAGTCAAACATCCCGCTTACCTCCCTGCTGAACGAATCAGCTCGGGGGCAGAGTAGGATGGACTGCAAATTTGGTCAAACGGGTTTAATCTTTGAAATGGGTCCCGTCAGGGCCTTGCCATCCGCCTTCCGTTTTCTGGAAGCCATAGTTCGAGCGAATGGTCTCAACGTCGCCAGGCTTCCAACGTCCCACTTTGGTGAGGTATTTCTGTTGCGCCTCGTAGAACAAGGTGTAGACCTTCACCCCATTTACCTCCGCAAATTGTCCGTCAGTTTTCTTCAGGTCCACGAGTTGCAGATCATTGGTCAAGCCTGACTGTTTGTTAATGTTGTTCCACGTAACCCTTGCATCCTCAATTGACGGAGGGCTAGGATCGACTTTGCAGCCTGCAACTGCCATCATCAGGGAAGTCAGAAGGATGAGTCGTTTCCACATCGTGTTGTCTCCTAAGACGGTGCATTCTCCTCAGCATGGGACCGAGGTCCTTGAGTGCCGCCTCAAGAACATTTTCAGCATCTTTAATTCGCTGGTCAACCAAACCATGTCCTCTCCGCACGATTGGCTTATCTCTGGGCCCCTGGCTTCTCTGATTGCGCACCAGGACGAGCGTCCGCGGTCGCAATTGATCCGATTGCAGTAGGACGAACGATCGGAACGTCAACTCGCAGGCTCGACAGGATTGTCGATGCGAGAGCTCTCTGTGCGCATGTATGCTGGAGACCTTACAGGCAGCCGCCTACTTGGAATCGAACGGCTATCTCCTATCGAGTCCTTTCAACAGCTTGCACCAACCGTCAGGGGCGAGATCATGCTGAAATCTCCTGACTCTTGCCGACTGTAGCGTGAGCAACTGGCTTCCGTCCGTTCGACATCCGTTGGAAGTTCTCAGATGGAGAGCCCTCGAGGCGGCGATGCACCTGCTTCGCGATGTGTTCAGGAATTCTGAGCGAAGTGTAGCGTCGCTTGTAACTTGTTTCCTCGTGTACGAGTTTCAACACTCCGGGCTCGTTGATGAATATCCGCCTGACAGTGCTCTCGCTGAAAAGCCACAGCTTGGCTAAATCAGCGACGGAGTAGTGCTTTTCAAGGGCTGCAAGCGAGTTCGCGGAAGAATTTCTTGTGGTCTCTGACGACGCTGTTTGACTACGCATAAACGGCATGTGGCTCTCCAGTCCGACTCCAGTTTTATTTCCATGGAACGTTCCGTCAGGTTTCCCCCGACGACAGACGGTGATCCGGGGACGCTATGCGCCCCGTTGGTCCTGTATGTATGACAGGTGTGGAACTTGGTCAAATTAGGTTCGAGCCGCCTGGCTGACACCAACTAGCGCAGAGTTGCGCCGCCTCAACGAGGGACGTATCCACGCTCGCCCGGTTCCGTCGTTTAAGTGGGTGCTAAATTGAGGGTGGAATGAATAATCACAAAATCGCTTCGGCACCCGTGCTACAACGCAAAACGGGGAACAACCCGAGGAATCAAATTTGTGCTAATTTGTGCTAGACCCATGAAAATCATGCAGTTCTTGACAAACATGACGCTTTTATAATGTGTGACTTACTCATTTCCAAGGGGCGCAAATGGGTTCGATCCCTACCGCGTCCACCACTCCTACTACCGAGACGACCTAGTTTCCTCTAATGATCCGAACCGTCTGTGGCGTAGCGTTCCATCCTCGAATCGCGATTTCTACAGATGTGTCACTGAAGGTGCGGGGATATTCAATCTCAACCTCCCGTGTCTCTCCCGGTAACAGCGAAATGTAATTGTCCGAGTAGTAGGCCGGCAGGATGCGCTGCTTGGTCTTTACATCCAGCAGCGTGAGCTTGTTCGCCAAGCTGACAACCTTGTCCGCGTTGGTAAGCTCAACCTTGGTCTTTACCATGTCACCCTCATTCACACGGGCAGCATTGGCCCTCAGCAGCGTGGGAGTCAGGCTGTTCAACTCTCGATACGAAGAAGGCATCGCACCGAGCCAATAAAGATTCTGTGAAATCAGGCTCCCGTCTGCTCCCAGCAGCTCGAGCTTTACGATGACCATCGCTCGGGCGAGGTATGGAGCCAGTTCGAGCTTGAGGCTTTTCTCCGACGCATCCGCAGCCACATCCTTCGTCTCTTTCGCTTGGAAGAGCAGCGCATTGGTTAGCGAATAGACTCTAGCTACGACCGTCAGTCCCTTGCGCGCCGTCGTTGTGGCGTTGATCAGGTCGACTTGCTGATCTTCCAGGTTGAGTTGAACATGCACGGGCTCGCAAGCCTTCATAGTTCCATAGAACGACGCCTGCGTGTCATAGTCCGAACTGAGAATTTGCCACATCGTGCTCGGCCACGCAGGCTGCGTCATCCACAGAAGACGACCACTGTTCGGAGCCCACAGGTTCGCGTTCATGCCCTCAAAGATGGCACGATGGTCCACATAGTTCAGCATCTGCGCCTTGCGCTCAAAGTCCTCGAGGCTCGTAGGGGCTCCAAACTCCGCCTGGAGTTCCGCCATGAAGGGCGCGACGTCTCCGTTCCCGGTCTGGTGCCAGTCGTGGTACGCCCAAACATCGTTGATGGGCCACTGGTCTTGCTTCGCTACGGTACTGCGAAACGACTCAAGCGTGGACATGGACGCGGTCCCGGTCTCCACCGAAAAGCCGCGATTCAGGGAAGAAAAATACCGTGCAGGATCCTGGTAGTGATACGGCCCGCTGTCCTGAAGGTTGACTTGGTTCGAGCTAGGCGAGTAATAACGTGTGCCATCGAGCGTACGCACTAACTCGTCGAGACCGTGGTTGATAATGGGCTGTGGAACGCCCTCATTGCGACCACACCAGAGCAGGATCGATGGATGATTTCGATAACGCTTGATGGTGTCTGCTGCATTCGCAAGAAACAGCGCGGGGTCCTCTGCTTCGATGTTGTAATTCTGCGTCGACTCCCAAAAATCGTTCCAGACCAGCATCCCGTACTCATCGGCAAGTTCGTAAAAGGTCTCTTCGGTGTCTTGGCCCACCCAGTTGCGGATGATATTCAAATGCGCGTCGCGGTCCAGCCGGAAGAACGGCTCGAGATGTGCCCTGGACACACGTTTGCGTGAGTCGTCCATGCCCCAGTTGCCCCCTCGCGCAGCAATCCGTACACCGTTCACCTTAATCACCAGGTAAGGTGCCGTGCGTGTATCCGACAGGGGCAGGAGCGACGGAGAGTCTTCCTCGCCCGCAGTAATCGAAGCCACATACGAGTGAAAGCGCCCCCGGCCCTCCTCGGGAATATCCAGTGCCGCCGCATCTGCCGGCGGAATCTCGCGCATTCCCTCGTGGGTCACATCGACCACCGGACGCGATTCCCCTCGCGTCTCGGTGGGCGAGAACTCCACGCGACGCAGATGCCCTGCCCTGTCGAGTAAGCTCAGCTCGTAGCTGATTTCGCGTACGCCAAAACGAATCTCCTTGGTATCGGAGACTGCCGCACCCCCGCTCACCTTCAGCCTAAGGTGATAGAGCTCCGGCTTACCATAACCGTTTGGCCACCACAGCCGAGGGTGCTGCAAGTTGAGTTCAGCAAATTCCCCAGGAGCGAGCTTGACTAAGTTCTCGCCTGGCTGCAACAGGACGATTTTGCGCACGCTGGCCTGCTCCATCGACGCTTCAATGGTCGCCTGCACGGGCTGCGGGGAAGTATTCGTGACTGGCACGTTGATTTCGACCGCGGCCTGGGCGCTATCGTGATGGGGAAAGGAGGTGACCACCTGCGCATCGCCAAGCTTCAGGGCTCGCGTGACCTTCAGAACGACCGGCTGCCAAATGCCGCTATCGCGATCTCGAATCGCCGGAATCCAGTCCCAGCCCTCGGTCGCGAGAAAGGTCGGCCCATCCAGTTCCATGCTGCCCCCGTTTTCGCCTGGACCGCCGAGGACAGACTCCTCGTTCGGAATACCAGGGTGCGGCGGGGGCGAGATGCGAACTGCAAGAACGTTCTTTTCGCCCTCTTTCAACAGCGCGCTCACATCGAAGCTGCCGCGCTGAAACGCTCCCTTGATCACGCCAAGCAGAGTTCCGTTCAGCCATACGGATGCCTTGTAGTTGATTCCCTGAAAGGTCAGCTCGACATGGCGCGGGCTATTACTGTTCTTGTCCCCTGCCACACCGGGCGGCAACGTGAACTCGTTGCGATACCAGTAGTCCTGCTTGTTCAGCGATTCCGGAATGGCCATGTTGTTAAGTCCGAAGTCCGGGTCAGGATAGACTCCGTCGTCGATCATGGTTGTTAGGACCGTGCCGGGCACAGTCGCACGCATCCAGTTCTTGGCGGGGTATGCGGCGGAAGCAATCAGCTCATCGCTATGTCTTGGTTCGGCCTCGACTTTGGGCGCCTCGCGCAGCGTCCATCCGTCGGCAAAGGTCCATTCCCCGTCGCCAGAGGCGACAAGAGACTCGCCCATCGGTGCCCGCTTAATCGCCACTGCAGGTGAAAAGGCAGCGCGGCTCTTGGGGAGCGTACCCGGATCCTGCGGTGCGCGGTATCCTGCCTGCCCGCGGGTCTGGAAAGGCCAGGGCTTCGAGCCCTCTTCAAACTGGATGACCGAAAAGTTCGGCGGAGTCTCTTCTAGCGAGCGAATCTCCCCGTCGGAGAGCGCACGGCGAACCACAGTGAACAGAGCGATCTGGCCTCCAAAGTGCCGGCCCGCGGAAGCATCGCTCGTCGTGTTGATCTCTGGCGGGGCCATTTGCAGCACACCATCTGCGCTGCCGAGAACAAGTGCTCCGCTCCCTACGGCGCTCCCGTCCCTGTACAGATGAAACTGAGTGCCGTCGAAGGTCGCCGCGATCAGGTGCCATGTACCCGGCTTCAGGTCCGCCGGGGCGCTGAGCTGGTTGCCTTTGCCCATCCACAGCATCAGCTTGCCTGCATCAAGAGCTACGTAGCGAGGGTATTCGGAGGTCGTGTTTCCCATTCCCGCCACAAGTTCGCGTGAAGAGACAGGGCTGTCGGTTTTGATCCAACACGAGAGAGTCCACGGCGAATCTGCGAGCAGCATGGAGTCATGCAGGTTGGTCAAAGGCATCCGCAGGCCCATGCCATCCGGCAGAAATGTGCCGCTGTATGGACCATACTGCGCGGGATCATTGGTTGCTGGAGGTTGTGCCGCCGCGTGCGCTACCACCAGAGCCGCAGTGAGCAGCCAAAGCAAACCCCTTGCCTTCGTCTTACGCATGCGCAGGCACGAAGCCACAGGCGACCGCCGACGCGAACAAACTGCCATGTAGATATCTCCCAATAACGCGATAACGATAACATAACGAGTCGGGGAGGACATGTCCAGGCGGAGGGTATACCGAATGCATTCTGCCGGCGAACATAGCTCCCTCAGGCCTGGGCCGAAACACGGTGGTGGCTATTGCCAATAGCGCCCTTGCATCCGCACGACTCGCGAATAGCGAAATCCACCGGAAGCGTAATCTGCTGGCCAGAGAGCGACACCTCTTTTGCCGAAAGTCGGGCGAAGAGAAGTTCGCCAGCCACCCGACCCAGTTCCTGCGAGGGTTGACGCACCACCGTAATGGACGGCGTAAAAATGTCGGCCATATCGAAATCGTCAAACCCCACAATGGCTACATCCTCGGGGATCCTGACACCCAGTCGCAAGAACGAATGAAGCGCATGGCGCATCAGTAAATTGTTACCGAGGAAAAACGCCGTTGGCGCATCACTTCCCGACAGTTCCTTTTGGATCAACGCACAGGTCTCATCTTCGGTGCGGCACATGCCGTACGGGCCTGGTGTAAGTCCCGCACCCATCATCGCGTCGCGAAATCCTGCAAACCGTTGCTCAAACGTATAGAGCTTCTTCGCAAGACCGAGAAACGCAATCCGTCTGTGTCCATGTTCAATCAGGTGCTCGACGGCAACCCTGACGCCATTTCGATTGTCTACCAGCACACTGTTGAATCTTTGTCCTTTTACCGGACGGTCGAGCGTGACTATGTGCGTTCCATGGAACTCCGACTGGTTCAACCGCGACCTGCCGACCGATGCAGGAATAACGATGAGACCTTCGACATGGTGTGCCACCATCAGACTTGCCTCTGAAAACTCCACGTCCGCATTCTCGTCCGAGATTGTCACACTAATCGAGTATCCATATTTCTTTGCCACCAGACTGATCGCATGTGCGCACATCGCGAAGAACGGGTCATAGAAATTGGGAACGATAATCCCGATTGAATTCGATTTAGCTTGCCGCAGCGAGCGCGCGACCGGATTTGGCTTGTAGTTCAGCTGCCGGATCGCCAGGCGCACCCGGGCCCGGGTATCCTCCGTCACGGGGGCGCTATCGTTGAGAACACGGGACACCGTCATCGTGGCCACTCCGGCCAGTTTCGCGACATCTCTCATTCTTGCCTTGCGTGGCGGCAATGAAACCTTCCTTCGAATCAGCGATCAACGACGTCTACGAAACACTGCAAGAGCATCGACCTACCACGCTCCCTACTCCGAGGTGAATGTCGAAGCGGGTAGACCGGCTTGATTGTACAGTCCACCGCCCGCCTCGTTACTCCACGCATACCGCACGAAACGTGGTCTTGGCAACGCGGAACTGCTCACGACAACCGTTTGTCCTTCTATTCTGGCTTGTGCCGGGACGAATCTGTGGTCCTCTCCCGCAACTTCGAAAGCTGACTTATAGGTTTCGGGAGTGACAGCGGATCCCGCAGGCGCACGGTCGGCGCGCAGTCCTCCTGCGGCATGATCGAACCACACGCGCACGGCTCCCATCTCAATCGTTGCCTGGCGGAGCACAGGACCAGTAAACTCCGCGTTCGTATCGTGGTAAACGTTCGCCCGCGCCGCCAGGGCCAACCGCGCTGCGACCGTCTGTTTATCCGCGGGATGCACATTGTGAGCCTCGCCCACATCGATCGACACAGCCATTGCGGTGTTTACGGTGCTTAGCGCACGCCGTTGCGCATCGCGGATCACACCCCACTGTTCCCCGGCGGACTCGAAACTGGAGATCTGTACAAACAGAAAAGGAAGTTCGCCCTGGTTCCACTGTGCACGCCAATCCGAAATCATGGCGGGAAAAAGAGCGGCGTACATCGGCCCACGCTCAGGTGAACTGTCGCTCTCTCCCTGGTACCACAGGAACCCTTTGATCGAATACGGCACCAGTGGTGCGATCATGCCGTTGTACAACAATGCCGGGGTCCAGGACGCCTGCTCGGGATGCCAGGGATGCTTCGGCAAAGGCTGGTTCGCGGCCTTTGCAGCGGCATCTTCCCTCTTTTCCGCAGCAGTCACCTGTGCCACACGACTCTGCTCGGCAGCAAACTGCGCACGCTCGGCGAACACCGGCATAAAGGATGCATTTGCCCCCAGCGCTTCAAGACTGATCCACGAACTGATCGGCGTGCCGCCCCAGGTTGAGTCGATCAAACCAATGGGGATCTTCTCATCGTGTCCGATCTGCCGCCCGAACAGAAACGCCACTGCGGAGAATGCAGCAGCCGTCTCCGGCGTGCTCGATGTCCAGGTATTTGGAATATCGTTCGCGGGCACATCCGAGGCGATCCTATCCACCCGGAGCAGCCGCACCCGCGGCAGATTGGCGGAGGCAATTTCCTGCTCTGCATTCTTGAGAACAGCCGAGTCTGGAAATCCACGCAGCGGCATCTCCATGTTCGACTGTCCAGAGGCAACCCATACGTCACCCACCAGCAGGTCGGACACGGTCAGCGATGACTCGTGCGGAGCATCACCGCTGAGCTTCAGTGTGTAAGGCCCTCCGGCTTCTTCAGGTTCGAGCCACACACTCCACTCGCCAAAGTCATTCGCTTGCGCTGTGCGTGTCTGCGCATGAAATGCAAGCGTGATGTGCTCGCCTGGTGAGGTCCAACCCCAGAGATGGATCGGTACCTGGCGCTGAAAGACCGCGTGATCGCTGATGAGCTTTGGCAGACGAATCTCCGCACGGACTATACGCGCAGAAAGCACAGGCAGCAGAAGCAGGCCTATTCCGATCCGATGTGTCTTCTTATTCTTCACTGGGGATTCCTTTCCGTATTGAATTGATTCAGAGTACAAGGGGTGCGATCACTTTTCCAGAAAACCTGCCGCGCTGGTATAAAGGTACCGAACTGGGAAAAGGTTTTCGCGCCCGAGTGCCACCATCATCTCAAGGGACTGCCACGATGAAATGCATGAAAATGAGCGTAGTGTCTTTTGCCCTGCTTGCCCTTGCAACCGTTGCCGTGGCTCAGAGCGCGCAGCAAGCCACGCTCGATATTGATCTTGTCAAGCCGCTCCACGCTGTCAGCCCGACGCTTTACGGCATGATGACGGAAGAAATCAATTACTCCTACGATGGCGGCTTGTACGCCGAGATGGTGCGCAACCGCGCCATGCAGGAGCACGACTGGGCCGGCATCGCGCATTGGCGCCTGTCCGAGATGGGGCACTCCTCCGCATCCTTCAGCATCGACCCCAGCACGGGTCCAAGCTCCGCACTCCAAACCAGCCTGAAGGTGGAGATCAAGCGTGCCGACTCCAGCAATCAGGCGGGCGTGCTCAACGAAGGCTGGTGGGGCATGGCGCTGCGCCCGCACACCCGCTACACCGGATCCTTCTACGCGAAGGGAGACTCAACCGATCTGGGACCGGTCAGCCTCTCGCTGGTGAATGACAACACCGGCGCAGTGGCGGCGACGGTGACGAGCGCGCCTCTCACCTCCGATTGGAAGCGGTACGAGTTCACGCTGAATACTGGCGACATAAAGCCGTCCGCTGAAAATCACCTTCGGCTGACTGTGGGCCACGCCGGGACTCTGTGGCTTAGCCTCGTCTCCCTCTTCCCTCCCACCTTCCGGGATCGCCCCAATGGCAATCGCCCCGACCTGATGCAGAAGATGGCTGCAATGAAGCCTGCTTTCCTGCGCCTGCCCGGAGGAAACTATCTTGAAGGCAATGACATTCAAGACCGCTACGACTGGAAGCAGACCATCGGACCGCTGGTCGATCGGCCCACGCACCCGAGCCCGTGGGGGTACCAGTCCTCGGACGGCATGGGTCTGCTCGAATTCCTCGAGTGGTGCGAAGACCTGAAGATGGAGCCCGTGCTCGCCGTGTATGCCGGATACTCGCTGAAAGGAGTGCATATCACTCCCGGACCTTACCTCGCTCCCATGGTGGACGACGCGCTCGACGAGATCGAGTTCGTCACGGGTGACACCGGCACGAAGTGGGGCAGCGTCCGCGCCAAACTTGGGCACCCTGCTCCGTTCCCGCTTACCTACGTCGAAATCGGCAACGAGGACATGTTCGACGTCTCGGGAAGCTACGAAGGCCGGTATGCACAGTTCTCCAAAGCCATCAAAGCGAAGTACCCTAAGCTGCAACTGATTGCCACGACGCCGGTCAAGAACACCCGACCAGATGTCATCGACGACCATTACTACAAACAGGCCAGCGAGTTCTTCCAGATGGCTGACCATTACGACAAGAGCGACCGCAGCGGACCGAAGATCTTCGTCGGTGAGTGGGCCACGCGGGAAGGTTCTCCCACCACAAACCTTGGCGCGGCTCTTGGCGATGCAGCCTGGATGACGGGCATGGAACGCAACAGCGACCTGATCGTAATGGCCTCGTATGCTCCGCTGTTTGTGAATGTAAACCCGGGCGGGATGCAGTGGTCGTCAGATCTGATCGGCTACGACGCAGCCTCGAGCTATGGTTCTCCAAGCTATTATGCGCAGGTAATGTTTGCGCAGCATCTCGGGACGTCCGTGCCGACCTCATCGATAAGCGGCGCAGGCGAGCGCTTTTTCTACTCGGCGACAAACAACGGGGGCACCGGGCTGGTCGACATCAAGCTGGTCAACGCGAGTTCAGAGCCGCAGCCGTTACACATTCACCTGGCTGGCGCGACCAAGGTAGAGGGGCGCGCTTCCGTGACGACGCTTTCCGGACTTACGACCTCTGAGACCAACAGCATTCGCGATCCGGAGCGTGTGGTTCCGGTGACCTCAGCGGTAAAAGTGGCGGGAACGGAGTTCGACCACACGGTGCCGGCATACTCGGTTCAGGTGATTGAACTGAACGCGAGATAGACACGCATTTCGAGGTTTTCTGGATTCAGCAGGTACCCCCTCCCCCCGGGGGTTGGGGTACGTAAGTTGTTTCGATACAGCGAGATGCATTTTTGAGCGCCTGCAAATTCTTCATTCGAGAGGGGTTGCGGGTAAATTCGTCAATCCAAATGACTTAGCGGCTCCTAATAGCAGAAGCCCCGGTGAATACCGAGGCTTGTTTCTCTTCTAATTCTATTATACAGGATTGCGATAACTACTACGCCACTCGAAAGTGCTGGATTGGCGCGGGTTTTCGCGATTTAGGGCTTGACAAGAGTTTTCCACAGGCCTTCCAAAGGGGTCCCCGACGCCAGATCGAACCACTCAGCCTATTTTCTGATACCGGCAACACGGAATGAGGCATGTGGCCGAGAAAGCAGGGTGGGATGCGACCAGCGTTTCTGTCTTAGAAGGTGAAGGCGAGACCGGCCTGCAACGTTCGTGGCGTTTGCGCGAGGAAGAGAGTTTGGCCGTCCGCGGATAAAAATGGACGGTACCCCTGGGCCAGCAGATTCGAGACCTCGACCGTGGCGTCGAGCCCCGGGGGCAGCATCTTCCCCAGACGCAGTGCCTGCCGCAGATAGCAGCTGAGATACGCCTCGTCGCTGAAAGGGGCGTAGGGGTCTACGGCGGTCACGATGCGAGAAGGCTGCCACCGATAGGCCGCCCTGATTTTTGTTCCGCTCCGAACCACACGTCCCCTTACAGCAAGCGTCGCAGTCTGTGCCGTCTGTGGCGCAAGCCCGGAGGTGACCCCGGCGAGGGTCATGGGCGTGCCATCCTGCAGCGACAGGCCCGCTCCGGTGGCATACTCCAGGGCCATCCAGATGTCTGAGGTCAGAGGCTCGCTCAGGGTCATGCTGAGACCGCTTGTCTTGTATCCTGCGCTCAGGAAACGGAAGCTTCCGGTCGTGGAATCGGCAATGACTCCATTACCCGGGACGCCATTTACGTCCGGCTGCGCCTGCTGTACGAGATCGGCACTGGACGGCGCACCGCCTCCGGACACCTGCACATGGCCCAGGGAGTCGCGGTAGTACGAGACCTGCACCATTCCCTTGCCAAGCTTTCTGCCGACGGCAAACTCCTGGTGCATTCCGCCTTCGGTCTGCATCCTGCCTCGATACATCACGGCGACCGGCAGCTGCTGCCGCACGGAATCGAGCCCGGCAAACGACTGCAGGTTCTGCGAGGTGGCCATGCGATAGCCCAGGGTCCACGCCTCGCCGGGATGTGTGGTGACCTTCAGGAAGGGACGGGACGCAACCGCATATCCGGAGGTGCGGACCATGTATACGGTCCCCCCAGCCTCCACGTCGGCGAAGTCTCCAATATGCATCTGCTGCGCGCTGGCCATCTGCATCGCCTGGAGTCCCGAGGTCCCGGCGCCGTTCGATGCCCCAAGCTCGGGATGGGACTGGTAGGTAATGACCGTCCGCGCCGCGCCGGCGAGTCCGAGCTGCGTGCCGAAGCCGGTGGCAATCTCCATCGATGGCCTGGTGGGAGGTTTGCCGGTCGAGGCTGCTTCGGGCTGCGTGCCGAAATCTGCATGCAAGGTGAGGCCGGCCCCGTCGTCGAGCACACGATCGAGAACCAGGACATTGTGTACTCCGCCGTCGCCAAAGCCGCTCCCGCCCGCTCTGACCTCGGCCCGAAGGCGGTCCGGCAATCTAGGCGTTTCGGGCGCGCTGGAGGAGACCATGATGACGTCGCCGTCTTCGACCAGACGCAGGATGGGACGGTTGGCCGCAGACCGCAGCGTCCACTTCCAGTCGTCACTCGGTTCGTCTGCCCCGCGGCGCTCGGCGGGCAGCCAGGCTGCGGGTTCGAACAAGGTATTCAGCGTCAGGTTGACCACGGCCTGCGCTCCTGAGCGAAGCTGCAGGTTGGCGCGCATGGCCGGCAGAAACAGCGCCGCACTGGCTTTGACCTGATAGCTTCCGGGAGACAGATGGGCGACCAGGTAGCGTCCATGGAGGTCGGTAAACGCCGTGCCCACCAGCGCGGAATCGTTTGCAACCACCTGCACCATGGCGCCGAGCTGCGCCACCCCATGCGCATCGCGGACCACGCCGGTCACTGCCGCGGACTGCGCGGAAGCTACGCCGGCTCCCGCGGCAAACAGGAGAAGCGAGAAAACGACGATCTTTGTCTGAAACGTGACCTGGGGTCGTTGCACAGTGTGTCCGTCCTGCGCGTCGGTGGCTGCTCCGAAGGGGTCGCGCCCGGCAAAATGAGGGTGCGCCGTTACAGCCTGCTTGCGGGAACCAGCCTGTCGCCTGCGCCATCCGCGCGACTGTGTTCCTGTGTGGTTCAGCAGCTGTCTAATCTACGATGAAGGGCGCAGATTCTGCGATCTGCTGCTTGGTGATGCCGTCGTTCACTTTGATATTTACTTCGTACTTGCCGGGCTGGAGACTCCCCAGTGGCACACTCTTTTCTAACGTTACCTGGTCCGCATTCGGATTCGTTTTCGCCGTCAGCTCCTGCGTATCCAGCACCATCTTGTTGGTTGCGGTGTCCTTGATCTGGTATTCGATGGTTGCGCCGTTCTGTTTACTCTTTTCATCGATACCAAGGTTATACACCTGCATCCAGAAGTTGAGGTTCTGCCCGCGGTGAAAGGTAACCGGCACGGCAACCCCGGACGGCACCCTGGGACGGATCCTGGTGTTGCCAATGACGAAGTTTCCCGCGCCGATGTCCTTGGAGGGCACGCGCTCCATCTGGTCGGCCAGGATCAGCGATGACGAAGAGAGCCGGTCGTCGTCGTACCGCGGCACGTTGAGACTGCGTTCCCAGCGTCCGATGTGGTCAGGATTATTGACGTCCTTGATGACGATGTCGACCTTGTATAGACCGGGACGCAGGGGCAGAGACTTCCAATACACCGAAGAGTCGTTGCGTTTGCGCGCCAGCAGTTCGCTCGGCACCTGCACGTTCACCGTGTCCTCGAAGGTCTGGATGATCTTGTGGTTCAGATTTGAGACCCGTCCCAGGATATTGACCGTACCCGTTGCCACGCCTTCCTTGTTGCTGAAGGTGATGTCGCCATTGCGAATCTGCAAGGTTACGGGCACCAGGATGGTGTCGTTGGTCACCTTGACGTAGTCGGTGCGAACGTCGAACAGGAACGGAGGTCCGGTCAGGATCTTCGACGAAGCCATGAACGATTCCAGATCCTTGAACTTGATCTCGGGGGGAGCCATCAGCTTGGCGAAGCGATCGAGGCGATCGAACTGCTTGGATTGGTTCGAGCTCGAAAGCGGTCCGGCCCCAAGCTGTTCCAGTCCTCCACCGGTGAAGCGGTCCGCCTGCTTGGCCTGCCCGGTCTGCTCATACATGGTCTGGCCCGCGCCGGGGGTGTGCTTGAGCGCGTCCTTCTCCGAACGGTCGATGGTCATGTGATAGTCGCCGCACATGCAGGTGTCGACGAATTCGATGTCGATGTTGTCGCCGATGCCTTCGAGATAGCGGTAGTGCCAGGTTTCGAAGGGGAACGTGGAGGTCGAGCCTCCACCCTCTTCCATGGGCCTTTCATAATTGCCGCCGCTGGGATGCGCGTCGATGCTGTCCGGCTTGCCATAGGCGATGTAGATATGCCCGCGATCGGTTCTCCAGCCCGGCTTGCCCGCCGCGAAGTGCTCGTTGGCATAGGCGATGCGCGCGTAGTGCTCTTCCCTGTACTCGTTCTCGGGCGAATCAGGATTGGGGTTGCGCCGAAGCCAGAAATTCTCAATGAACTGGTCGCGCTCTTCGTCGTTGCTCAGGCTCTTGAATGCGGCAAGTTCTGTGTCGCTGATGATCCAGCGCACGTCTTCGTCGACCCACTTCTTGTAGACACCCTTCAACTCCTGCCGCAGCGCTTTTTTCTGGGCGATCTTCTCCCGATCGGTGAGGGGACGCTTGAGCGGATCGGGCTTCTCGACGATCTCGGGCCCGCGGGTCACGCCGTCTGTCTGATGGGGATCGGCCGAGGTATCCTGCGCCGCCAGAACATGGCCTCCCATCAACACAAAAAAGAGAATGGCTGTGCCTGATAGAAATCGCCGGGGGGTCGTCATAGAAAGGGTGGTACTCCTGTTACCAAATTTTATTGTAGAGCGCTTATAACCCTAGTACAAGAGCAGGACAGGATACGCTCCCTGCTATCATCGTGCGTATCTGAGACGCCCTCCGCCACTGCGGGCTGTGGATGTTCGGCGCCGAGCTCCGGACGAACGGACTTCGGGCCTTGTGGAATGGACGGAACTCATTTGCTTTCGTCACCGTATTACCAGATGCACAGCTGCCGGCCTCTTAGCACAGAGACACACGCGGAGCATGACCCGACAAGACACAGGCTGGCCTGAGATCGGGCCTGGAGTCGGGCTTGGATATGAGGGCTTGGATATGAGGGCTTGGATATGAGAACGAGGAAAAGAAAACAACAATGAGCGCAAAGAAAATCATCCTGATCGTTGTGGTCGTTCTGGTCCTCGGAGGCATCGTCGCAGGGACCATTCTGCATGGGCAAGGCAACATCACGAAGGTCGCCACGGGTAAGGCCGCGCATCAGGATTTGATGGCGGTGGTCAGTGGCACGGGCCAGATCAAGCCCAAGACCTACGTGAATATTGGCGCAACCTCCTTCGGCCGGATCACGCACCTGAACGTTAAAGAGGGTGACCACGTCAAAGCGGGCACCACGCTTGCCACCGTCGAGAGCGTACAGCCTCAGGCCACCGTTGCCGCGCAACAGGCGACTATCGCCTCTTCGAAGACCGACGTGAACAGCTTTGCCGCAGCCGAAAAAACCGCGCAGGCAAACATTGCGCAGGCCAAGGCGGACCTCGAACAGAAAAAACTCGACTACACGCGCGCACAGGCGCTGTACAACGACAAGCTGATTGCGAAGCAGGACTTCGACGCCAAACAAGCTGCCTACGACATGTCTTCCGCGACATTGGCCCAGCGCCAGGCGGCACTCGACCAGGCCGAGGCGCAGACCGCATCGCAACGCGCGCACGTCAACCAGGCCGTCGCCAGCCAGCGCGCCAACTACGACGCGCTCGACAAGACGATCAGCCGCGCTCCCTTCGACGGCCTGGTCACCAACGTGCCGGTGCGTGAAGGCGAAACTGTGGTGCTGGGCATTCAGAACGCGGAAGGCTCGACCCTGATGACGCTCGCCGATATGTCCGTGATCACCGCCGAGGTAAAAGTCGACGAGACCGACATCGTCAACATCCGCCTCAACCAGACGGCGGATGTAACCGTCGACGCCTTGCCGGGCCGGGTGTTCAAAGGGCATGTGACCGAGGTGGGCGACCAGGCCCTGCTGCGCACCACGGGCGTGGCCACCAGCCAGAGCACCACCGGTACGGAAGAGGCCAAGGACTTCAAAGTGGTCGTCACGCTCGATGCCGGCCCCGGCCAGCATATCGACGAGCTTCGCCCGGGCCTTTCCGCTACGGCAAAGATCGTGACCGCCAACAAACCGAACGCGCTCACCATCCCCATTCAGGCCCTGGTGCAGCGCGACCCCGAGATGGAAAAGCAGCTCGCGGCCAACAACGGAAAGCCCTCCGCCAATCTTGTCGCCACGTCCGGAGCGGCGCGGAAATCGCAGGTCGTCCAAGGCGTCTATATTCTGCGCGGGGAACACAAGAAGCTTCGCGCCATCTTCGTTCCCGTCACCACAGGCATTACGGGGACGACGGATATCGAGGTGCTCGGCGGACTGGGCGCAGGCGACGAAATTGTGACTGGCCAATACCGCGTTTTGCGCGGGCTCAAGAGCGGCACGATCGTCAAACGCGACAACACCCCGGAGACACCGGACACGGCGAAGACCTAGATTTCTTCCGCCGAATCCGGAACCTACGCGTCCAACGAAACGTACCCTCTCTCAACAACACACAAGCAGCGGAGAACCGGATGGCCATCGAAACCGCAGTCGACACCTCGATCAACACGAGCAACGCGTCCGGCCCAAATCCCGGAGACGTGATCGTCACCGACAATCTCTGGAAGACGTATGAGATGGGCGACCAGCAGGTGCATGCTCTGCGCGGCGTCAACCTGCGCATCCGGCACAACGAGTACGTCGCGATTATGGGACCTTCGGGCTCGGGCAAATCCACGCTGATGAACCTGATCGGATGTCTCGATTCACCGTCGCAGGGCCGCTACTGGCTCAACGGGCACGACGTCTCCGAACTGAACGACGACGAACTTGCACGCATCCGGAACAAGGAAATCGGCTTCGTCTTTCAGACCTTCAACCTGCTCGCCCGCGCCACGTCGCTGCACAATGTCGAGCTTCCCCTGATCTATAACGGCACGCCGACGACCGAACGCATCCAGCGCGCCAAGGAGGTGCTGGAGTCGGTTGGGCTCGGAACCCGGATGATGCATAAGCCGAACGAGCTTTCGGGAGGTCAGCGTCAACGCGTCGCCATCGCCCGCGCGCTGGTCAACCATCCTTCCATCATCCTTGCCGACGAGCCTACCGGAAACCTGGACTCCAAGACCGGCGACGAGATCATGGCGCTGTTCGACGACCTTCACTCGAAAGGCAATACCATCGTACTGGTCACACACGAGCCCGACATCGCCGAGTATGCCCATCGCATCATCACGATTCGCGACGGCGTTGTCGCCGGGGACCACGTTTCTCCACGCATGCACGGCAAATCGTAAATGCGGTGCTTCGTTCGCCTCACCCTCGATTTGGGTATGACCCACCAAATGCAAACTAGCTAGCCGCTCGCTCGCCTGAGCGGCCCATCTTGCAAGTATCTATGTAGACTGGCCTAGTTTCTGCGGGTGTCCACCGTCCCTGGATGGTGCTGTTTCCGCAGTCCCGCAAGACCGATCAGGCCAAGCAGGCCGATCCACCCATACTCATGGTGAGGTTCGTTATCCATCTGCCGGTTGTTGTTCGTTGAACCCGATGCACTGGCATCCGGGCTCCCGGTTTGGGCGAAGGCGCTGCCGGTCAAGGCTGACGCGAGGAGTAAACCAAGAAGTTCATATTTCATGGATAAGGCCTCTCTCTTCCACTCTGTTTGGTGCGCTGCGGAATCATGGGTGGAGAGATCCAGAGAGGGATTACCTCCTTTGGACCATTGGCGGGCTCTTGCAGTCCCAGATGCCGCCTAATGTCCGCTGGACGCTGGGACCGTCTAAAATGGGATGATGGCAAAAGTCTTTCGCTGGACCAGCTTTGCTGCATCTCTCGCCGCCCTGATTTTCGCCTGCTCCTCTCTTTACGCGGTCGAACCTGTGCGCTTCGACCTCGCAGGGCCCAAGATCGACGTCCACGTGACACGCGCGGGTAAGACCCTGCCCATCGCGCAGGTGCCCAATCTCCAGCCGGGCGACAAGATCTGGCTCCATGCCGATCTTCCCCCCACGCAGTCGGTTCACTATCTGCTGGTCGCTGCCTTCCTGCGCGGCACCACTAATCCGCCTCCGGATGACTGGTTCACCGAGATTCAAACGTGGAACAAAAAAGTCGGCGAAGAGGGCGTCACCATCACCGTCCCGGCGGAAGCTCAGCAGGTCATTCTCTTCCTTGCTCCTGAGACCGGCGGCGACTTCAGCACCCTCCGCTCCGCAGTCCGTGGCCGCCCTGGGGTCTTCGTCCGCGCCTCGCAGGATCTCATGGAATCCGGCTTCGAGCAGGCCCGCATCGAGACCTACCTGACTGCCATTCGGCGCGTCCCGCCGTTCGACTCCAAGGCCCTCGCCGAGCACTCCAACTCGCTCTCCCGCATTCTCAATCTAAAGCCCAATGGAGACTGCTTCAAGCAACCCGCCGAATCGCAATCCACCTGTCTTACCCAGGCGGGGAACCAGACGCTGCTCGACGACGGCCACGGCCAGACCGTCGCGGACGCTCTCAACGGGCCGAACTCCGACCTGATCAGCCAGGCCTCTTACACTTCGATGGCGGGCGGCGGAACCTACAGCGCCTATGTCGGGGCCATCGTCGACCTGATCCGCATCACCAGCGGTCTCCACACGGCGAAATACCAGTACATCCCGGCGATTGCCTTCCCTGACGGCGACGCGCTCAATCTGCGGCTCAACACGCCGCCCTCGTTCCATAATCCCAAGTCCGTGATCGTCATCGGTCTTCCGGCCATCCAGGCGGCGGTGCCTCCTCCCCTGCGTCCATCCGACCCGAAACAGGTGAATTGCCTTCTCAAGCCCGCAGTTGTGCTTCCGCTTGAAGGCGCTCCTCTGGTCTACGCCACCGCGTTCGCTCACGATCTCGTGCTCCATATCAACGGTCCCGGCCACACCATCGACATACCGGTCACCCCCGATGCCTTCCAGGGCGGCCTGGTTCTGGCACCTGCCTCCAGTCGCCGCGAGCTTCCACTTCCGGAAACCTCCAGCTCCACCCCGAAGCCTGCCGCATCTCAAGTGTCCGACGCGAAAACCGGCAGCACCAAACCGGCCTCCGCTCACAGCGCCGTCATCACCGGCACCATCACCGGCTACTGGGGTTTCGACCCTTTCAAAGGACCCGAAATCCAGCTGCAGGACACACCGGGGCAGGATTGGAAACTGGCCGAGGACGACGTTCTGATCGCCGGGCGCGAAAATCACCTCATGCTCAGCTCTACCGGCACGGCATGCGTGGACAAGATCTTTCTCAACCCGGCGTCCGGGGACCCCGTCGAAAGCAAGTGGAAGCTCGCCGACAAGCCTTCGACCATCGAAGTCACCGCCTCAGTCAAATCGGCCGACCCGGCCGCGATGCACTTCTCCATCAAACAGTTTGGCGACCCGCACGACACCCTGGTCGCTGCGAAAACTTACTCCGAGCCCGCCCACCTGAATGCGCTCGAGTTGCACGCCGGCGATACTACGGCGGACCTCACCGGCGCGGGTCTGGACGAGGTGCAAAAGCTCGCCATCAACAACCTTGTTTTTACCCCGGCGCCACCGGCCACGCCCTCCAACCAGGACACAGCGACCCCTACTCCCGCGCCGGTAAACTCCAACACCCAGCTCCGCTTCACTCTTCCACCGAACAGCCAGGCGCCGAAGTTCCGGGTCGGCGAGCCGCTCACCGCCAACCTGTCGCTCAAAGACGGACGCACACTGACACTGCCCGTCACCGTCTCACCACCGCGTCCCGCAGTTACCCTGCTCAGCAAAAACACGGGCCAGGGTGCCGGGTCCGCCATTCACCTGGCTGACCAGAACGATGTTCCTCTCAACCAGCAGTTCACCTTCTCGCTCAAATCCGCCGCCCCTTTTGCCCGCGGAGGACAAATCGAGATTGCAAGCGCGGACGACAGTCTCCACACCACCCTCAGCATGGCGGCCGGAAATCTCGTCCTGCAGAATCCTCACACCCTGCTCGCGACCCTCGACCCGCTTAAAGCTTTCGGCACCTCCGCCTTCGGCCCGCTGCGCCTCCGCCCGGTCTCTCCCGACGGGACTACCGGGGACTGGATACCACTCGCCACCCTCGTCCGCCTGCCTACCCTCAGCGATCTCCACTGCCCGGGCGACACCGCCCAGCCATGCACGCTCTCCGGCGCCAACCTCTACCTGGTCGACTCGCTCTCCACCGACGCCGACTTTACCAGCCCAACCACCGTTCCCGAAGGCTTTGTCGGCTCCTCGCTTTCTTTGCCCCACCCCGCGAAAACCGGCTTTTTCCTTCGCCTGCGCGACGACCCGACCGCCGCCAATACGGTCACCATGCCCATCCAGCCGCTCCCGCCTTCGGCCAACACAGGCGCACCAGCCGCAAGCAACGCTGCTTCCAAATCTCCACCCAAGGACTAGTGCGAGACCGCGATGCTAATCCGACACGGGGCGCTCTGTGCTCCGGATGCCTTTGTGCGAAGTTGAAGGCGCCACGGAGAACGAGGCTCCGCATTGGGCGTTCCGTTCTGGTTGCCAGTCCTCGGCTATACCCGGCGGCCGGTTCGCCTTGGCTTGCATCAGCGAACGGACATTTTCACCTATAATTCCGGGGATCGTTCTTCTCTTGGAGCAAGCCTCTTGAAACAGCCTCGCCGCATTCTCGCCGCTGCACTCGTTTTCGCCGTTACATCCTCGCTCGTCACAGCCTGCGTGCAAGCGCAGGTGCAGGGTGAAAAAATCGAGATCTCTCGCAACCATCCTGTCGCCGCGGTGCAGGACACCGAATCCGCCGCGCAGCGTGACGCCCGGATGCAGTGGTGGCGCGAGGCACGGTTCGGCATGTTTATCCACTGGGGACTCTACTCCATCCCCGCCGGCACATGGAAAGGCAAACAGATCCCAAGCATCGGCGAGTGGATCATGAACAACGCCTCGATCCCGGTCGCCGACTACCAAGCTCTCGCCCCGCAGTTCAATCCCACCGCGTTCAACGCGCACGATATCGTAGGCCTCGCCAAGTCGGCAGGCATGAAGTACATCGTCATCACCGCCAAGCACCACGACGGCTTCGCCATGTTCGACTCGAAAGCCGACACCTTCAACATTGTGGCCGCCACGCCCTTCCGCCGCGATCCCATCCGCGAGCTTGCGGTTGAGTGCCGGAAGCAAGGCATCAAACTCGGCTTTTACTATTCGCAGGATCAGGACTGGACCGCACCCGGCGGAGCCGCCTATCCGCGCCCCGGTCACGACCCTGTCACCCACCACTGGGACAAGGCCCAGGACGGCGACTTCGCCACCTATCTCCACACCAAGGCCATCCCACAACTCAAGGAACTCCTGACCAATTACGGCGACTTCCCCGTCGTCCTCTGGTTCGACACCCCCAGCAAAGACATGACGCCTGCCTTGGCCGCCGAGATCGTCACCCTGCTCAACCAGCACCCCAATCTCATCTGGAACAACCGCCTCGGCGGCACCTATCAGGGCGACACCGAGACTCCCGAGCAGTACATCCCCGCCCAGGGCTATCCCGGCCGCGACTGGGAGGCTTGCATGACCATCAACGACACCTGGGGCTACAAGTCGTACGACACCGACTTTAAATCCACCGAAACCCTGCTTCGCAACCTGATCGATATCGCGAGCAAGGGCGGCAACTACCTGCTCAACATCGGGCCAGACTCGCACGGCACCGTCCCCCCACCCGAAGCCGAACGTCTCCGCCAGATGGGCCAGTGGATGGCGGTGAACGGCGAAGCGATCTACAACACCCAGGCCACGCTCTTCGGCCCCGAAGCGGGCGCCGTCAGCCCCACGGAAAAAGATAAGAATGGCCAGCCCAAATTCATCCCCGCCTGGAACTGGCGCTCCACCACAGCCCCCAACAAGATCTATATCGAACTGTTCACCTGGCCCACGGGGAGCTTTCACCTCGATCTTCACGGAGCCAAACTGCCCCGCAAAGTAGCCCGTGCTTATCTCCTCGCCGACCCCGCACATACTCCGCTTAAATTCACCCAGACAGAGCAGACCCTCGACGTCCAGCTTCCCTCCAAACCCCTCGATCCGATCGCGACCGTGCTCGTGCTCGACACCGCGGAATAGTGGCGAAACTTTCGTCAGATTCATAGACTGCCAATAAGCTTCGCTTCTAAACTGCATCCAAGCCCGAAAGCCCACGCCGCGAACTCACCCTTTTTGCTGAGAGTGGAGCATACTGATTGTCCGCAGAGGAGCTTCACTTGAACGTTGAAGGAAACAGCAACACTCAATCGTCCAGGAAAGTAGTGACCTACGTATGGCTTCTTGCCGCTCTGCTCTACACCATGTATGCCGCGAGCACCTACACCGGTCTGTATCAACTTCTCGCTGATTTTCAAAGCAATCATCTAGGTTACAACGCGGGCTTCACCTGCTTTCTGGTGCTGGTCTGCGTCTCGCTTCCCACGTATTTCATCTCTCCTCAGATGTGGAAGCGTCCCGGAAACGCTCAACGAGGCTCTGCCAAGGCGTCCGCTGATCCATTGGCGACACACCGTGCCACAAGTCGAGTGATGTTCGCGGTGGGAGCAGCCTGCCTCGTGATCGGCGTCGGCGCCGGCCTTCTCGCAACCTGGCAATCCCGCCGCACGCCGGTGGTGGCGCACCTCGACCTCGCCCAGCAACCCTCCCGCACACCGGACCTTCCGCAGGCCGATCAACTCGTCCTCTCGGGGGTAAGCCATCCGGAACTGACGGAAACAGTGACCGAGCGCAACGGAGGCACGGACACCAGCAATGCTTACACCCCTATCACCGCTCCGGACTGGCACCCCGGACAAGCAATCACCTACGTGATGCGAGAGACCGTTGAAGCCGGAAACGATCCCGGACCACGACGCCCCACGCCCATACGCTTCGGTCCGGCCGCCATCCTTCATCACCAGCTTCCCGGCCTGGTCCGCAGTGCGTGGGATCAGCACGGCGTCACCGGCAGTTCCGCGGCCATCGTTCTCGATACCAACCTGAGCAGCTCGCTGGTTCCCCTCTGGATCGTATGCGCCTTCGGATGCATCTTCGGAGTTGCCGCGTCCTTGGTCGCCTGGCTCGTTGGACGCCAACTGCGAAGCAACCAAGGCAATCGTGCGGGTGCTGCGAGATAATACCGAGGAGCCCGCGAGAACGCGAGCCGATGCCCTGGACACGGGGGTGCACCGGCGTGCGCAGCATCTCGCACTCTCATTCCTTGAGACGCGTGAGATCTCGCACCCTCCCGCTTGACACCCCCAACCCCCGCAAGACTATCCTCATTCACGACACACATCCAGCCACACGAACGCCTATATAAGCGGGAGTTGCAACTTAATGCCGATTCAAACCGCACGCCAGTCTGATTCCGGCTTCACCTCCTCGGCTCCCGATCAGTCCAACACCCGATGGTTCGTCTGCGCGCTCCTGTTCGCGGCCACCACGATCAACTACATGGACCGGTCCGTCCTGTCGCTGATTGAGCCCATGCTTCACCTTCCCTTCATGGGCTGGGTTCCGGGTGTGGAAGCCAAGCTTCAGGCCGCCTACAACCTCAACTACGGTCACATCATCGAGTGCTTTCAGATCGCCTACGGCGTCGGTCTGCTCACCGCTGGACGCATCATCGACAAGGTCGGCACCAAGATCGGTTATGCCGCCGCCATCCTGGTCTGGGCCTGCGCATCCATGAGCCACGCGCTGGTCGCGTCCGTCGTCGGCTTCTGCATTGCGCGTGCGCTGCTTGGCCTGGGCGAAGCCGGCAACTTCCCCGCCGCCATCAAAGCCACCACGGAGTGGTTCCCGACCGAAGAGCGCGCCCTCGCCACCGGTCTGTTCAACTCGGGCACCAACGCCAGCTTCTTTATCGCGCCCATTTTGATCGCCGCCGTCACCTCGCACTACGGCTGGCGATCGGCCTTCCTCTGCACCGGGTCGATGGGCATCTGCTGGCTCGTCGTCTGGCTCCTCTTCCCCTATAACCGCCTGCGCCGCGCCTCGACCTTCACCCAGGAGCGCCTGATCCCTGTGACGCAGGGCGGCCCGCTGATGGTCAAGCTCTTCCGCAACCGCGGCCTCTACGCCTTCTCCATCGCCAAAGGCCTGACCGATCCCATCTGGTGGTTCTACCTCTTCTACCTGCCGAAATTCCTCAACGAAAACTACGGCCTCGACCTCAACCACGCAAAGTATCCGCTCATCGTGATCTACAGCATCTCGAGCGTCGGTTCGATCGGTGGCGGCTGGCTCTCCGGAATGTGGATGAAGCGCGGCCACACCGTCAACAGCGGACGCAAATTCGCCCTGCTCGCCTGTGCCGTAGCCGTCCTGCCCATCATGCTTGTGCCCCACATGCATGTCCTGTTCCCCACCAACGCCTGGCCCGCCATCGCTCTGTTCTCGCTCGCCGCCGCCGCGCATCAGGGCTGGTCGGCCAACCTCTTCTCGACCCCAACCGACATGTTTCCCTCCACCTCAATCTCAACGGTCGTCGGCATCGGCGGAGCCGTCGGCGCCATCGGCGGAGCCGTCTTCACCTGGCTGGTCTCCCACTTTTTTGCGCTCCACCCGCTGCCTATCTTCCTCCTCGCGAGCTTTGCCTACATTATCGCCCTCGCCATATTCCAACTGCTCGTCCCGCGGCTGGGCGAAGTCCGCACCGCATAGCGTCACTCAATCCACTTGCTGTTGCCACTGCTTTTGGTTGTCATCCCCGAAGGAGATCTGCTATTCGCGTTGCCGCGCCTGCTAGACTGAAAATTGGCCCCACACCATGTCAGACACCCCACAAAAGTTCTATCTCACCACCCCCATCTACTACGTCAATGCGCGCCCGCACATCGGCCACGCCTACTCCACGATTGCCGCCGACGTTATCGCGCGCCGACACCGCCTGCTCGGGGACGACACCTTCTTCCTCACCGGCACCGACGAGCACGGACAGAAAGTCGAACGCTCCGCCGCAGCCGCCGGCATCCCCCCGCAGCAGTTCGCCGACCAGGTTTCGGACTCCTTCCGCGCCCTCTGGAAGCGCATGGGCATCACGAACGACGACTACATCCGCACGACCGAAACTCGCCACAAACAAGGCGTCCAGAAGCTTTGGAAACACCTCGAAGACCGCGGCGCCATCTACCTCAGCACCTACACCGGTCAATACAGCATCGGCGAAGAGATGTTCGTCGAAGGCCCTCCGGGCACCATCGGCCCTGACGGCAAGCCCACTGAAACGGTCACCGAAGAGAACTACTTCTTCCGCCTCTCCGACTACCAGCTGCCGCTGATCGATCTCATCGAAAGTGAAGATCCGGAGAACCGGCTCCACATCCAACCCGAGTCCAGCCGCAACGAAGTCCTCAGCTTCCTTCGCGGCAACGTAGCCGCTGTTGTCAGCCAGGCCGTTGATACACACATCGGACCAATTGACCTAGAAGGTATTGAGACAACTCTCAGCGAGAGGGGAGAACTGGCGGAAGCAGAGAGCAAAGAGTTCTACGTGCCCGGAGCCCTCAAAGACCTATCCATTTCCCGCACCAGCTTCAAATGGGGCGTCCCGGTACCCGGCAACGAAAAGCACGTCATCTACGTCTGGCTCGACGCACTTGCCAACTACATGACCGCCCTCGGCTACGGCAGCGACAAGCCGGAAGAGATCGCGCAGTTTGAGAAATACTGGCCTGCCGACCTCCACCTTGTAGGCAAAGAAATCACCCGATTCCACTGCGTCTACTGGCCCGCCTTCCTGCTCGCTCTCAACCCAAAGCTGCAGCGGAAGCCCGGCGATCAAGCGACTCCAATCCTTGCACCCGCCGAGCATGCAGAGTGGGCCAGGAACTGGGTCCCCAAATCCGTAGTCGCCAACGGTTGGCTGCTCTTTGAAGACTCTAAGATGTCGAAGTCCAAAGGCAACGTCGTCCGCACCGAAACCATCCTGGACGCCTTCGGAGAACACGTCTACAAGAAGCAGTTCCCCGACAGCACCAAGGCCGAGCAAGATCTCTTCGCCGCCGACGTCCTCCGCTACTTTCTCCTCCGCGAAATCCCCTTCGGCCAGGACGGCAGCTTCAGCTTCGACGCCCTCGTCCAGCGCTATAACAGCGAGCTGGCCAATGGCTACGGCAATCTGGTAAGCCGGATATTGGCCCTTATACATCAGTCAAGTTCCGGCGTTATTCCGCAAGACCATTCTTCTGTCTTAATCCCGATCGCATTGCGCACGCTTTCTACGGAAGATAAATTTAGTTTCTATTTCAAGGATTGTTTATTCTCGATGGCGATTCAGACGATCTCTGAAAACATCCGCGACGTGGACGGATTCATATCGGAGAAAGCACCTTGGAAACTAGCAAAGGATGAAGGGCCGCAAAGCAAAGCACTTCTTGAAGAGGTCCTCTACACAGCTGCCGAAGCCATCCGCATCATCACCGCCCTGCTGTATCCCATCCTCCCCTACGCCACCGCCAAAGTCTGGGCGCAGCTCGGCCTGGGCGACATCGAAGCCGCGGCCCGCAACGGCGAGCTGAAACATCTCCAATGGGGCGGCCTCAAACCCGGCACCAAACT
>JALYVA010000180.1 GCA_030853485.1 Acidobacteriota bacterium
CCTCCACACCGTTCGCGCCGTCGACCGTCACCTCACCCTCCACACCGAGCAGCGGCTCGCCTCCACCGACGCCAACATCCCCCTCTCCCTCGGCGTCCCCGCCATCGCCATCGGATGCGGAGGTACCGGCGGCGCCATCCACACCCTCGGGGAGTGGTACGACCCCACCGGACGCGAACTCGCCCTCCGCCGCATTCTCCTCATCCTCCTCGACACCGTCGCCCAGAGTGCCCAAACTGGCGAGACAGGCGACAGCCCGGCACCCGCCAACTCGAGCTCGGACTAGATCTTCTAGTGACCTGCCGCCAAAGCCCCTTCAGCACCCAAAAGTTTTCCACAGGCAAATCTTGTCAAGCCCCTAAATGACCTAAGTCTCGCACTCTAAGCAGCTTAGACGTGGCGTAGTAGTTTTGCTCCATAGTGTATAATTACAACAGAAGATAAAATTGGCCTCGGCAAGCAGCCGGGGCCTTTTTGTATGACAGTCCCTTGTACTCGCGTAAGTCCTTTGTTTGGAAGAAGTTGCTAGACGTAAGTCCTTTATTTGGACGAATTTACTCGCGTAAGTCCTTTGTTTTGAATAATTTGTCCGTAAGTCCTTTGCTTGGACGAATTTGCCCGTAAGTCCTTTGTTTGGACGAATTTGGCGTCGGTGATGCCTTGTAACTGCTTCAAAATGGGCGAGTTACGCGCAGGTAAGGGGGGAGGGGGAGGGGTACCCCCCCAAAACCAGTTGTCCCGGGTTGTGACTCCAGCATCCGGACACCGTTACGGAGTTCCCCGGGCACAGTCTAAGCATCTGAGCAGGCATGCCTCTCTGCCAAGCACCACAGGCAGCGACTATACTTGGGCCTTACGCCGCGAAGCAGGGCCCCGCGCACCGGAAAGCATCATACTGAGGTCAGGACCAGAACATGAACACACCGCAGAACCCGACAACGCTGATCGAGCGCGTTCGCAGCCAGCGACTCGCCACGACCTTTCTTCTCCTTGCCACACTTTCGGTCGGCATCCTGGCCGGTTCCATCCTTACCCGCGGTGTTAGCGGCAAGGAACAGTCCGGCGTCAACTCCTCCGACGCCAAACCGCTCGTCATCCCCTCCCCGGTCGCCCTTTCGAACGGCTTCTCGAAGATCGTCCAGGAAGTCGGGCCTGCCGTCGTCAATATCAATACTGAGGAACTGCCCAAACAGTCCACAGCCCGGCGCGGCCACCGCGGCATGCAGCAGCGCAGCCCCGACGATCAGGGCGGCGACGACAACGCCCAGACCCCCGGCGATATGCAGGACTTCTTCAACCGCTTCTTCGGCGGCCAGGGTGGCGGAGGCGGTAACGAAGAAGGCGACGGTGCCGGCGGAGAACGCCGCGCCCTCGGCTCCGGCTTCATCGTCGACCCGCGCGGCTACATCATTACCAACAATCACGTCGTCGACAAGGCTGACAAGATCTTCGTCAAGCTTTCCACCGATCCCGACGGAGGCCCGGGCGAAGAAGGCCGTCCCGCGACCGTAGTCGGCGTCGACAAGGACACCGACATCGCCGTCATCAAAATCGACTCCAAGGAACCCCTCCCGGTAGCCAAACTCGGCAACTCCGACGGCGCACAGGTCGGCGACTGGGTCCTCGCCATCGGCAGCCCCTTCTCGCTTTCGAAAACCGTCACCGCAGGCATCATCTCGGCGAAAAACCGCAGCATCGACGAGCCGAGCCCCAGCGGCGTTTCTCAAAGCCAATTCCAGCGCTTCATCCAGACCGACGCAGCCATTAACCCCGGCAACTCCGGCGGTCCTCTCGTCGATATGGCCGGTCAGGTCGTCGGCATGAACACTGCCATCTACACCCAGTCCATGGGCTCGCAGGGCGTCGGATTCGCCATGCCCGCAAACACCATCGCGAACGTGTACAACATGCTCATCGGGCCCGAACACAAGGTCACGCGCGGTTCGATCGGAATCCAGTTCCAGGCCACACCCTCCTCCGCCGTCGGCCGTGTCTACGGCTTCACCAACGGCGTCATCGTCGGCGTAGTCACCCCCAACGGAGGAGCCGCGAAAGCAGGCATCCAGCCCGGCGACGTCATCGTCTCGGTCGACGGACGCAACATCAAGGACGGCGACGACCTGGTCGGCGACATCTCCGCCCGCCATATCGGCTCCTCCGTCAAATTGGGCTTCCTGCGCAACGGCAAACAGCAGAGCGCCAACGTCGTCATCGGCGATCGCGCCAAAACCTACGCCGACATCGCGGGCCAGGGTGAAGACAACGCGACGCCATCCGAAGTGGACGCAGGCGAAGGCACCCTGGGCATCAAGGTGTCCAATATCCCGGCTGCGATCTCCTCAAAGGTCGGCATCAAATCCGGCGTCATCGTCACCAGCGTTCGCCCCGGCTCCTTTGCCGACGAGATCGGCATGGGCAAAGGCGCCGTCATCACCGCCATCAACAGAAAACCCATCACCGACGAAGCCAGCTACCGTGCAGTCGTCTCAACCCTTAAGTCCAAAGACGACGTCGTCTTCGTCGTTCAGTCTCCCACGCAAAAGAACCTGAACTCCTACATCGGCGGAACCCTGCCATAACCGCTCGGGAAGAACAGGCTGCGCGAGCAGCCTGCCTTCCCTCAACATTCACCTCCGGACGCTCAAATAAAGGTGTCATCCTGAGCGGAGCCTCTCGCAGTTCCATCGCGAGAGGCGGAGCCGAAGGACCTGCATTGCTCTACGCATCAAACTTTACTTTGTTATCGAATGTGCTCCCGTGCCACCCAAAAGTCGTAGACCGAAGCGTAACCTTCTACTTGCCTCTCCGTTACACTCGGGATACCCTAAACACAGTATCGACAGGTGCCGACATCGCTCGGGCCGATGCTCAACAAAAGGGAATATTAAAGTATGCGGTTCGGTCTAGCCCTTCTCAGTTCGACTCTGATCCTGGCATCGGCCCTCCCTTGCCCGGCACTCACGCACTCCCACCGCGGACCCACCTCTCCGCATCTTTTCAGCAGGCACACACGAGCCAAAAGCGCCGCACGTTCGACCGGCCAGCGCGCCATCGACGACACCCGCGCCAGCCAGATCCAGGCCTCGCTGGTCAAGTCCGGATACCTCTCCGGAGAACCTTCCGGCCACTGGGATTCGCAAACAGAATCCGCCATGCAGAAGTTCCAGAGCGATAACGGATGGCAGACCAGGATCATCCCCGATTCGCGCGCCATCATCAAGCTCGGGCTCGGACCCGCGCGGGATGCCTCGCTCTTCTCCTCAACCGCCATGGCGACGTCAGAAACATCGTCCCCATCCAGCTTCATGCAGCCCTGACGCAACCTGCACCAAGCAGAAAACGAGGGCCAACCGGCCCTCGTTTTGCTTTTGATGTCAAACATTTTTGCTACGCTGAAGCCTCCTCCGTGAAGAGGTAGTCCCTCACATCGTCAGCCCGGGCCGGCACACTTCCCGCCCGGCCCACCGCTCCGGCCTCCAGCCAAAGCCGCAGCCAATACGTTTCATGGATCCGGACCAGGCGCGATCCGACGGGCTGGTGCTGCTCAAGGACTGCCGTGATCCGGGCGGCCATCGCATCCGCACTCCCAACCTTTTCCAGCTTAACTTTGACCGTGTCACAGGCAAGCAGACGCTCGCGCAATCCCTCGAAATCAGCTCCCTTCACAATTCCGCTTTCCACCTTCAACTCTGTCATCTGCTCGAGCGCGAGCGCAACCGAAGCATCCAGCTTGTCGGCCGAGCCAAGGTAAAGGATGCGCGATCCAGCCACTCGCAGCGGAATCATCCCAAACTTCTCGACAAACAGCTTCGGCATTACAAGCGCCATTCCCTCCGGCGAAAAGCCTTCCCCTTGAAGCACGGGACAACCCCATTGCATGCTCAACGCCCGCGTAATCTGCTCGGCATCCACACCGCCTTCCTTCACCAACCAATCCCCGATCCTTCCCGTCCCGCTTTCCCGCTGCTTCTCCAGCGCGGCCCGCAACTGAGGATGCGTGATCCATCCCTGCGCCAGCATCATCAGACCGAGCGGTACGCGATGGCGATGTGGAACCTCGGAGGCGAGCTCTCGGCCCACGCCTGCTTCGCGCCGTGCCGCGGCGCGCACCATCTCCAACACGCAGCGCCCACTGCACCCCCACTGACCCTCGA
Organism: Acidobacteriota bacterium; assembly: GCA_030853485.1. GTDB lineage: Bacteria > Acidobacteriota > Terriglobia > Terriglobales > Acidobacteriaceae > Edaphobacter. Next base: position 4,155 of record JALYVA010000180.1, read on the forward strand.
AGATCGGCCTGCGACGATTACGCCAGGGAGCCTTCCATCGACCGGCACACTGCGCACTTCCGCACACACGCCGAGAAGGCATCTGAGCTAAAGAAAAAGGGAGTCCGGTGTCCGCCCATGGAGCGGTGCGCGACGACAATTTGAATTCATCGCTGCCCCAAATATCGTCGCCCACGGCAAACCTGCCGCGGACGAGCGGTTGCCTTTCCTCAGACCCAACCTTCCTGGTTAGAAAAGGCATCGTATGCTCTCCAATCTCAGTTGTGGCTCTGCCACTTCCGTTATACGCAGAGCAAAGTTGCCATTCACGACAACCACCTCTCCTCGTGCGACGATGCGGTCGCCAACAATAAGTTCAACAGGGTCTGACACGTGCCTATTCAACTCCACGACATCGCCAGGTCCCAACTCCAGCACCTCGCGCAACGGCATATCGCGCGATCCGAACTGCAACGTGGCATCCAGTTCGATGTCACACAATAGTCCCGCGCTCACATCGACCGCGCTAATCTCTCCTGCAACCGTAGCCTTGTCCATCACCACTTCTCCTAGTTGATGCTTGTTGTCTGCTCTGCAGTAGAACGTTCTTCTACATGATCTTCACCGCTGCTTTCCAGCACTGGAGCAAGCTGAGCTCCGCGATGCTCTCCCTTGCGTACCGGAAATGCGTGTCCAAGCATCAATCCGCCGGCGCGCAACTCGGAAATGGAGTGCTTCGCCAAAGGCAGACGCAAGATCGTTCCTGGAGACAGTGCTGCCAACTCACTCGCGAGGAGACGCATCCTTGGAAACTGCAGCACGGTGTCGATCTTTGCCTCTCCTAGTAGCTCTCGAATGCGGATCTGCGCCTCCCTGGATCGTCTCTTCGGACGGTCTCCCTCGGAGATCAACCGTCGCAGTATTGCGTTCAGCACCACTGCCGGCAGACATAGATTCAGCGCTCCCTGAGCTTCAGGCATGCGCGCCTCAAAGCTCACGCATAACGTCTTTTCTCCCGCTGTCAACATCCGCGCCACTGCGGCCTCTGATTCGCGCTTCTCGAAGACAAATTCAAGGCCGACCGATTGCCACGCAAGGTTCAGTTCATGGACAGCCATCTGAACGACCGTGGCGAGGATCGCTTCCTCGATATCGGTGAGTTCTCGCGCAGGCCACGTCCGCCCGACTCCGCCTAACAGGACGTCGACAATCGGAAATGCCAGGGCAAGCTCCAGTTCCAGCAATCCCACTGCTCCGAGCGGCTCCAGTCGAATGGCACAAACATAAGTAGGAGAAGAGAGACGCTCGAGGAATTCACTGTAGGGAAGCTGCTCTCCCGCGACAAGCTTCAACTTGAACGGAGTCCTTAACCATGCGCCCAAGGTATGCATTAGGTTGCGGGCGAATAAGTCGTTGACGGAACTGATGGCTTTCATTTGATCGTTGCTTATTTGTCCCGCGCGGCTGAAGTTATAGCGTTCGAGTGAAGGCTCCGCCGTCAGCCCCGAGGTGAGCGGAGAAGCCGCCGTTCCGGCCGCCGCAAACAATGCATCAATATCGCCTTGGCCTAGTTGCTTTCCCATGCATTCCTTTCAATGAAACAATTCGGTCGATTAGGTGTCTTCGGCTTAGCGCTAACCTCGGTTTGCTTCTGGCTTCTTCTTGCCAGCCGTGGCAGACTCGCGCCCTCGCAGGTTTGCCAACGCAACGCGTAAGCGCAGTACTGCCGAGGAGTGGATTTGCGAGACACGCGACTCCACGACCCCCAATGTCAACCCGATCTCTTTCATCGTGAGCTCTTCGTAGTAGTACAGAGTAAGTACCAAGCGCTCCTTCTCCGGCAGCTCGTCTATGGCGTCAGCCAGCCTCTGCTTCATCTCGCCTTTGAGACAACGAAATAGCGGGTCTTCCTCCGGCGAACCGGGTATATACGCAAGCTCTTCATCGCCCGAGTCCTCAGATCTCTCCATGTGCAGGCTGCCGATCTCGAGCCCTTTCAGATCGCCGAGAAGAACCTGGTAGTCCCCTAGGGAAAGCTCCATCTCGGACGCGATCTCCTGCTCAAGAGGAGCTCTCCCCAGACGCTGTGTAACGGCGCGCAGTGCCTCCTCGACAGCTCTTCCCTTCCTGCGCAACTCCCTCGGACTCCAATCGAGAGTTCGCAGCGAATCGAGAATCGCTCCACGGATCCTGAACTGCGCATAACTTTTGAACTGTACCTTTTTGGTGTGGTCAAACTTAGAGAATGCATCGATTAGTCCAACCACTCCGGCCGATACTAGGTCATCCAGTTCCACGTGCTGTGGCAGGCGCTCGTGAATTCGACGTGCAAGATATCGGACCGTCGGCAAATGCTCCATCAACATCAGGTCTCGTTCTGCTGTGCTGCCCTCAGTACCTGATTGACTCATCGCGGTTCCATCCTCCGTGAATGGCTCGAATCTTAAGGATGCCGGCCGGGAGAACTCGCCGTTTGCTCTCGAGTGTTGTCCGTCGCCAAACAACCTTGTTGTAGACATACTTTGGGACATCTGTAATGGAACTGGATTGCCTGCACTCATCACTTCCTCCGCACTTCGTTTTCTTTTCATCTCGATGGCCTCACCTCACTGCACTTCAACCAATCGTCCCGATGCTGCGTACTCGAATCTCCGGCGGTATCTCCACAGGCGCAAGCACGGTCACCTTTGGCAGAAACGGCTCGAGCCAGCGTCTTACGTGATAACGTGCCGGACTCGGACATAGAAGCACGGGCAAGGCCGAGGTAGAGGCCCCGCCGGTTAGGCGTTTCACAGATTCCACTAAGCGCTTCAAATAATCCGACGGCACACCGCTGGACCGTGCCCCATCGCCCAGCAGTAACCCTGAGCCTTGCGGATCAAACGTATGAAGGAGTTCATTTTCAAGCTCTTGATCCAGGACTAGCACCCGCAGACCGCCTTCCCCGTCTAGCAGTGGATGTACCAGCCCTCGCCCGAGCGACTGCCGCACGCTTTCCACAAGGTGCACGATGTTCTTCGATTGCTGCGCTGCCTCCACCAGCACCTCCAGGATGGATCCAAGGTCTCGGATTGAAACCTGCTCCCGAAGCAGCTGCTGCAGCACACGCTGCACCTCGCCGAGAGTCATGACCTTGGGGACTAGTTCTTCAACCAGTTTTGGATGGCTTTCGTTCATGCTGTCCAGCAGGCGCTTCACCTCCTGCCGGCCAAGCAACTCATGCGCATGCCTGCGAATCAACTCGCCCAGGTGGGTCCCAATCACCGTCGTCTGGTCCACGACAGAGTAGCCACCCGCCAGCGCCTGCTCTTCGAGTCCCGGCTGGATCCATCTGGCTTGCACGCCAAAGGCCGGTTCCTTGGTCTCCAAACCAGGTAAGGCACGCGCCTTCGGATCGGCGTTCACGGCCAAAAGACCATTCTGTTCCGTTTGCCATCGGGCGATCTCCACTCCGCGCAGGCTGACGACATACTCGCGAGGCTTCAGCCGCAGGTTGTCCGTAATGTGAACCGGAGGAACAATGAACCCCAATTCCGTAGCTAGATGGCGACGCAGAGCGCGAACACGGTTCAGCATCTGTCCGCCCTGCTTCTCATCTACAAGCGGGATGAGCTGGAAGCCAATCTCGAGTGTCAACTCATCCATCTTCAGAAGCGAAGCCAAGTTCTCCCCCTTGGCTGCATCAGCTCCCTTTGCCAGGTCTGTTGAGACAGAGGCTGCAGAGGAGGCGATTTCAAGCTCCAATGCCGCGTCTTTGGAGGCGGGTAGCTTTCTCGCAATCAGCCCGACTCCTACCGCCATCAGTACAAATGAAAGCTTTGGCAGCCCCGGAATCAGTGCCAGGCCAAGCAGGACACCGCACGCGATCCAGAGCGTATTTCGGCCCCGAAGAAGCTGCGCCCCGAGCTCCTCATCGAGAGATCCAGCCGAAGAAGCGCGGGTTAGCACCATGCCTCCCGCGATCGAAACCAAAAGGCTGGGAATCATCGTGACCAGGCCATCGCCGACAGTAAGGATTGTGTACGTCTTCACCGCCGTCGTTAGGTCGGTGCCATGCTGCAGGATTCCAATCAACAGACCTGCAACAATGTTGATGGCTGTAATCAGAATCGTAGCCAGAGAGTCCCGCTGGTTGAATTTGGCCGCCCCATCCATGGCACCGTAAAACTCGGCCTCTCGGGCAATTGCCTGACGTCTTTTCCTAGCGCCCTGCTCATCGATCAATCCGGCATTCATGTCCGCATCAATCGCCATCTGCTTGCCGGGCAGGGCATCGAGGGTGAATCGTGCTGTCACCTCCGCCGTACGCACTGCCCCGTGACTTACTACCAAAAATTGAATCGCGATCAGCGCAAGGAACAGCACCAGGCCGACGACGTAGTTTCCTCCTACCACGAACTGCCCGAATGCCTCGATCACCGCACCTGCAGCCTGCGTTCCCTCCTGCCCATGCAGGAGAATTCTCCGACTCGATGCGAGATTCAGCGACAACCTGAATAAAGTAAGCAGCAGAAGCAGGGTAGGAAATACTGAGAAGTCCACCGCCCTCCGCACCTGCACAGCAGTCAGAAAGACAATCACCGACGCCGTAATCGAAGCAGCAAGCAGGACATCCAACACCATCGCCGGCACCGGTATGATCATCACAAAGACCATGCTGATCGCCGATATCGGCAGCAAGAAGCCTTGCAAGCTCGCCAACTTGAAGCCAGTGCTCTTTTTTATTGCTTGTTCACTCACATTCCACCTCCGAAGCGCCGCAGCGCCGCAGCTTCTAGTTTGCTTGTGCCGCTCTTCCAGTTCTCAGGTTCCATAGCCAGTTGCCGGGCACGGTCCTTTGCTTCGCGTTCTCTTCGCGCCCGCTCTTCTACCTTCTGCCGGTAGAGATAGGCAAGGATTCCAGCCACTGCTGCATACAGCTCGAAGGGGATCGACTGACCAGGCTCGACCAGCTTGTAAAGACTGCGCGCCAGCGGAGGGTTTTCGATCAGGGGCACTCCAGCCCAGCGCGCCTCCTCGCGAATTTCAGCCGCAAGTAGGTCGCGACCCTTGGCAAGCACGGTCGGCGCAGACATGGTTTCGAAGCTGAACTCGAGCGCCACGGCATAGTGCGTGGGATTGGTTATGACCACACTGGCTCGCGACATGTCGGCCTTCACCCTGCGCTTGCGCATCGCTCGCTGAATCTGGCGTATTTTGGCTTTGATTTGAGGATTGCCCATGGCATCTCGCATCTCTTCCCTCATCTCCTGTTTGCTCATCTTCAGCCGCTGGTTCCAACTCCTCCACTCCATCGCGTAGTCCAACGCTGACCAGGCAAGCGTTAGCCAAGCAGCGTCGAGCGCCAATCTATAGGCGACGGAAAAGGACATCGGGAGACGCAGCAAGCTCATCACTGGAAACGGCATCATCAACGCCTTAAGCGCGCTCCAACCAAGCACCACCATCACAGCTGCTGGTACAAGAGATTTGACAGTCCTTGTTGCCGAGCGCAAGCTCACAAGATTTCCCAGGTTCGTGGCCGGATTTAACTTCGAGAACTTGAACCCGATGGCGTTTGGGTGGATCTGTATGCCTCCGCTCTGCGCCACACCCGAGATAAGAGCGCCAGCAAAGCTGGCTGCCATCACCAGGCCAACTGGCATCAGAGCAGGCGCCAGCATCCTTCGCAGCGCCGTATTCCAAATCTGTTGTTGGTCTGCCCCGTCTACTCCACCGACAGCCGCGGCCGCAGACCGAACACTCTCCACGTACACCTTGCCCCAGCTCGACACGAAGTTATTCGACATCGCGCCAAACATTACAACGCCTCCCAGCATCGCCATAGCGGACAGCAACTCGCGACTTTGAACGTTATCACCCTTTTCGCGAGCCTTCTTTTTCCTTAGCGGCGTAGCCTGCTCTGTGCCCTTATCCGCCATAGAAACTTCCTGTTGCAGAAAGTGAGCTGCATTGCTTTGTACGTCTGATCCAACACGCGTTGTTCGTCACGCTCTCACCAGCATTTTTGCCGCAGCGTCCAGAAGCGCGACGAAGTGCCGCTCAATCCATCCAGGCCACACCGCGAGACTCGCAATCAGAACCACGTAAGACACCATCGTCTTCAGCGGTATGCTCACAACCATCGCAGGCAGTTGTGGTGACAGCCTCGCAATTAATGCAATCGTCACCTCGATCGCCATTCCCGCCGCCATTACAGGGGCAGCAAGCTGCAGTCCCGCAAGGAATATCCCACTGGCCATCATCGCGAGTGCAACGCCCGTCTTCGCCTGGATCACTGCTTGTCCAACCGGAACCGCGCTGAAGCTCCTGACCACAGCTGCAATCAGACTTCGATCCAATCCTGAGCCGATGATGACCAGCACTCCAAGCCCCCCCAACATCTGGCCCAGAACGGCAGATTCAATCATCGTGTTTGGGTCCATCAAATTCACGAGCGAAAAGCTGAACTGAAGCCCAAGCAGCGTACCGGCAAACGTGAGTGCTTCGTTCAGCAGCATCAGAGACAAGCCAAACAGAAGACCCACGCCGAGCTCGCCGAGCAGTCCTCGCCCATCGAGCACAGCTCGTGCGCCCGGCACTGCCCCCACTGCAGGTGCAAGCAGAATCGTCATGGCGAAGACGAAGCCGGCCTTTATGCGTGGAGCGATCGCCGGGGAAGAAAAGACAGGAGCGAATACCATTAGCCCGCTCAGGCGTACCATGACCAGTACCGCTGCCGTCAAATATTGCGGCCAACTCTCGATCAGCCCACTTAACTCGTGATTCACATTCGCCTCTATCCCAGATATTTGTGAAAACCGGTGAACATATGCACGGTAAAGCCGACCAGCCGATGCACCATCCACGGCAACACAGCCAGCATGACGATGAAAACAACAACGAGTCTCGGCACAGCAGTCAGTGTCTGCTCCTGGACACTGGTCAATGTTTGAAGAAGACTCACTGCCAGGCTCACCACGCAAGCCGTAAACAACAGGGGGGCGCTTAACAACATCGCCTCCACAAGCACCCTCCGCATGATTTCTACCGTCTGATCCGGTCCCATGTCTCCCGCCTCCCACACGCATTCGTACTCTGGCTAAAAACTCTTGATCAACTGATCCGCAAGCAGGCTCCACCCATCAACCATCACAAAGAGCAGAATTTTTAGGGGTGTGGAAATAACCACTGGCGGAAGCTGCATCATGCCGATTGAAGTGGTCACACTGGCCACTACAAGGTCCACCAGCAGGAACGGGAGAAAGAGAACGGCGCCGATCTGAAAGCCCGCTTTCAATTCACTCAAGATGTAGGCCGGCACCACCACCTGGATCGGCAGGTCCTGCTTACTGTTCGGCCGCGACGTCATGCCGGCTGAAGCGAAGATAGCGAGGTCTTTTTCCCGCGCATAACGCAGCATGTACCGTTTCACTGGCGCAATGCCAAGATCGAGGGCCTGTTCTCCACTGATTGTTCCCGCGCTATATGGCGCGACCGCTGTATGCTCTACCTCGAGCAAGACCGGCTGCATCAGAAACCAGGTCATCATCAGTGCCAGTCCCATGAGGATCTGGTTTGAAGGTGCGGTCTGGGTTCCCAACGCTTGCCGCAAAAAGTGAAACACAACCAAAAGCCGGACCAGCGGTGTCATGGACAAGAGCAGAGCCGGTAGCAGTGTCAACAGAGTTAGTCCGACGACGATCGACCATGGCACACTTTTTTGTGCCTCCAACTGTGCCGCGATGGAAACATTCTTCGTCCCCCCAGTGGGCGTCAGAAGATTGCCTATAACAGCCTTGCGCCTGGAGGTATTAGAAACGAACCCGGATCCTCCACTCACTGCATTTTGCGCCGCTGCGGTACTGCTCGCATGTGGTCTTACTGAGAGGGACACCCGCGCCTGGTTCAGAGTTACAACGCGAGGTGCTTCCGGCAATCCGCGTGCAGGCTGTGCAGAGGAGACGACCATAACCGAAGCGAGACAAAGCCATCGCATTCTGCGTACTGTCAGCATGACTCACGCACCCCGTCGTTTGTCGAACCCGCTGGACGCTGCCCCTGTACACGTACGATCGTGTGCACGTTGTCCAATCCACCTCCAACTAAAAAACTTTCTCCAGCGCACTCAATCAGCATTAGCTGTCTCTTCCCCCCAAGCGAAAGCGTCTCTACAATCCGCATCTGCTTCTGCTGCGACTTAAAGCCGGGCCATTGCCCCTGTACCAGACCAACAATCCAGCCCGCTAGTCCCTTTTGCGCTAACGGCTCAGGATCTGTCTCCTGGACATTGACTTCCTGAATTCCCTGCAAACCTCTCATCAATTACTCCGGTCATTTCGTTTGCGCATCATCGTATGTGCTCTCAATAGCTCTTCTTCCCACAGCGGCATAGACACTATCCCAGTCTGGTCAACCTAAGTGCCATTCTCTGATCCATCACCTCGAACTCGCTCCATCCGAGTTGCACGTGCCCAATGTTCAGTGGGACATCATCCGTAGCCGGAGCGAGGCTCTCAATGACCTGACCCTCCTTGAGCGCCAAAAGATTTTTGACTGTGAAGCGATGTAGCGCCACCCCAACCTGCAGCGTGACCTCTAACCGCGCCAGCATTTGCCATGAGGGGTGTTCCTCTATTCGCATCATCCAAGGTGCGGAGCGTTCTACCTTCGTCATATGCAATGACGCAGCCTTCACAATCTCTGCGCTGCGCGTCGCCAATTCGATACTTGTCATCGTTATCTCCGTGTCAAATCCATTTATGCGATCAGCGCTGAACCAGAAAATCCGTAAAGTAGACGTCCGCCACCTTTACCTCAGGGGTGTGCTCGGCCAGTGCTCCCTTCAACGCCGCTTTCAGGTGTTCTTTCCCGTCACTCGCCAGCAGTTCGTCCGCCGTCTGCCTCCCAAGCACGCACAACAGAGTGTCCCTCACCGGCGCAGCGGCATCATTCGTGCCTTTGTCACCTTTCGCCTTGTCATCTTTCGCTGCGCCTGCTTGTCCGGGTGCATCCATCACGCGAAGGGCAACGGCAATTCTCAGGTAGGAGCCGCCGCCCTCATCTGCTAAGTTGACCAGCAGGGGGTCGAGGCTCATCACATGGGTAGGGGGGGGCACAGCCGCCGCTGCTTTGTGCGGCGCAGCTCCGGGTAAAGGCAAACGTCCGGAGCGCGCCAGGTAATACACACCGCCACCAATCACCAGTAGCGCGACTAGAACGCTCGCCAAAACGGCCAGCACGACGGGAACGAGGGGAAATCTGGACGAGGCTGCGACCGCAAGTGGGTTCGTAGATGGGGCGGGGGGGGGACCCGCGAGAGCTGTAGGAGAGGTAGCCATGATGACCTGAGAAAATGCAAGCAGGCTGCCATTCCGCCTCATGCTTCATTAGGGAATCTTCAGGTTCGACCCTAAGTTCCTGTGCGACCTGGAATTGATGTGTAAAGGAACGGCAACTACCAGTAATTGCGGTGCGGCCGGTGAGATCCACACTTGGATCTCACACGCCACACCGCAATAGCCAATCCTGGCTGGTCTACCGAATCATCGACAGCACATCTTGCGACACCGTATCAAAAGTAGTGATCGTTTTCGAGTTGGCCTCAAACGCCCTCTGCGCGACAATCAGATTAGAAAACTCTGTTGAAATATTTACATTCGATTGTTCAAGTGCGCCATCATCGATTGTTCCGCGTCCGCCGGCGCCTGCAACTCCAATGCTTGCTGCCCCGGAAGCCGCCGAAGTGTTATAGTTGTTGCCCCCTGACGCGATCAGACCCGCGGTATTGGCCACCGTCGCCACCGCAATTTGTCCAATCGTAGAAGTTCGCCCGTTGCTGAACTGCGCCGTAATGATTCCATTGGCATCCGCAGTGAAGCTCTGGTATACCCCGCTGTTGAATCCATCCTGGTAGCTGCCCGTGTTTGTCGAAGCAGACGCCAATTGAGAGATCGTGGGAGTTCCAGCGGTGTTATTCAGGTTCCAATTGAAGCTTAGATCGCTCGCCCCATCCGTGAGTCCTGGAAATGTGATGTTGCTCACGGTTCCTGCAGGCGAGACGAGCTTGCCCGATGAATCGAAAGTTAGTGTTCCAGTGTTATTCGAAGGAACCCCCGTTGCGTCTCCCGCAGGCAGCGCTACAGAATAGCTCCACGTGTTGGTTCCGGTTTTCGTGTAGCTGACAGAGATCTGATGGCTTTGGCCTAGAGAATCGTACACCTGCACAGGCGACGAAAACGCCGTTCCGACTGTAGCATTTGAGTTCAGATTTGCGGTCAAGGAGATGTCCTGGGTCGCCTGGGCCCCTTGATTGACGCCCACAGGGATTGTGATCGGTGTCAGGCTGGAATTTTGGTTGACAACTCCATTCACCGCAGCATATCCCATCACCTGCTGTCCATCCTGAGTGATCAGGTTGCCGTTGGAACTCAACTGAAAGTTTCCTGCGCGAGTCAACGACTGCACACCTGACTGGTTTACAACGAAGAAGCCATTCCCGGCCAAGGCCATGTCCGAAGAATTTGCGGTTGCGTCCGGAAGAATGGTACCTTCGGTGAAATTTGTGCTCGTTCCAGATACCTTTGTTCCGGCGCCGACCTGGATGGCATCGCCCGATCCCGACTCTCCAATCTGCTGATAAAACAGATCCTCAAACGCAGTGGTCCGGCCTTTGTAGGCAGTTGTATTGAGATTGGCTAGATTGTTGCCGATGGTGTTCAATGCCACCGAATTGGCCTCCAATCCAGATAGCGCGATTGAAAAATTGCCCATTTAATTTCTCCTTTTGTTGAGGGTTAGCTTTCGTTAAACTCTGCGGACGTACCAGCACATATGCAAACGCGCCCGATTTGTCTGCTAGCCAACGCTGTTACGTATCTACTGCTTTATTGTGCTTTGAGCAGGTGCTGTGATGGGAGATGAGGCGCCCGCAGGTGTTTCGATTGAAGTAAGTCCCTTATTGATCGAAATCAGCTGTTGCAAGCTGTTCACGCCTACCAACTGGCTGATGTACTGGTTTGGGTCCGTCGGCTGGGTCGGATCCTGATTTTTCAGCTCGCTTACAAGCAAAGTAAGGAAATCATTCGCCGTTATGTTCGATGAACCACCTGCAGCGCTAGCTGCACCATTCGCATTGCTTGTATCCGTTGCTGACGTTGCCTTGGCTGTAGGTTTTGCAGCTCCGCCCTTATGTGCAAGGGACGTAGCCACAGTGCCTGCTGCTGAAGCTCCTGTAGACATCACTGAACTCAACTGTGAAACGTCCATCATTTCTCCTTTTGCCTTATCGATTTCCAATTTAAATTACCTACTACTCAAACCCGGACGCTCAACCAGCATCCATCCAGAGAATGAGAAACGGCAGCATGCAAGCCATCGTCCGCAGTGCCGGGCACGCTTGCGTACGCGGCGCCCTGGCTCACAGTACCCGAAGCAGGCCGCCCGGAATTTTGCTGGGTCTGTTCGCCGCCGTCATGGCCTCGGTGCTCCTGACTAGCGTCAGCAGTCGTGCCAAAACTACTGTCATTCGCAGCTAGAGGCACCGGCGTGTAAATTTCAACAGTACCTACGTGCACCTTTTCGGCCTGCAGAAACGCAGTTATGCTAGGCAGGTCGCGATGTAGCATCTCTTGCCCAACCGCGGATCCGGAAGAAATCGAAGCGTTTACCGCACCCGCTTCGCCCACCTCGGCGCGCACCTTTACCCAGCCATGTGCGCCGCTTTGGATTCCCACTTCAAGAGCCGCAGGCGTGGCAGCCAACGTGCGCGGAGAACCGATCGACAAACCTCCTTCCTGCGGACCGGACGGGGTTTCCATTCCTGCTGCCAAGCCGATCCCATGTGCCGCAGACTCTCGGGCGTGAGTCATCTCTCCGGACAAAATGCCTGATGTGTGAGGTTGTGCCACCCCGGAGAGCAAGGTTCCCGAAGCGACCGCAGGATCTACGGCTGCTGGATGAAGAAACGAGGCGAAAGGTCCTCCGATACTCTGCACCTTGTTCACATCCTCTGTGCCCGGTACCGAAGTACCGGCTATCTTGCCGCGCTCAAGCTCTGAACCTGCCGGAGATACCTGAGGATTCGCAGATGGATTGCGTTCGGTATTGCCATCATTTTTCACGGAATTCGGGATCTCCGCGTTGACCTTCCTCAAACGCACTTGGGCTGCTGGTCCACTTTTTACATGAGTTTCAGAACCAGCTTCATCGGCGACAGTGGATGATCGGCTTACACCCTCGGGACTCAAACCTGATAGGTCTCGTCCGACTACCGCGCCACTCGCGGGAGTGGTTCCGGCAGTCTCAGTGACGTCGCAAACCTTCTGTCCTGGATTCGAAGCCGCCCCAGGCGCTTCGAGCTTTACCTTTTTGTGAAGCGGCACATCTTCGCGCAGTTTCTGCGCCGCGGTCTCTTTGTTGTGCGCCGAAATCCTTGTACTGACCGGGGCTGCGTTGGCACTCGGCGTGGCAGCATCTTTCACCGAACTAACGGCTTTTTGCGCGGCAACATCCGCGGCTGCAGGAAGCCCAAAAATTTTCCCGGCCGTGCCCCTCGCATCGAGTGAATTCTGAGGTGAAAACGCGTTTGTTGTACCATTGGCTCCCGATTCGATGACGATTTTAGAGGTAACCGCAACACCTGCTTCTTTCTGATTCGGAGTGCTAGGTTTCGTGTTTTCTTGAGGGGCCGCGCTTTGCAGTAGGTTCTTAACGTGCGTCGGCATTCCCAGCCCGCTTGGGCTATTTAGCGGGGGCTGCATACGGTTCGATAAAACAGGCATGCCGGCCAGGCCCGCAGCATCCGTACCGCGGGCCTGCAGTGTGTCGCGGGCCGTTACTCCTTGATCAAAGCTCATGGCGAAGGAAGCAGCATCCGCGTGGCTTCGGTTCGCACCGGAAGGAATGTCAGCTTGATTCGCCGATACTGCTATCAAGTTCGCTGCGCTCATCATCTTGACTCCTCGCTCGGTCCATATGCTTGCATTTCGATTGCCAAAATAAAATTTCCCGCGATTAGGATATTTTTATCTGTTTCGCAGCAAGACTCTGTTGGTGCGTATCGCTCCATCGCCGTCTGGCTAGAAAGCGATCGTCTGAGGCAGCCTGCTTCCGCCGGTTTTCTTCCATATCTCTGCGACATGCCATCTCGTCGAGCACACGCTTCATCTGCTCCCGCTTTAGGCGGCTCGCCACATACTGCTCCATGGCAGTTTCGTTCATCTCTTCACGCTTCTGCCGCACTTGTTCGATACGCCCCTGCTGCAGGGACGCGGCGCCCTGATGGGTCTCCGCAACCACCCGGCCGAGGGAATCACCCAAAACCAGCGCATCGCGTCCGTTGCTTTGGGCGGCGTGCGCAACATCCCGCTCAAGGCGAATCGCCTGTTCTGCCTCCCTTACCGCGGCCGTCATTCGCTGTAATTCGACCGAATGCATTTGTTCCACGACGGCGTACAGTGTCACCAGGCGCTGCAGACTTTCAAGTTTGCCGGCAGTAGTCATAGCTCCATCTCATTCAGACGTGCGATGCTGTCCGCAATAGTCGGGCACTCACTGCTCCCCTGCTCCAGAAAGCTCCGCATTGTGGCCATACCTCGCACGGCGCGGTCCAGGTCTTCATCTGTTCCCGCCTTGTAAGCGCCGATCCGGATCAGGTCCTCTGATCGTGCATGAGCCGCAAGAAGCCGTCTCATGGACGCGGCTTTTTGCTTGTGCTCCGGCGCGGTCACAGAGGGCATTAGCCGGCTCAGCGAATCGAGCACATTGACCGGGGGATACCATCCAGCCGATGCCATCGAACGCGAAAGGACAACATGGCCATCCAGCAGCGATCGCACGGAATCTACAATCGGATCCTGCTGGTCGTCCCCTTCCATCAACACCGTATAGAAAGCAGTGATACTGCCGCATCGGAAATTGCCCGCTCTCTCCACAAGCTTAGCCAGGCGAGTAAACACGGAAGGCGTGTAACCCTTACTTGCTGGAGGCTCTCCCGCTGCGAGTCCTAGTTCTCTCGCGGCCATCGCATATCGTGTTAGTGAGTCCAGCACCAGCAGGACGTGTTTGCCCTGAGATGCATAGAACTCTGCAACCGAAGTGGCAGCCATTGCCGCCCGCATGCGCAACAGTGGACTTTGGTCAGAGGTAGACACAAGCACTACCGATCGCCTACGCCCCTCTTCGCCAAGCGAATCCTCGACGAACTCTCGCACCTCCCTTCCTCGCTCTCCCACTAGCCCGACCACGGTAATGTCAGCCGCAGTATTCCGCGTCATCATACCTATCAGGGTGCTCTTCCCGACTCCCGACCCGCCAAAGATACCCACGCGCTGTCCTCGTCCGACCGTCAGCAGTCCGTCGAGCACTCGTATGCCTGTCTGCAGCGGCTCCGTGATCTGCTCACGTTCCATCGGGTGCGGTGCACTTCCATCGACCGGCCAGGTCATCTCGGCTCGCGGCGCCGGCAGTCCATCGAGTGGCCCTCCAAGCGCATCCACGATTCTGCCCATCATCTCTTGACCAACACCGACGGCCGGCGGCACTCCCATGGCCAGCACAGTGTCGCCGTACCGAATCCCCTGGGTGTTGGTCAAAGGCATCGCGAGCACATGCCTTCCACGGAAACCAATTACCTCCGCGCGATGCCGTTCACCATTGCTGCCCATGACCTCGCAGCACTCGCCCACCGAGCAGAGCGGGCCTTCGGACTCAATGGTCTGGCCGTTTGCTTCCACCACCCGTCCACTCCAGCGCCACGCTGGGCGCTGACTAAGCTGCCTTAGGTACGGCGCAATGCTCGCCTCAGCACCAACTTGGATTTCGGGCATCACGATGGCCTCTGCTGCAACAAGTCAAAAAAACCTCTTTCGATTTCCTGCAATTGTGCTGCTATACCCAATTCCACTCTTCCGACGTCGGTCTCGAGTACGCACTCACCCGCTTGCAAGACCTCATCTCCGACCAATCGCAGCTCGGGATGCTGCGCCTCGGCGATATTGGCTCTCCACTTTGCCAAATCTGCTTTTGGTATTCGAAGAACACTCGTACTGTCTTCGGCAATCTTCGAGAGTGCCACCCGCACCACACCCGTTAGCAGAAGTGGATCGAGTTTTGTCTCACGATGGAGAACACGCTCCGCGATGGCGAGCGACAGCTTAACCACTTCAGCTTCCACTGCGGCAAAGTACTTATTGCGCTCCCGCTGGAACAGATCCGAAAAATCCACAGTGCGCATCCGTTCTGCCTTAGCCAATACTTCGAGCCGCTGCTCCCACTCCCGATCGGATTCCTCCCGAGTTGATCGGCGCGCCTCTTCAAGGCGAGCTGGCATCTCCGCAGCCTCCGATCGCAGCTGGTAAGTCAGCGCCTCCAGCTGTTCTAGAAGAAGAGCTTCCTTCCCACTCTGGACATCCACGCCCATTTGCGTGGGGATGGCGGGTTGGTCCATGGAATAGAATTCCAGGCGCGCAACGCTTCTATTTGTCTTTTCCATCAAGAGCGCGGGTAGAGCAGCGGCATCCGCAGTACCCATAACTGCCGTGCCACTAGACGCACTTGGAATGCTGGCTGAGACAGACGTGTCAAGAGTGGGCTCAGATGGCAAGATCATCATCCACCTCCATCTTCAGAATCATCCGTCCTTCACTCTCGAGTTGCCTCGCTAGCGTAAGCAGTTCCTGTTGCGCTGCTCCTACATCTCTCATCCGCACAGGTCCCATCACGTCCATGTCCTCTTTCAGCATCTCTACGGCGCGCGAACTCATCGCCTTGAACAAGTGCGCCTTAATATTTTCCTTGCCGCCCTTCAATGCCATCGCAAGCACCTTCTTGTCCGCCGCACCCACAAACTCGCGAATGCTCTCTGCGGGAACCGTCAAGAAGTCTTCGAACGTGAACATGAGCTCACGTATTCCGATCGCCACCTTGGGTTCATCCTGTTCAATATCCTCAAGAATTACCTTGCTTTCAGTCTGGTCAAGCCGATTCAACAACTCCGCTACGGCTTTGAATCCCGAGTAGGATTTTCTTCCGCTTGACCCCATCTTCTCCATTCGCTTGTGCAAAGCCATGGCAACCGTCTGGGCCATCTCTGGAGAGAATTGCCTCATCTGTGCGAGCCGCCTCACAACGTCCACCCGCATGTCGCCCTGCAGGTTCATCAACACCGCAGAGCCGCGTTTTGCATCCAGATGCGCAAGCACAAGAGCGATGGTCTGCGAGTGTTCGTTCTCAAGAAACTTGCTCAGGTGCTGCGGGTCGAGATTCTGCAGCATCGCCATATCGCCGCTTGAACTCTCGCGAATCTTCTTCGCCTGCGTGAGTAATTCCTCAGCCCGTGCCGGTCCGAACGCTTCGGTAAGCAGTCGCAAAGCGTAATCGGGACCGCCGCGAACCATATATTGCTGTGTCTCTAGAAGTCCATAAAACTCAGTCAGAACCTGCGTCAACTGCTCCGCAGAGACATTGCCGAGCCGAGTAATTTCTTCGGATACGCGCCGGACGTCCCTTTCGGACAAACTCAGGAACAGTAACTTCGCCAACTCGTCACCGATAGCGACCATCAGGATTGCCGCCTTGCGCAAACCCGAGATCTCCGCAGCTACAAACCCTGCCTCAGGAGTCAGCAGCAGCGGATTCTGCCGCGTAGCCTCTGCACCTGGCATCTGCATTGCTGTTCCCATCACATTGCCTCCTCAGACGACCCAATCCATGCCTCAATCAATCGTGTACTCTGCCCTGGTTCTCGCCGGATATGATCAGACACATGCTCGAAAATTCCATGCTGCAACTGCTGTGCCTTGGTTCTCATTCGCGGAAGTAGCACCTCTTCCTGCTCATTGGCAGATTGCAGTTTCCGCTCTTCCTGCACAGAGAAGCCATCATTAAAACCCGCCTCTGCTCCCGCTGTTCCGGCGGCCAGGAACATGGGCTCGCCTAACGTCGCAGTCATCTGCCTGGCTACAGGTCGCAGGACAAACAGAACCAGAAGCACGCAGCAAAATCCGAAAACTGCTGTTCGCATCAGACCAGGCTGGCTCCGCATCAAACCCCGCGCGCCATCCAATGCTCGGTCCATTGCCGCCGGCTTTAGCTCAGGTGCGTTCGTGCTGAAGCTCACGTTTTGGATTACAACCTGATCGCCACGCCGTGCATCGAATCCGACCGCGGCCTGCGCAAGTTCCTCCAAGCGATGCATCTCCTCAGGAGTTCGCGGGGCCCACACAATGTGTTCCAGCTTGCCTGCCCCTTGAGCCATACTCCGGTCGTTGACGACGACCGCTGCAGACAATCGACGAACCCGCCCTGGACCTTGTTCGGTGTGCACCAGATGTTTTGTAACTCCATAGGTGCCATTTTCTTCCCTCAAACTTTGGTCCGCCGTTGCACCTTGCTGCGGATACACGGGCAGCGCCTGCTTTTGTAACAGCGGCGGAGTTCCTGGTGCAGCGGCAGCCTGTGAGCCCGCGACAGCTCCTGCAGGAGCGCCTCCAGGAGAGTTACTCGCTGTTCCCGGAACTCCGGACGGCTGCACCTTTGGACTCGAGACCTGTTCACTTTTTTGCATTGTCAGTGTAGCTACTTCGGTCGGATCATAAACTTCGTCTGTTCGTTCTTCGCTTCCCTCGTCATAGCTCACGTTCACCGTGGCTCGCACATTGTCTCGCCCCGCGAGAGGCTCCAGCATGGCGACCAGTTTGTTTTCCATAAGCTGTTCCGCGTCGGCTTCGGCAGCATTGCTGGAACGTTGTTTGAAGTTCACTCTTCCATCGGCATCGACCAGTGTCACCTGATCGGCGTTTAGATTCTCCACCGAACCAGCTACCAGGCTGCGGATAGCATCCATTTGTTCCTGGCCCAGTGAGGCTCGCTTCAGCTTCAGCACGACCGAAGCCTTGGCGGCTTTCTCTTCGGCCGCAAATAAGGAAGGTTGCGGTAGAACAAGGTGCACCCTCGCCGACTTCACCACACCTAGCGTTCCAATCGTGTGCTCAAGTTCTCCTTCTAGCGCCCTCTGATAATTGACGCGCTCATCAAACTCGCTGCCTACCCAGTTCGGCTTGTCGAACAGCTCGAAGCCGAGCCGTCCTGTCTGCGGCATACCCTTGGTCGCTACCTCCATCCGCGCCTTGTCCAACATGTCCGCTGGCACCTGTACGCCGGTTCCGTCGGCCGTTGTCTGAAAGGCGATTCCAGCAACAGCCAGCTCCTGCGAGACCTGCTGCACATCTTTTTCCTCGAGGCCGCTGAACAAAACCTTCCAGTCCGGCCGGCCGGCAAACCACACCATGGCAGCGCACATCACCGCAAGAAATACCGCCGTCGCAATCAGCCATGTGCGCTTCCCGGCCGGCATGGCTTTCAATCGCTCTTGCGCAGACGCGGCCATCGTCATCGCTTTTTCCAGCGGCGATCCACTCGGGGCAGCAGCGCCTATCCTTCCGGCCCTCTGCATTCCTGCTCCGTCTGCCTGTTCTGTCTCTGCCATTTCGCCTCAGCGTTCTTCTACTGTCTGTGGAATGTGAAAGCTTTAAAACTGCATGCCCATCATCTGTTGGTATGCGCCTACTGCTTTATTCCTGACCTGCAACGCAAGCTCAAATGCCATGTCTGCCTTCTGCGTCGCAATCATCGCGTCATGTACCTCCACCCCCGACCCGTTCAACAGACCTGTCACAGCCTGGCTCGCTTTCCTGTCAAGCGAGCCGGTCTGCTGCACCATGGACCGCAGCATCCCAGCGAACGGAACCCCTGCCCCTCCAGCCGAGCTCGAAGCCGCAACTCCGGCATCACTGAGGAAACCGTCGTCCAGTCTCCCCACATTCAAACCACTCATCAAAACTGAACTTCCCGGTATGCCAACCACGGTTCCTCCTAGTTAACGTCCCAAATCGTGCTATTTTAAAAGGTCGAGCGAAGAGTTAAACATCCCCTTCTCCGCTGTAATCGCCGAAGCATTCATTCCATACGATCGTGTAGCGCCCATAAGATCCACCATCTCGGTCAATGGGTTGATATCTGGATAGGCGACGAACCCATCGGGACCCGCATCGGGATGCTGCGGGTCATAGCGCCTCAGCGGCGCGCTCGCATCGCTGATGACGGCACCTACAGATACGCCGCCCGGCGTCGTATTGTTGGCGGTCAGTCCAGCGCCGAAGCCGCTCCCAAACCCGCCCACACCCAAAGTCCTCTTGAAACCCCCTGCCAGCCCGCCGCCAGCACTCATCTCCTCATTCAGAGAAGCCTGAAAACTTCCACCGCCGTCGGCTTCAAACACCACATGATGCCTGTGGTAGGGACCTCCATCAGGAGTTCGCGTCGTCTCTGCATTCGCCATGTTTGAGGCGACCACTTCCGCTCGCACCCGCTCTGCCCGTAAGGCCGAACCGCTTACATCCATAACCCCAAAAAGATTCATGATTATTTCCCATCCATGTGTATCGCGCTCATCACGTTCGCGAATTCGTGTTTCAACAACTGCTCTCCCAGCCGAAACTGCAACTGCGTCTTGGCCAGCTGTAGACCCTCGCGGTCCATCGAAACATTGTTCCCATCGGGCCGCGCCACAAGCCCATCGACCTCCTGGACCGAACCCTGTGCCCCGTCCAGCCCAAACATGCCGTCCTTATTGCTGAGTTGGCTGGCAAACTCCTGCTCGAAATCAATGCCGCGGGTCTTGTATCCGGGCGTATCAACATTGGCCATATTGCTCGCCGTCAACTGCATCTGCTGGCTTGTCAGGTCCAGGTACTGTCCCAGCGCATCGCTCATTGCTGTTGCTATCTGCATCTCGCGCCACCTCCACACCTCCACTCATGCAGTCTTTCGGCCAAACAAAAGCGCCCTCAGATGAGAGCGCTCTTATCCACGTTCGCGCCACTCTGCGAGCTCAACCGCGCGTCGCGCGCCGCAGCCGAATATCTTCCGCGCCGATCTCCATCCGGTCTCCGGAAAGAATCGCGCCGCGTTCGAGGACATGCATCAGTTCACGCACGTTGCCTGGCCAGTGGTATTCCTGCAGCTTTTCCATCCCTGCCGCACTCAAGCGCTTGCGTGGCGCGTCTTGTCCCATTTGCTCGAGAATGTGTTCAGTCAGCAAACCTAGGTCGTCCATCCTTTCCCGCAGTGCAGGTACCTCCACCGGAAATACTGCAAGCCTGTGATAAAGGTCCAGCCGAAACGTTCGTTCCGCGCCGTTTGCCGAAGCGAGCTTTTCCAGAGGCTGGTGTGTTGCAGCGATCACCCGCACATCCACCCGCACCGTTTCGTTATCTCCCACCCGCTGCAGTTCTCCGCACTCAAGAAAGCGCAGCATTTTGGCCTGCAACGCCATCGGCATCTCTCCGATCTCGTCAAGAAAGAGCGTTCCGCCATGCGCCGCTTCGATTCGTCCGGTGCGCGACTGCACTGCTCCGGTAAACGCTCCTCGCGTGTGCCCAAACAACTCCGCCTCTAGCAGCGCCTCAGGTATGGCTGCGCAGTTCAGTACCGTAAATGATTTCCCTGCCCGGTCACTTAAGCGATGCACTGCCTTGGCGACCACCTCTTTTCCTGTACCCGTCTCACCTTCAATTAAAACGGTTGTGGTCCGCGGCGCAACCAGACGAATCAACCGCGCGAGTTCCTGCATTGGCTCACTCGCGCCGACCATCTCCGGCAGCAAGGGCGTGGGTTTGACAACAGATCGTGCCGGCACGGCCCGAGCCTGCGCGGCCCGAGCTGTTGACTGGTTCCGCAGCTCCTCACCCATTTCCTGCCATTCTTCCCGTCTGACAGCTTGCCGCTCATCGGTCGCAGGACGCACCAGCCGTTCTTCCGCCGCCGCATGCTCTGGCCGCGCTTCCGCATTCGGGCGCACCACGCGCTGTTCCGCGTTGGGACGCACCAGAGCGCGGCCTGCAGTGCCAAAGGCCAACGGCACTGAAACCGGTGCCGCCGCCCAAGCCGCCGTATCGTTCTGCGGAGCCTTCTGTGCCTCGCGCAGCGCGTGCAGCAGCTCATTCCGCCGCGGGCTCCGGGCTCCGCCATCTGCGCCTCCGTCCAAACGCAGCAGCTCCATTGAGGGATACATCATCCGGATCACGCTGGAAAATTCACCCACTTCGAGGTCCGGCAGCCAGCTATCGACCAGCAGCGCCTCTGAGCGCGCGTCTTCCAACTGCGCCATGGCCTCCGCACCACCCGAGGCCTCCCGTACCTGCCATCGCAAGCCTGTCAGCGAGGTGCGGAGTCTGTGCCGCAAACCCGCATCTGCGCTAGCCAGAACCACCGTACGGCTCGCCGCCGTATCGACCAAACTATCGTGTGAAGCGATATTTCGTTCCGTGTTCATACTCATCTCGCTTTCCTCTTCTCTTTCTGCTCTACCATCTGCTCCAAGGTCTTTCGCATCTTTTCCACGGTAACGTTCAACCGTGCACATTCTTTTAACGCTTCACGGATCGCCTCTCGCATCGAATCCGGCTCTCCAATGAGTTCTCCCATGGCCAGCCTGCACTGCAAAACCGTCAGCGGCTGACAGATGTCATGCAACGCAACATCTATCTGTTCCGCGAAGCTCACGTCATCTGCCACACAAAGGTTATGCACCTGCCAAAGCCGCTCCCCCGGCATACTGCATCACAGCTGTCGAACCCCTCGGGGCCCCACCCATGCGGTATCCCTCGCCACGCACAGTTTCGATCGCCGACGTAAGCACGTCTCCATCTACACCCAGGACGGCCAGTTTCCTTCGAACGTAGTTCACGTACACATCCACCACATTCGTCCCCGCGTCAGGAGACATTTGCCACACTTCTCGCAACAGCTCACTCCGGCTGCAGCTCTGCCCCCGACGCATCATCAGAAATTCAAGAAGCGAAAACTCCTTGACCGTCAGTTCCACTGTGCGACCAGCACGGGTTACCTTGCGGTCCATCCGATTCAGTTCCACATCCCCATGGCGCAGCACCGGATCGGCAAACTGTTCTCTGCGTCGCAATAGCGCCCGGCAGCGAGCCGTCAGTTCATGAAAGCTGAAAGGCTTTAGCAGGCAGTCATCGGCACCCAGATTAAGACACTTCACCCGCTCCTCCACCTGGCTACGACCGGTCAACACGAGGACCGCCATGTCGTCGAATCGTCCGTTCATCTCCTCCAGGACCTCGACGCCGTCCTTGCGCGGCAAACTGAGATCGAGCACCATCAAATCCGGCCGCTGTTGCGCCGCATGGTCCAACGCAGCCTCTCCATCTCCCACCCAGGTGACCTCGTGGCCTTCCAGCTTCAGACCCTTCTGCAGAAATAATCCCAACGCCGCATCGTCTTCCACAATCAATACCCGCATATAGCCCCTCGCATCGTACGTCATCATTTCGCCGCGGTACTCGTTACCAGTTCGGCTGGTGTGTAATTACCTTGGTTCATCTGCGCCGCGTTGACAAGACTTCTCTGCAACATTTTGCACATCAAATTTCAAAATGGGAATTGATCTGTCTGCCTGGTTCACTTTCTTGACCTGGAGGGTCGTGCCGACCTTTACCCATTTCGGCACGACGGAAAACTAAGGCCCGCAGAGAGTCGCTTTTTTGCGCTTGCAATTCGCTTTTTATTCGCTAGAATGAGGCGCATGGCTATCACGCGGCGCCAAAAAGAGGTTCTCGACTTCCTCGCTACCTTTACCCAGAAGAACGGCTACTCTCCTTCATTCGAAGAGATCGCCAGCGGACTAGGCCTCAGTTCCCTAGCCACGGTGCACAAACACGTAAGCAACCTGCAGAGCAAGGGTCTTCTCCAGCGCGCCCACAACCGCAGCCGCTCCATCGAGGTGCTTCCAGCCCGAAGCAAGAAGGGCTCCGAGCGCCTTCCTCTGCTGGGACGCATTGCTGCCGGCAAGCCCGTGGAAGCCATCGAAACCGCGGAAAGCATCTCTCTGGGCGACATCATCGGCAACCGCGAAGTCTTCGCTCTTGAGGTTCGCGGCGACTCGATGCGCGATGAGCACATCGTCTCCGGCGATTATGTTCTGGTTGAACGTACTCGCACGGCGCGGGAAGGTGAAATCATCGTCGCCCTGATCGACGGCTCCGACGCCACCCTCAAACGCTTCTACCGCGAAGGTGCCATGGTTCGCCTGCAGCCCTCGAACACCGAAATGGCTCCCATCTACGCTCCCGCCGCCAACGTCACCATCCAGGGAAAGGTCCTTGGCGTACTACGCAAATACGCCTGAACCTCTCTACTTTGGCCCTTGCTCTCATGCTCCTCGGAAGCCGTCCGAGATGAGCAGGAATGCCGCGCGCGCATCCAGCAACAACTTTCTTCCACCACAACGGAACCACGCAGCACCTCTCTGCGTAACCACACTCCAGGACGCCTCACAATCGGCACCACCGGGAGCATTGCCTTGGCGACACAGCGA
The DNA here is from genome assembly GCA_030853485.1 of Acidobacteriota bacterium. Lineage (GTDB taxonomy): Bacteria > Acidobacteriota > Terriglobia > Terriglobales > Acidobacteriaceae > Edaphobacter. Next base: position 27,514 of record JALYVA010000180.1, read on the forward strand.
AAAAGCAAGCGGAAACTCTGGATCTGGGGTGGCGTCACGGTCCTCGTTGCAGCCATTATCCTCGGCATCGCCGCAGCCGCACGAGGCAATACAACGAAGTTCGAGCCCTCCCAGCTAGCCAAGGCCGAGCGCGCAGACATCGCCCGCTCCGTTGTCGCAACCGGCAAAGTCCAACCCATCACCAAGGTAGAAGTCAAATCTAAAGCCTCTGGGATCGTCACTCGACTGGACACCGACATTAACGCCCACGTCCACCAGGGCCAGGTGCTCGCCCAGCTCGACCAGCAGGAGATCCTCGATCAGGTCGCCGCCCAAAAGGCCCAGCTCACCGCCGCAGAGTCCAACGCCCACGCCGCGGCCGCAGCCATCGACTACGACAAGGTCAATGCCGAGGCCCCCGATCTTCCCATGTACAAGCACACCTACGACCGCGCGCTACAGATGTCTAAAGAGGGTGTGGTCTCCCAGCAGGCACTGGACGACGCCGAACAAAAATACCTTTTTGCATCCAATACACGCGACAAAGCCCTGGCGCAGATCACAGTCGATAACTCCAAGCTGCGCCAGGCTCAGGCGCAGGTCACGCAGGCCCAGGCTTCGCTCAAACAACTGGAAGAGCAGCTTGGTTACACCACAGTTACCTCTCCCATGGAGGGCACTATCCTCTCGCGCGACGTTGAGATCGGCGATGCCGTCAGCTCCATTCTCGTCCTCGGCTCCACCGCTACCCTCGTCATGACAATCGGCGATACCACCCAGGTTTACGTACAAGGCAAAGTCGACGAGTCCGATATCGGCAAGGTTTATCTTGGTCAGCCAGCCCGGATCAAGGTTGAGTCCTTCAAGGACAAAACCTTTCTCGGCAAAGTCACAAAAATTGCCCCCCTCGGCGTGGAAAAAGACAACGTCACGACTTTCGAGGTTCGCGTGTCGATCGACAACCCCGGCGGGGTGCTCAAAGCGAACATGACCGCTAACGCCGAAATCATTCTCGACGAGCATAAGAATGTTCTTACCGTTCCCGAACAGGCCGTACTTTATGACAAAGACCGTAACGCCTCGGTCGAGGTCCCCGATTCCAAGGCCAAAAAAGGGCGCCGCCTGGTATCGATTAAGGCTGGCATCTCCAATGGCACTAAAACTGAAGTGCTCGCCGGCCTTAATCCGGGCGACACCGTCATTCTGCAGCAGTAGTGTCCACAGGCCGCACATAGTTCTTTGAAACATAAAAGGCTACGGTCGAAAGCACACCAGGCCGGCTCGAAAGAAGGACCACTATGAACTTCCGAATCTTCGCCCTTGCTACATGCTTCGCCTTCGCAACGTCGGCCGCCTACGCGTCGGACGCGACATTTGACCGCACACTCAATGTCAGCTCCTCGCCCAACATCTCCGTCACCACCGGCTCGGGTTACATTCACCTCCGTCCCGGATCCGACAATCAGGTTCACGTGGTCGGCCACGTTCACGCCAACCAGGTCTGGTTCGGCGGCGGTCGCGACAACCGCGTCCAGCAGATCGTCGACAGTCCCCCGATCGTCCAGAACGGCAGCGATATCACCGTCGGCGAACGCCACAATGATCTCTTTCGCAATATCAGCATCGACTACGACATAACCCTGCCCCGCCCCTCCAGCATCACCGCCGTTACCGGATCTGGCGACCTTGATGCCGAAGATGTAGGCGCTTCCATCAAGGCGCAAACCGGGTCCGGGTCCGTGCACGTCCACGGCATCCGCGGCCCCGCTACCCTCGGAACTGGGTCCGGAGATGTAGATCTGGAGCAGTCCGGTCCGGGCGATGTCAAAGCCGAGACCGGCAGCGGCACCATTCGGCTTCGTGGAGTATCCGGCGGTCTCAGAGCCAGCACCGGCTCAGGCGATATCGAGATCGAAGGCAACCCCACGTCCGACTGGCGCATCAGCACTGGCAGCGGGTCCATCCGACTAGGCGTAGGAAGCGCCCGGTTCAACGTGGATGTCGACACCGGATCCGGCAGTATCAATGTCGTGCAACCCCTCACCATGCAGGGCAGCCTCAATCGCCATCATATCCAAGGTATTGTAAATGGCGGAGGTCCCACCATTCGCGCCAACACAGGCTCGGGCGACATCCAGATCAAGTAGGCCAAAAGGCCTTTCGCATTCGCTGTCCATGCTGCTGTTCTAAAAGAATAGAGATGAGCTTCCGCCGCGCAAGCCAGCATCCGGAAGGCACTCCCGGAACTCTATATGAACTCTGTCGACTACCCTTGAATGATGCCGCCGCCCCGCACCCCGCGCCTTCTTGTCTTCGATCTCGATGGCACGCTCATCGATTCTCGCCGAGACCTCTGCAACTCCGTGAACGCCACCCTCACCCATCTCGGCAAACCCGAGCTCCCCGAAGCCGTCATCTCCAACTACATCGGGGATGGTGCTTCAATGCTCGTCCGCCGCGCAATCGGCGACCCAGAAGGCGACGTCCACGACGATCACTATGTAACCGAAGCGCTTACATTTTTTCTTGCCTACTACCGCGTTCACAAGCTCGACTATACGTTTCTATACGCTGGCGTCTTGGAGTCGCTCGAAGCCATCCGCGCCGCGCATCCCACTACCCTCATGGCGGTACTCACCAATAAGGCTGTCAATCCGTCGCGTGCTATTTGCGATCACTTCAATATCTCTCGCTTCCTCTTTCAGAACTACGGCGGCGACAGCTTCCATACCAAAAAGCCCGATCCTCACGGCCTGCTCTTCCTCATCGCCGAAGCTTCCGACTGTGCCGGCTGCAACATTATGCCAGCCGAATGCGTCATGATCGGCGACACCGACGTGGACATCCTAACCGCCAAAAGCTGCGGCGCACGCAGCGTCGGCTGCACCTTCGGCTTCAAGCCTCATTCTCTACCACCCGCTGTCCCCGACCACCTCGCCCACAACCCCACTGACTGGCTCCGCATCCTGAACATCGAAACATCAATCCAACTGTAAGGCGGCTCAACTCATCGCAGGGCGAACTTTTTGACCTCACATCCTTTGCTGCCCTGATCCCAAGGGCCCATAGCCTCTAAACATCGCACTCCCGCCACCTGCTGCATCAATCGGCGGAGGCCCACCCGGCATTATGCCCGTCTTCCTGCTCGCCCGGGCAGCCATCCCCGTGACCGTGCTCGAGAAGCACAAAGACTTCTTTCGCACTTCCGTGGCGACACCATCCACTCTTCCACACTCGAACTCCTCTTCGAACTAGGCCTGCTTGAAAAGCATCATGGTGCAAGAAATGATCTGAAGTTAGGAAGGGTGCTGACAGCCCCGTTGTGACCTTTTTGTCAAATGATCAGCTGTATCCTATCCACGGAACCGATCTTCTCTTCCGACCCTAGTTCTAGTGGAATGAGCTGGCGGCATAGCCATTCTGAGCGCTATTGATCCGGCCCTCCAGTATTGCTACGCGGCATAGGTTACGTTCTTTTGCTGGAAGTAACTCCGGATTCTTGCTGGCTGTTTCTGGATGCTTCTGAGGCTACGGGCGGCTGAGCGGGTGAGA
>JALYVA010000003.1 GCA_030853485.1 Acidobacteriota bacterium
TACTACGGCGTGAAAGATGCAGGCGAAGCCCGCGTCGTGGCGCATCCAACCTGCAGCAAATGCAGCGGAGAAAACGCATGAGCAAGATTGAAATCGTCCACGGAGACATCACCCGACTGGCGGTCGACGCCATCGTAAACGCTGCGAACACCGCACTTAGTGGAGGCGGCGGGGTGGATGGCGCCATCCATCGTGCCGCCGGCCCAGAGCTCATGAAGGCCAGCCTTGCGCTGGGCGGCTGCCCCACTGGGGATGCGAAAGCCACCCCCGGCTTCCAGCTTCCCGCTAAATGGGTTTTCCACGCCGTAGGTCCAGTGTGGCGCGATGGGCAGCATGGAGAGGACGACAAACTCTCCTCCTGCTACCGCCGCTGCCTTGAGCTCTCCACCGCGCATGATGTAAGGACCATCGCCTTTCCGGCCATCTCCACGGGTGTCTATGGCTTTCCCCGCCAGCGCGCGGCCGAAATCGCCGTCCGTGTCATCCAGGAACTCGCCGACGCGAGCGGTGTCGAACGCGTTATCTTTTGCTGCTTCGATCATGAGACGGCGGCCATTTATCACCAACTGATGCGCTAGGGATTCCTCACAACCGCCTCCCGGATGTTTTCGTTCTTGCCTGCTTTGTGGTTATCAGCACCTATAGGGGATCTGCTGTTGGTCTCGTCGAAGAATGAGTCCTTCTCAGCTAGAAAAACCCTCCGTGTCTCTTACGAATTGCTTGACGCCGCATGCATCAGCGACAACGAAGGCTATCTCGTTATTGTCTTGCGGCGCTCGGCCTCCCCCGTTGGTTGTATCTGAATTCTCACCCGTATGTCTCCGCGCAGGCGATAATTGCTTGTACTATGGGCCTCGTAGACGAACGACGCATCAGAGCTCTCAAAGGTGGGTACCGCATATGAAACACTTCTCCGTCTGGTTCTCGGGCGCCATTGCCCCCTTGACTCTGATCCTGCTCTGCGCCTCACCCTGTGCTCATGCAGACACCTACACTATCTACAACCTCGGCAACGCGAATTACAACACCATCTACGGCATAGACAAAGCCGGGCAGGTCGTCACCGATAATGGCGTATTCTGTGGCTCTCCGGGTGGCTCCTGCTACACCACCTACGCGGACGGAGTGGCTGTCGCCGCGACTAACGTAGATATCGCTCCCAACCTCGATTGGGACAACGGCACCGCCTGCCCCTCAACCCCCTCCGGGTTCTCCGTCTTCCACTCCGTCTGCAATAACGGCCGCATGGGCTTTGGGAGCTCCTACAACGCCAACGGCGATCCCCATGGACTTTATACCGGCCCCATGTCCGACCTCGCCTTCCTGCAATATGGTTCCGGAGATAAGGTCGTTTTGAATGCCGCGGGTGACTTCGCGTGGGTCAGCGGAGCGCAGGAATACATCTACGAAGCCGTTGACACATCGGTTCCGGAGCCCTCCACCGTGCTTCTGCTCGCAACCGGTGCCGGTGTTTTTTCATTCGCCATCGTTCGTAGAAAATCACAGGCATAGTCTGGCTCGCCGGCCCTAGACCTCTGTACTGTCCGGGTTTGGTCGAAGTGATACTCGCGTTCCGACATGGCCAGACAAAGTCCGATGTGAGGTCAAGGGGCCAACGAGGTAAACACGCGCGCGGAGGCTTTCGCCTATCTTCTGTTCTCCGGGACCGCGACCTGTTCAAATTCCGCAGCCAACTGGCGCAGGGCTGCGGCGACCTCCGGCCCGGCCAGCGGCTTGCCATGTCCAGGAGCAATCACTGCAGCATCCAGCATCGACAGCCTTTCGACCGAACGCCGCGCTGCATCCCAATCCGACGTGAAGTACGCTGGCGGCCCGTGCAGTTCAGGCTGCTGCACCAGCGCTGCTTCAAAGAACGACTCCGGCTTGGTCGTGCAGAACGCATCGCCTACCAGCAAGACCCCATCGGACGAGCGAAAGAACGAGACGTGTCCTGGGGTATGCCCCGGTGTGGGCACCAACTCCCAACCCGGCAGCTCAACCATTGCCGTCGGGCCGCTCGCCGCCACCGGCAGACTTCGCAGTTGCTTTCCGACGTTGATTGGCCCCTTGGGATAGAGGGGCGAGAGCAGCGTCATCAGCCCCCCGCCCGCTCCCACATTTGGCGCCGGATATTCCTTCTCCCCCATCAGGTATGGAAATTCCAACGGATGGGCGTAGATGGGCACGTCCCACTGCTCGGCCAGCTCCTCCGCCGCGCTCACATGGTCGAAGTGCCCATGCGTCAGCATGATCGCATTTGGCGCGGAAACGAAATGAGACTCCGCCCAACGGCGTATCAGACCCGCAGAAAACGGCAGAGCCGCGTCGATCAGGGTCCAGCTCCCATCCGCGTGCGTCACGGCAAACACATTCACAAAAGCAACGCGCAGCCCGCGAACTCCCGGCGCGACGTCGTCGATCGAAATTACCTGGTCATCCGGAATGCTGACATGATCCATACTGCCTCCCCCAACTGTTTCCAGTGGGATGCATACCTTCCCTATCGGGTAGTCAGCCGCACAACATGCACAAAAGCGCCCCGTTTGACCGCACAATCGGCAGGCAGCCCGGCAGCAGGCCAGAGCCTACCGCCAGTCATCCCGCGCCTGCGCCTGTTCGTTCAGCACCTGGTCGAAATACTCGGTCTTCTTGATAAGAATGTCGCCCAGTACCGCGGGTTGATGCAGCAGAACCGCCTGCAGCCGCACCAGCTCCAGCATCGCCAGGAACATGCAGATCAGCGCCCGTTCCGTATGCGTGTTGTGCAACATCCGCTTCAAGCTCACCGGCTTGTCTTCCATCATCAAGCGCCGCTTCAGGTATTCGATCATCTGCGCCACGGTCACCGACTCTTCGTCGACATTCAGAATCGGCCGCTCGCGAAGCCTGCTCAGCACCTCCTGAAAGACCCGCACCAGGTCCACCGTGTCCGCGGCTATCTCACGGTCTTCATCGAGCGTGGGCGCACCTGCTTCCCCGATATCCTTGCGGAAATTCTTGAGCCCGCTGTTACTCCACGTCGCTTCTTCGATCTGCTGCTTCTGCAGCAGCATCTGGGCGGCCGCTTTGAAACGCTCATGCTCCAGTAGCCGCTCCACCAACTCGCGCCTGGGATCTTCCGCATCCCCACCCAGCACGTCCGATGGATCTCGCGGCAGCAGCGTCTTAGACTTGATATGGATCAGGAGCGAAGCCATGTAGATGAAGTCGCCCGCCGCATCCACATCCACCTGCTTCAGATGGTGCGTGTACTCCAGGAACTGGCTTGTGATTCGCGCAATCGGGATATCGTAAACGTCGATGTTCTGCTTCCGGATCAGGTCCAGCAGCAGGTCCAGCGGCCCGTCATACACCTGCCCTACGGTCACCGAGAACGGCGATTGCGAAGCTTCTTCCTTCTCCTTGTCTTTCGCGGTAACGCGCCTTGGCTCAGGCACGGCAGGCGCAACCGAGGGATGCCGCAACGCGAAAGGTTCGTCGGTGCCGCCGCCAGCGTCCCCTTCCAGTGCAGGATCCGTGCTGGCCCCGGACGTCTCAGGGACGGCGGCCTCGCTGCGTTCCCGCGCGACAATTTCGGAAGGTAGACTCTCGTCGAACATGTCTCTCAGCACCTCTGATTTTTATCTTTGCTGGTGAGCGGAACGTCTCGTTTCTAGCGAAGACCCACCGCATCGCGAACGGCCGTCATAGTCTGCTCTGCCCGGGCAGCGGCACGGCTTGAGCCATCGTCAAGGATGGCATCCACCTCCTTGGGATGGGCCTCAAAATAGCGGCGGCGCTCCCGCATTGGCGCAAGCAGAGCCACAACGTTGTCCGCCAGCCACCCTTTGCATTCAATGCATCCGATACCGGCAGTCGTACAGCCCTCCCATACCTTCAGCCGCGTGGAGTCCGGCGAGAAGACCTTGTGCAGATCACCCACCGGGCAGACTTCCGGGTTGCCAGGATCGGTGCGCCGCACCCGCGCCGGATCCGTCACCATCGTCTTCAGCTTCGCCCTGATGTCCTCTTCACTGTCCGAAAGGAGAATCGCATTTCCGTAGCTCTTCGACATCTTGCGTCCATCTGTTCCGGGGAGCTTCGGCGACGGGGTCAACAGCACCTTCGGCTCCGGCAAAATCTCTACACCGGCACGCGCCTCGTCTTCGAGAACGACCAACTTCTCTTTGTCGGAGTCGGCCATCCTGACCCTCTCGGCGACACTGGCCGGCTTCGGCCCGTAAAACAGGTTGAAGCGCCGCGCCACTTCGCGGGTCAGCTCCACATGCGCCGCCTGATCCTGCCCAACCGGAACGAAGTGCGGCTGGTACAACAGAATATCGGCCGCCTGCAGCAGCGGATATCCCAGGAAGCCGTACGTCGCGAGATCCTTTTCGCGAAGCTGCTCCTGCTGGTCCTTGTAGCTGGGAACACGCTCGAGCCAGCTCAGCGGCGTAATCATACTCAGCAGCGCGTGCAGCTCGAAGTGTGCTTTTACTTCGCTTTGGATAAAAATTGTGCACTGCCCCGGATCAAGTCCGGCGGAGAGGAATTCAATCGCCACCGCGCGTGTGCTCTCCCGTAAGCCGGAGGTATCGGCGTAGTCCGTCGTCAGCGCATGAAAGTCGGCGATAAAGAAGTAGCACTCGTACACGCGCTGCAGCTTTACCCAGTTGTGTAGCGCACCCATGTAGTTGCCCAGGTGCAGCCGCCCTGTGGGCCGCATGCCCGAGAGGACACGCTCCCGGGAAGATGATGGAGATAGCGAAAGTCGAGCCGATCGCGTAAATGCAGTAGCGTGTGTCGTGTCGTTGATATTTTCTGTCATTCCGGTCAGTTGCAAGAGTAAATGATTCAGTTACGGTGTGGCCGCGGGTCGTAGCCAAGACCTATGGCCCGGCGTCGCCCCTACCGGGACGCCCGAGAAGAGCGTCCGCAGCGCACAACGCCTGCCTCTACGGACAGGAAAGGCCAACTTACAGCGTAAACAGGATGCGATTGAACGCGTTCAGCAGCGGGGAGAAGAACACGCTGAAGATGAAGCTTCCGCCCACCAGAAATAGAATAATGAGCCCGAACATCCCCATCCTGTCGTACATCTGCACTGCCTTATAAGGCAGAAAATGGCGCAGCACATGGCTCCCGTCCAGCGGCGGAATTGGAATCAGGTTGAACACAAACAACAGCAGGTTGATCAAAATCACGAAGTACAAAAACAGCGCAATCGGAAACAGCGTTGGCAGGTTGTCGGTCGCTATGCCGGGAATGTGCGAAGCCAGCGCCATTGCCGTGCCAATCGCCAACACACCTCCCGGGACCACATGCTTCATGATCACCAGGAAGATCAGGGCTACGGTGGCCGAAAGCAGATTGCTTGCGGGTCCAGCCAGCGTTACCAGAATGTCGTCGCGCCGATAGTTCTTGAAATTCCGCGCCGTCACTGGAGTCGGCTTGGCCCATCCAATCAATGGCCAGTGGTAGACCAGCGCCAGCAGCGGCATAAAGACCGAACCCAGCGGATCCAAATGCTTCAGAGGATTCAGCGTCACCCGGCCCAGCATCTTCGCCGTCGGATCGCCCAGCCGCCAAGCCGTCCACGCATGCGCGCATTCATGAATGCTGAACGCGAGAACAAGAACTACCACCTGAAAAGCAATGAGAACGGCTGCGAGATTCATACAGCTTCAAGTCTACCGATTTTCCTGCCGACCCGGCGAAGCCCCCGCGCCTTCGGCGTTCTCTGGAGCATCTTTCTCCCGCTTCACCTTGGCCGGAATCCCCACCGAAACCGCCCCATCCGGTACCGCTCTGGTCGCCAGACCCATCGCACCCAACATCGCGTCCTGGCCCACTTTTGCCCCCGCGAGCACCGTGGCATGGTAGGTAATCCGCGCCCGCGGCCCAATCTCAGTGAGTTTGTTCGTCACATTTGCCTGGTCATGGATGTCGTGCGTGTGACTGTAAATATTGGCGAAGTCGGACACGCTAGACCCTTCGTGCAAAATGATCCCACCCCGGTCGTCCAACATCACATTGCGGTGAATCGTGCAGTTGTCTTCGATCGTCAGGTTGTACCCGTAGGTGAACTCCACGTTGTGGAAGATTTTCACGCCCTTTCCCAGATGTTTAAAGATGTGCTTGCCTAACATGCAGCGAAAGCGAAAGCCAAGCCAGTGGTTCAGGCCCACGGGCGAACGGTCGAACATCTGCCAAAACCAGATCAATGGCTTGCGGACGGCGTATTTTTCCGCGTCTATATCGCCGTAGTACTCCGGCTCCAAGGTCACATTGCGGCAGTCGAAGGATTCGATCAGCGTGTATGTTCCAAGGTCGCTGCTCAGTGTCGGCTTACCTTTGCCACCACGCGGATGTCCGAGGTAAAGCTGAAATAACTCATCGCGAACCACCTCCGCCCGCCGGTCCGGAGAGGCTCCCCGCGTGAACTCCTCGTTGAGATTGGCAAGCCAGCGGCGATAGACGGCCTCGGCCTCCGGTGTAGGTTTTAGTTCGCGGTAAGGAACGACTGCCATAGTTACCCCGTCACCGTTCGTGTTTCGCATGCCAGGCTCGCGTGCCGCAGCACCTACTCGATGGCGAACACCGCATGCACCATGGCCGATTTGTCGATTCTACGAGGATTGATCGCAAGCGGTTCTACCTTGTCCATCGCCATCGGAGCCGCCGCCATCGCCCGCGTCATCGGCATAGGCCGTGCTGTCTCCACCTCATTGCTGGCATACAGGAGAACGCCAAGCCGCGCATTCAAGCTCTTCGCCATTTCCTCGGCCTGCGTCTTGGCCCGCTGCAGGGCTTTGGCCGCCGCCTGCGCCTGAACAGCATTGTCGTCCTTTAAGTTCCAGTCAATCTGCCCCGACTGGTTTGCCCCGGCCTTTACTGCAAGATCGAGCACCTTCGCGGCCGAGGCGGCTGCGGTGCGGACGGTCCAGCTCTGTATTACCTGGAACTTCCGTTGCTCCTTCTCCGCCGGAGTCAGCTTGTCCACCTGATACTCCTGCACCGGCGAAACATTCTGGTTCTCGCTTTCAATATCGTCCTCAGCCACACCCGCGCCGGTCAGCGCCTTGACAATCCCGTTCGACACCCGTGACCCATTCGCATAGGCACTGTCGCTGTCGGGCCCGTAGGCGATAAACCCGACGTGCACATTTGCCATGTCCGCCATGGCCGACACCTTATCGCTCGCCGTGACTGCAATCGTGCGGTTCTCTTTGTTCACCTGGACCATCTGCGCCCCGGCCACCGAGGACAAGAACCCCGCTCCGAGCACAAGTGCCGCCAGGCCCAACGTAACGCCGCTTTTCCCTGTCATTCGTCCCATCGTTGCCGCTCTCCCTTTGGATACTGCCGTCTTCGCCGTATGCTTTGTCTCGCTTGTGTTCGTCCCCGAACCGGACCCGCGTCTGAATTTGACCTGCATCGACTCCCGCTCAGCTGTCTGGATCCATCCCAAGCAAATCCGCCAGACCCGCTTTGTACTTTGGTTTCGCCGCCAGCTTCTGCTTTGGGTCCGGCAGCACACGTGCGGCCGGCGGCGTTCCCACCCGATCGCGCGCATTCGCCTTCACCGCCTTTACCTTCGAAAATACCTGCTTCTTCGCTTTAGTCATGGTGATTCGCCCGGAGGGTTGCTCTTGCCCGCAAAAAAGCGTCTTTGAGTGATGCACGACTGATTATGCACGACTATTGCTTCCGAGGGGGCCTCTGAGGCAGGATTGCACATAGACCGGCCCGCACGCAGCAACACCAATCCCGGATCGGACGAGGTGCAGTATGGAAGAACGCGACTTTTTCGACGAACGGCCCGAGCAGAGGACCCACACCATGACCTGTCCCCACTGCGGACAGCAAGGCGAGTATCAGATCGAGTGGGTGGTGCGGCGCAAAAAAACCCAGCTTCCCCGCGGTGCCGACGACCGCGATCGAGCCCGCTTCGCCAAAGCCCAAAGCTACATGGTTCGCCGCGACGACCCGATGGGCTGCAAAAATGTCCGCTGCCGCAAGCGCTTCGACGTCGTCGGTATTCAATCGGTCGCGTTCCTCTAAGAAGGCGGGCCCTCGGCGCAGCTCCGGGTTGGGCTCCTGCGCAGCCACCACTTCGGAACACCTCCGCAATAGTTTTGGTTCGCTCCCTGACCGCTGCATCCGAGGCTATGATTTAATACAACCAGCGACAGACCTCATTCCGAGACGACCTCGCGCGAACCCGAACGCAACAACCGGAGACCGAAACAGCCATGGCGAACACCCTGATACCCATCGAAGAACGCACCCTCACCCCGAATGAGGTCGAACTGCTCGACAAACGTCGCCGCCGCGGTCAGCTCTTTCTGGTTCTCTGCTTTCAATTCCTGATCGTGGGCACCTTGGTCACGCTCTGGGCCGGCCAGGACTTTACCCTGTCCCCCGGCTGGCAAAAACCCATGGTTTACTGGGACGCGCTGTGCTTCACAGCCGCCCTGGTTTGCGCCTTTCTCGGCGTCCGCCTCAAGCGCGGCAGCAACGAGTTCATCAGCTACTAAGGACCTCAGGCTAGGGTCTGGCGCGGCGTTGGACTGCTCTTTTCGTCATTCCGCAGGCTAGAATCTGCCTCTCAAGCGACGTCCTTCAGCTTGGAACCGGGCAGATACGCAACGCGCCCGAAGATATACTCGACTCTCTTGCGGACTTGTTGAACTTTCCTTGCCTTGACGCATCTAATCCGGTTGAAAGTGGAATTACGTGCTCCGACCGATGCCCTTTATGTCCACGTACGACTCGAATGTCGCAGTCCTGGATTCTGCGGGTAATGCGAGTGGGGGATCCGCGGAGCCGTCGCTATACGCACACGGCAGACTGCGGGACAAGTTCGGCCGCGCGATCACTGACCTCCGCGTCTCCGTCACAGATCGTTGCAACTATCGCTGCGTCTATTGCCGCACTGGCAATGAAGGCGCCCAGTTCTCCGAACTCGCGATCGAAGACTACCTCCGCATGGTGCGCCTCTTCGTCTCTCTTGGCGTAGAAAAGATCCGGCTGACCGGCGGCGAACCTCTCTTGCGGTCAGGGCTTACCGAGATGATCGAGGAGCTAGCTAAGCTCCGCACATCCTACCTTCCGGATGGCACCCCCACCGCCGCTGGTCTTCCCTTGGACATCGCGCTCACGACCAACGGCCACCTTCTAGAGCGACTCGCCCAGCCTCTCAAAGACGCTGGTCTTACCCGCATCACCGTCAGCATGGACGCTGTCGACGCGGAGACCTTCACCGCCATCACACGCGTTCCCCGCAGTTTCGAGAAGGTCCTGGCCGGAATCCGCGAGGCGCAAGCCGTCGGCCTTGGTCCTGTAAAAGTGAATTGCGTCCTGCTCCGCGGTTTCAACGACTCGCAGATCGAGCAGTTCGCTGAGTTCTCCCGCCAGGAGCAGCTCATTGTCCGTTTTATCGAGTGGATGCCTCTTGAAGAAGACCGCAGCTGGACGCCGCAAGCCGTCGTCTCCATGGACGAGATCCTCACACGCCTAAACGCGTTCCGCCCGCTGGTCGAGCTTCCCCCGCACGTGTCCAGCGAAACGGCGAGGCGCTTCACCTTCGATGATGGCCAGGGCGAAATCGGCATCATCGCTCCGGTGTCCCGTCCCTTCTGCGGTCACTGCAGCCGTGTTCGCCTGACCTCCGACGGCAAGATCCGTACCTGCCTCTTCTCGCAAAGCGATCACGATCTATTCGGAGAGATGCGCCGCGGTGGAACCGATCCAGAGCTCACTGCGTATATCCGTTCCGTCGTGATGCGCAAAGAGGCACGTCATCACATCGGAGAGCCAGGCTTTCAGAAGCCCTCTCGCAACATGGTTCACATCGGAGGGTGAACCGTATCTTTTCGCTGGACGTGAAACTATTTCAAGAGCAACACACGTCTTCCCCAGCATCACCCGCACGAGGACAGCAATTGAAAGACCGGCGTCCGTTCGAGGTCATTGAGAGTCGCCAGATGGACCACCTGAAGGTGTTCCACGATGTCGCACGCTCGCTCACCTCAAGCCTCGAACTCGAAGAAATTCTCGGCGCCATCATGGAGAAGATGGCTCAGTTCTTCGGACCCGAGCGCTGGTCGCTTCTGATGGTCGACGAAAAGACCAACGAACTCTACTACGCCATCGCTGTCGGCGAAAACCAGGAAACGCTCAAGGGTCTTCGCGTTCCTCTGGGAGAAGGCGTTGCCGGATGGGTCGCAGCAACGGGTAACCCCCTCGTGGTGCCCGATGTCGCTCTCGACCCACACTGGTCGGCGTTTTCCAACAAGCATCCCGACCTTCACATCCGTTCTATCGCCTGTCTTCCTGTCCGGTCTAACAACAAGACTCTCGGCGCCATCCAGCTGCTCAACAGCAAGCTTGACCTCCTTTCGGAATATTCCATCTCGTTCCTCCGCATCCTCTGCGACTACGCGGCGATCGCCATCCAGAACGCCCGCTCGATGACCCTCATTCAGGAACTCACGATTACCGATGACGTCACCGGCCTCTTCAACGCCCGGCACCTGTACACCATGCTCGACGACCAAGTCTCTGCCGGCGTTATCTTCAGCCTCATGTTTGTCGACCTCGACCGCTTCAAATCCATCAACGACACTCACGGTCATCTGGTTGGCAGCCGACTCCTGGCCGAAATCGGCAACCTACTCAAGCGCTCCCTTGGCCCCAACAATGCCGCCTTCCGGTACGGCGGAGACGAATTCGTCGCCATTCTCCCCGGTATGGGCAAATCCGCCGCGAGCGGCACCACGATGGCACTGCGGGAAGAGCTCCGCAACGCACGCTTTCTCGAAGGCGCCGGCCTTTCGCTTACCGTCTCCGGCAGCTTCGGCCTTGCGACCTACCCCGAAGATGGCGATACCGTGCCAAACATTCTCCGCGCGGCCGACACCATGATGTATGAAGCCAAGACCACCCGCGACAACATCGCGGTCTGCGGCCGTGGTTTAATCGACCGCATCGACAGATCCACCCCCATCCGCGGCTCGCGTCAGTCCGTCGCCGAACTGCTCCTCGAACCCACGCCACCTGCCCGCGATTAGAGAACGATGCGCTCCTCGCGGCAAGGCCCGACCGGCAGGCCGACTCACTCCGGTCGCCGTCGCTCCAGCGTCACTGGCCGCCGCGCCTCCGGCTTCACCACATCCCGGTTTTCAGGAGCTACCGGATGCACGCCGAAGTCCCACACTCCCAGGTTCACCGCTTTGTCTGAGATCACCTCCATCAACGCGAACTCGCCAAACTCCAGTGGCTCCTTCGGTGTGATCTTGATCCAGTCTCCGCCCGGCAACAGCTCGGACGCGCATTCCACCACATCCGGCTGCCGTTCCCCGCTTCCCAGGAGCTTCACCCGAAAGCTCGCAATCACCCGTGCTCCAGTCCGCACATCTGCCCGCACGATCACGTACCTGCTCTTTGACGAGCCTCCGCCGGTTTCACTCTGCGCATTCCCGGCGCCCCCGTGCGTATCTACCGTCAATGCCGGTCCACTTCCCTGGCCCGCGACGTCGTTGTCCAGGCGTAAATAAAACACCGGATCTTTCACATGTAGCTCAATCGGCGAACTCTCCCCCTTCAACGTCACAATCGGGTGCGCACTCGAAAGCGGATCGATCGACGCCCGCAGGACACTATGACCTGTGATCCGGTTCAGATCGCTGTCGGTCTGAGCGAGCGGCACCAGCTCCGGGGTCCCACGAAACGTATCGAGCACGAGCGCGCTGTCCTCCTCGGGCAACCGAAGGTCCTTGGCCACCTCCGGAGTCAGGGCGGCCCGCGCCTCCTCCTCCTTCAGCAGCTCGGGATCGATTGCAGGAGCCGTCTGTTCTCCCGCGCTTTCCTCCGCAGTGCTCGTGTCGGAAGCCGGTGCATGCGCCTTCTCCCACCGCCTGGTAGCTTCCATGTCCACCAGCGCGAGCGGTACCTCTTCCTCGGCCCCACCCCGTTCGGCGCTTATGTATCGCACCACCTTACCCCGTACCTTGTAGCTCATCACCACCTGGTAGCTTCCGTCCGTTAAAAAGAGCCGCGTCCGATGCGGAGCCGACGTATCAGACTGTAGCGCTGTCGTATGCTGCCCCGGTTCCATTGCCGCACCGCGGCCCACACCTGCGCAAAGCAGCACCATACCCAACAACGAAACAGAACGAACACTCATTGAGTTCACCCGGCCAGCAGTCTACTACAACCTGCTGGACGTGCCGCGCCACTCTCGAATCAACACAGCCCGAGAGGCGCCCAGACTCCGCTTACCTTTGACATCGCTATTCCCGCAGGAGGACTTTCGTTCCACTTGATCCTGCTGGCATGTGTTCGTCCACCAACCAGCCCCAACGTGAACTTCTGATAAAAATTAAGGAGTGCAGAAAAAAATAATCGCAATCAAGCCGTCCCAGCGGCGGACAATCCTGGAAGAGCGGCGGCGCCTAAAGATGGCACGCTCGGCCCATGCCTACGTCCGCGGCAACACTCTCCAGTTCTACGAGTGGCTCCATGCCGGATCCGGCCGTAAGCTTCCGCAAGGCCCACCCATTTGGATTTGCGGCGACTGCCACCTCGGCAACCTCGGCCCAGTCGCCGACTCGTCTGGCAAAGTCGAAATTGAGATCCGCGATCTGGACCAGACTGTAATCGGCAATCCCGCCCACGACCTCATTCGGCTCGGCCTTTCACTCGCGACCGCCGCCCGCGGCTCCGACCTCCCAGGCGTCACCACCGCCCTCATGCTCGAGCAGATGGTCCAGGGCTACCAGCAGGCCGTCACCTCCGGCCGTGCTCAGAGCGCCGCCCGTACCTCCCGCAAGCTCCGCCCCGTAGAATCGGTTCTCCGCCAGGCCGAAAGCCGCGAGTGGCGCCACCTGGCCCGGGAGCGGATTGAAGACCTAAAACCCACCATTCCCCTCGGCGAGCGCTTTTGGGCCCTTTCCCCGCAGGAAAAGGACGAAATCGCGGCGCTGTTTGAAACCGAGCCGGTGCGCAAACTCATCACCTCACTCAAACAGCGTGACAGCGGCCCGAAGGTGCGTGTTCTCGATGCCGCCTACTGGATGAAGGGCTGCAGTTCCCTCGGCCGCCTCCGTTACGCCGTCCTGCTCGATGTGGGGCAAAAGAAAGACAAGGAGTTCTGCATCGTCGACATCAAGGAAGCTGTCCACGCCGCCGCACCCGCCGCTCCGCACTCTGCTATGCCCAAAGATTTCGCCCAGCGCGTGGTCACAGGAGCCTGCGCCCTCTCGCCCTACCTCGGTGAACGCATGCTCGCCGCCCAGTTCCTGAACCGCCCCATCGTGCTGCGTGAAGTCATGCCCCAGGACCTCAAACTGGAGATGGACCGCCTCACCGCAGATGCAGCCGTGCTTGCGGCCAGCTATCTCGCCGGAATCGTCGGCAAAGCCCATGCCCGCCAGATGGACGCGAGCACCCGAAAAGTATGGGTCGCCGAACTCAACCGCAACCGTTCCAAAGGACTCGATGCTCCCGGCTGGATGTGGCAAAGCGTCGTCGACCTCGTCGCCAGCCACGAAACCGCCTACCTCGAACACTGTCGCCGCTATGCTATGGCTTGAACTGCCACTAGCCGTTGCCCATTGCTTTCCGATTAGTGGCCCTGGTTATTGGCCCGGAGGGGGTCTTAAATTCATTTCCTGCATGATCCGCCACACCCTGCGTCCCAGGCAACTCACACCAAAAAGTGTTTCGTCAGCCAAGCAGTAGGAATACCAATCACGACGATATGAATCAGCAGCTGTGCCAGAACCTGACTCGGCTTCTGCTTCCTCTTCGGTGTCGCGGATAGGCCCATGATCCCGCGCATCGCAAGATACACGAGCACCCCAAAGATTGCTCCCGTCACCCACGGAGACGCAACTATCCATGGAAAGAACCGGGCGGCGCTCGCAAAAGCTAAAGTCACAAGAATAGCGATAAAAAAATGCAGCAGAAGTCCAATCGCCGCACTTCGCCGACCCTGCTCGAATGCCCGCGAGCCCATGGCGCCAGACGCCACAAACTGCCACGCCCTCAGAGGAGGCACGCCGCCAAAGGAGGCCAATGCAGTCGCCGCGAGCCCGTCAAGAACTCCTACAAACAACCCACAAAACAACACAGTCGCAAAAAAGCGCAATTGTGACTCCTTGTAGAAGGTTCCACCGCACTGTTATTCGTTCCTCGAAGCAACGCTCAAGTGACAGTGCACATCTCCCCGTCCACCATAACAAAGGACGCCTTTCCCTATGCCCGCCCGCAGGCTCATTCATTCTTGAATTCACCTCTGGCCGGTAACCTTCGAAAATCAAATAAACAGGTTTAGGATGACACCATGGACTGGAAAAGCAAACGCATCCGAACCATTCTCGAAGCCGCACTCGCCGAAGACAGAGCCGCCAATGACATCACCACCGCGCTGACTATTGCGCCCAGCTTGCGCGCCTCGGGCACCATCATCGCCAAAGAACACTGCGTCGTCTCGGGCCTGGGCTGCATCCCGGTTTTTCTCGAGATCTTCGGCAAAATGTCCAGTACGCCCCAAGGCCGTTTCGAAGTGGTTAGTCATCCCGAGATCTTCGATGGCGTGAAGGTCCGGAAAGGCCAGACCCTCGCCATCATTCGCCACAACGCCTCTGCCATCCTCTCCTGCGAGCGCGTGATTCTCAATCTCATGCAGCGTATGAGCGGCATCGCGACCCTCACCAACCAGTTCGTCAAAGCCGTCAGCGGCACCAGGACCAAAGTGTTGGACACCCGCAAGACCATACCCGGGCTCCGCGCCCTCGACAAATACGCCGTCTGTTGCGGAGGAGGCGTCAATCACCGGCTTGATCTGCAGGACGGAATCCTGATCAAGAACAATCACATCTCGCTCGGCGGCGGCCTTCCCGCAACCCTGGAGCGGGCTTTGGAAGGCCGCAAAACGGGCCAGGTCGTTCAAGTCGAAGTCCGCAGTCAGGCCGAACTCGATCAGGCCATCGCCGGAGGGGCAGAGTCCATCCTGCTCGACAACATGACGCCAAAGGTCGTCAAAAAAGCTGTTAAGCAGATTCGCGGCGCTCGGCCCAAGGTCCCCATCGAAGCCTCCGGCAACATGAATCTCAAAACAGTTCGCGCCTACGCTTTGGCTGGTGTCGACTTCGTTTCGGTCGGTGCCCTCACCCACTCCGCCGTGGCCGTCGACCTAAGCATGAAGATCACCGCAGATCTTTACTAATCAAGAAACGTGCCTGCGCAGCCTGCGCCAGCTTCGTGGGAGTGGTACCGCCTTTACCGCGGAGTCCATATTGGCGCGATCTTTGACTATGCGCGATACGCTTGAGCTACCCGCCCTCTCCGCCGCTCTCGACCACACCTCCTTTGCGGGCAAAATCCACCACTTCGCCTCCGTCACCTCTACCAACCAGCTCGCTCTTGAAGCCGCCCAGACCAACGCCCTCGACGGCAACGTCTGGATCGCAGACCAGCAGACCGCCGGACGTGGACGCGGAGGCCATCAGTGGCATTCCCGCGCAGGCGACGGCCTCTACGTCAGCATCCTCATCCGTCCGCAGATCACGCTCAAGGCTAGTCTCTGGCTCTCGCTCGCCACCGGACTCGCCGCCCAGTCCGCCATTGGATCGCTGACCGGGCGCCGGCCTGACATCCGTTGGCCCAACGATCTCCTGTTCGGCTCGAAAAAGTGCGGAGGCATCCTCGTCGAAACCTCTGCTCTTCCAGCCGAAGACGACGTTCCATCGATGCTCCGCTACGCCGTCATCGGCGTGGGTATCAACGTTAATCACGAGACCTTCCCGCCAGAGCTGGAGGCTCTCGCGACGTCCCTTCGTCAGCAAACTGGGCACACGTACTTGCGCCAGGCTCTCCTCATCGAACTCCTCAACCAATTTCATCGACAGATTCAACTGCTCGAAGAAGAGCTTGGTGGGACGCACACAGGCGACTCTCTGCTCAGCCGCTTTACCGAAGCCTCTACCTGGGTGCGCGGTAAGCGCGTCCACGTCGACGAACGCGATGGCTATACTGGCGTGACGGCGGGCCTCGATCCGCGCGGCTTTCTTCGCGTCGCCGGTGACGATGGTGTGGAGCACCTGGTGTTCTCCGGCGGAGTTCGCGCCCTTTGACTCTGCACCTCCAACAAAAGCCTGCACCTCATCAGGAGTTCCGGCCCATGCTTCTCGCCATCGACGTAGGCAACACCAACACCGTCATCGGCCTCTACCGCCTCGCCGCTGAAACATCCAGCCAGTCTCCCGAGATCGTCGCCAACTGGCGCATCACCACCCCCCGCTCTACCCAGACTTCCGATGAATTCGGAGTGCTGCTCCGCAACCTGTTCGCGCTTAAGAATCTCGAGATCAGCATCGTCGGCGGAATCGCCATATCCTCCGTCGTCCCTCCCCTTGACACCACGCTCAAACAGGTTTGCGAGCTCTACTTCCACGTCAAACCCCTCTTCGTCGAGCCCGGCGTGAAGACCGGCATCTCCATCCTGACCGACAACCCGGCCGACCTCGGCGCAGACCGCATCGTCAACTGCGTTGCCGCTCTCGACCGCTTCGGCAACGGGCCCTGTATTGTCGTGGACCTCGGTACGGCCACCACCTTCGACGTCCTCTCCGCCAAAGGCGAGTTCCTGGGCGGGGCCATTGCGCCTGGCCTAGGAATTTCCGCCGAAGCCCTCTTTTCGCGCGCCGCTCGCCTCCAGCGCATCGATATTAAAAAGCCTGCAAAGGTCATCGGTACCACCACCGTAGATAACCTCCAGATCGGCCTCTACTACGGCTACATCGGCCTGGTCGACGGCATCCTCGAGCGCATGATCGCCGAACTCGGACCCACAACCAAAACCATCGCCACCGGCGGCCTCGCTCAACTCATCGCTGGCGGCTCCAAATACATCCACGAGGTAGACGAAAACCTCACTCTCACTGGCCTCCGTATTCTCTACGAGCGCAATCAAGACCGCCGAAAGCGCGGAAGCTAATTAGCTCCACCGAACCTCTCCGGTATTGAGTACCTCACCGCGATTTAAGATGACGGTCGGCACCCACCCTGCCGCCGCAGATCTTTTTTCAACTATCCTGCAGTCGCCTCTCGGGTTGTTATCCCCATACGGATCTGCTGTTCCCAATGTCACGCATTGGCACGTCGACGCAAAATCCTGGCGAGCCCAAAATGCACAAAACCATCGCCAATCCTGCTTAGATCGCGTGCGTATTGGTCCCGTTCCGCACGCTATACTTATGACTTAGCAGAACATCGGAACACCTACCCGGCATGTCCCAGAAGGAAAGCGCGCGCCCGCCCAATCCCCGATGCAGAACTACTTCAACTATTTCACCGAAATCGAAGAAAGATTTCAGCAGCGGCGCGGGTCCTTGCTTATGCTCTCCACCCTCGATTGGGCCTTGATCGAGACCTGGCGGGAAGCGGGCATTCCACTGGAAGCCGTGCTGCGCGGCATCGACGACGCCTTCGACAAGCACGAAGCCAAAAGCCTCCGCTCTCCCCGCCGCCCGCGCAAAGTCAACGGCCTCGCCTGGTGCGCCCAGGCCGTTCTGGAATCCGTAGAACAGGCTATGGAGGCCTCTGTGGGGGCCTCCGGAACCACCGCAATCAAAAGCGGATTCGAAGCCCCGAACGTTGCAACGTATCTCAATGCCAACGCGAAAAGACTCCAAGCAGCCCAACTCCAGCCGCCCGCCAACCGCATAGCCGCGG
>JALYVA010000028.1 GCA_030853485.1 Acidobacteriota bacterium
GATCCCCAAGGATGCACCTCGAGCACGCCCATCTGCGCCAGCCCGGCCAGCGCCTCCGCAGACGAAAGCGTAATGTACGGTTCCACCTTTCCATGCTTGTCCGCCACATCCACCGAAGCAATGCCCGGCGGCAGCATGTGGTTCACATGCTTCTGGAAGAAGCAGGGCTTGCCGCTTCCCTCCGGACAACGCACCAGCGAAAGCGGGCGCCCCTGGATATGCGGCAGCATGTGCGGCGCAACCGCCCAGTAGTAGTCCGCCAGCTGCTGCTTGGTCAGCTTGGTCTCCACGTCCAGTATCTTTTCTGGGTGCGTAAGACGCACTGGCGCCGGCTCCACCTTTCGGTCCGCTGTTTTCTTTACAGCCTTCGCCGCCGGACCGGAAGCAGACGCGTGCGACGCCTTCTTCGTCCCTCGCCGCTTCGGCGCAACACCCGGCTCTTCGCGTCCCACCTGCTCCGCGGGCTTGTCTTCGCGAAGACCTTTGAACGAAGCCTGACGCAGCAAATTGTCTGCCGTCCAGGTCGCAAAATTTACCTGTGCCACCAGGCGAGGCTCCACCCAGAAAGCGCCTCGTTTGGCCTCCGCAGGCGCATTGCTGAAGGCACTTTCCGGCTGCCGAAGCTTCTCCAGCTGCGCGCGTAGCATGCCGCGCATCTTTTGCGTATACCCGGTGCCGGCCCGTCCTGCGTAGACCAGCTTTTTGCCGTCATAGAACCCCAGCAGAAGCGCGCCGATTCCGTGGCTTCCATCCGAAGGCAAAGTGAACCCGCCCACAACAAACTCCTGCTCGTGAATGCATTTCAGCTTCAGCCAATTTCCGCTCCGCCCGCTCGTGTACGCACTCCCGGCCCGCTTCGAAATGATGCCTTCCGCATGGAGGTCGCACGCCTTCTGAAACATCGCCTCGCCGCTGGTCTCGAGGTGCTCACTGTAGCGCAAAAACTCCCCCGGTTCCTTGAGCACCGACCCAAGCACTTCTTTCCGCTTGCTCAAAGGCCAAACCCGAAGATTGTGTCCTTCGCAGTGCAGCAGGTCGAAAATAAAGTACGTCAGCGGCTTCTTAACGCCTTCTTGAAACGCCGCCTGCAAGTCGGCAAAGCTTGTCGTCCCATCTTCGGCGAGCACGACCACCTCACCATCCAGCAGAGCCTGCTTCACCCGCAGCGCCCGTACCTCGTCCGCAATCGTCGTCATGCGATGCGTCCAGTCCAGCCCCGTCCGCGTCAACAGCTGCACGCGATCCCCATCCTTGCGCGCCTGCACCCGGTAGCCGTCGAGCTTCAGCTCATGCAACCAGCCATCACCCCCGGGTGGCGTGCTCGACAGCAGCGCAAGTTCCGGTGCAATGAAATCCGGGATCTTCTCCGTGGGAGCTTCGTGAACACTCTCTTCAATATTGCGATCAACGACCTTGGCACCAACGCCCACACCCTTCAAACTGCCGCTCGCCTTACCCTTGCTCGCCGGCTTCGACGACCCTGCCTTCTTCGCCCCGCCACGTGCGCCGGCCTGTGCCTCTTCCGCCCCCGCGGTCTTTGCGTCCTGACGATACCAGGCGTTTCCCTTTGCAGTCTGTTTCGAGTTCCACACGTGGTCTTCGCTATGCGCAATCTGCTCCAGGCTGCGTCCGGTAACGACGCTGTTCGGAGCCTCTACCGTAATGCACGGGTCTTCGCTGCCGCGTTCAAACTCGTCGTGTTCCTTGATCAACAGCCAGTTCGGCTTGCGCTCGTTCGCAGCTTTTCCACCCATCCGCACCAGCGTCCAGCGCCCCTTGATCTTGGTGCCGTGCATGATGAACTTCAGCGATCCCTTGCGAAGCCCTTCCTCCACGTCCGTGTGTCCAGGCTGCGGCTCCCACGTCCCCTGGTCCCACACCATCACCGTGCCGCCCCCATACTCGCCCTGCGGGATGATGCCTTCGAAACCGCCGTACTCGATCGGGTGATCTTCTACCTGCACCGCCAGCCGCCTATCGCCGGTGTAATAGCTCGGCCCCTTTGCCACCGCCCAGCTCTTTAGAACGCCGTTCCATCCCAGGCGAAAGTCATAGTGAAGATGCGACGCCGCATGCTTCTGGATCACAAAAGGCAAACCCTGCCCGCTCGCCTTCGCAGCTCGCTCGGTCTCCGCCTTTCCACTAGGTTCCGCGGTGACATGGAAGTCCCGCATCGAGCGATAGCGCGCCAACTGTTCGTCCACCGCGGCCGAAGCTTTCGCCGGCGCCTTCATCTCCACTGCTTCGAGGGCTGCGCTTCCCTTTGCCGTCTTTCTGGTCGCCATAGTCTAAGCCGACTTGCGATTCTTCGCTGCCTTCGCCGTACTGGTCTTCGCCGCCGTCGGCTTCACCAGCGTAATGCCCTTCTCGGCCTCCGCCGGCAAGGACTTCGCATGCACTGCCTTTTTCCGCGGAGGTGCCTCATCCTCCCGCACACTCTTGCGCAATGCATCCATCAGGTTGATCACCTTGCCAGACTTCGGCGCAGGCTCATCTTTCGGAAGGGGGGCATGCTGTACCTTGGCTTCCACCATCTCCCGCAGCGCGGCTTCGTACTCGTCCTTGAATTTCTCCGGCGCAAACTTTGCCGCCTTCCGCTTGATCAACTCTTTCGCCAGCGAGAGCTGATCCTCATCGACAGCGACCTTCTTGATCTCGCCGAAGTACTCCGCCGCATCGCGAAGCTCTTCCGCATACCGCATCACGTAAGCCATCATCCCGGCAAGCGTATCGTCCTGCGGTGCGGAGATCGCCACCAGATGTTCCCGCCCACCGAAGGCGATTTTGCCCAGCGCGACTTTTTTCGTCTCTTTCAGCGCGGCACGAATCACAGCAAAGGCCTCCCCTTGCTGGTCGTTCTCCGGAACAACGAAATACGGCTTCTCGAAGAACTCCGGATCGAGCTCATGCACGTCGACAAACTGGGTCACCTCGAGCGTGTGCTTCGACGGAATCCTCAAGTGCGCAATCTCATCCGGCTCAATCGTCACGTATTCGCCTTTGCGATACTCGTAACCCTTCACAATGTCGGAGTTAGCGACAGGACTCTCATCGCTCGACACCTTCTGGTGCTTCACCCGTTCGCCCGTCTTCCGGCTGATCTGATGAAAACGGATCTCGCTCTTCGATTCCGTCGCCGGAAACAGCTTGACGCCAAAAGATACCAGCGAAATTTGTATGTGGCCTGACCAGTAGGGACGTGGCATGCGGAGTTCTCCATGTGTTTGGAAGCATCCTAGTCTAGGAAAGATGTCTAGGAAAGATGCTTCAGGACCAAACCTCCTGCCGCACTTCTCCCGCCTCACAGATGGCCACGGCAAGCCGGCCGGTCAGGCGTAGGCCAATACGAGATTCCCTGGGAGATTCACTATAAAATTTTTAAGCAGCAGCCTCATACAGGACCAGGTCACTGCAGGCTCAAGCAAAGGGGAGGCACGATGAACCTTCAGATCAGCCAAACTATCCGCGCCCCCAACCCGGACGCGGTCCTGCGACTCCTGGAAACTTGCCTCTGCGGCATCTCACTCGAGGTCTCCCGCGATGGCGACCAGCTCACTGCCTCCGGCATCGGCCCTTCCGACCGAACCAAAAACCGCAACGACAAAACCACCTTGCGAGTCACCGCCGAGCGCGATGCCGTCGTGGTGCACGCCGAAGCCGTCTTCCAGGCGTCTGCCCTGATGGGAGATCAACCTCAGGATGAGGTCGTCCGCCTTAAACTGGACCGCATCTTCGACTGCGTCAAAACCCATCTGCTCACCTCCGCCATCGCCTCCGACCACTCCCCCGCTGCACCCGCGGAAGTCAAAGCACCTGAGCCTGCCCCGAAGCAGGGGATCCCAGCAAATCCTCTCCCACCGCCTGAGCCTGCCCCGAAGCAGGAGATCGCAGCAGATCCCCTCCTGCCGCCGCAGCCCGCACCGAAGCAGGAGATCGCACCAGATCCTCTCCCACCGCTGCAGCCTGCACCGACGCAGAAGATCGCACCAGAACCGCTCCCACCACCTGACCCTGCGCCAAAGCAGGAGATCGCAGCAAATCCTCTCCCCCCACCTGAACCTTCCCTCCCGCCCGCCCCCGTCTACGCTCCCAGCCACCGCTGGCTGATTCCCGTACAGCAAGTCCCCTCGCAGCGCAGTCCGCCGCAAGCCGCTCCCCTGCAGGCCGCTCCCCTGCCCACCGCGTCCACTCGCCAACTCGTAGCTCCGCCAATAGAACTCGCGCCACCCAGACCCGCGAAGCCGCCAGCCGGACCCGCGCCCGCCCCCCCGCAAGAAGAACCCATCGTCGTCGAGCTTGTCGCGGAGCGCCTTCATCGGCGTATCGCCGCGCCCGAGCCCGCGCAAGAGGAACCCACCGTCAAGCCTCTCGCCGAACTCATTCATCGGCGTGTCCCCGAGCCCGCCGCCTCACCAGCGCGTGCTCTCCGTATCGCATTCGCCGCGCTGCTAACCTTCTGCCTGCTCCTCGCCCCAACGCTGCTTCACCATTACATGCCGTATCTTTCAATCCCCTCTGCCGCCCCCGCCGCACCCCAGGCCACCCCCGCTCCGACAGCCCCGGCCATCACGGAGCAACCACCGCCCGCCAGTACAAATCCCGCGCCGCAGCCCGCGAAGGCAGAAACAACCCCCGCACCCGCAGAACAGCCACCTCCGAAGTCCACGGACACAACACCCGCCACAGAAACCCCGTCGCAACCCGCGCTCCCATCCCAACCCGCGTCCCCAACGCAACCCGGGTCCGTCGTGCAGCGCGTCTTGGATTGGGGAACCGCCATGCGCTCCCGCGACCCCGAGGCGCAAACCTCCTTCTACTCCGTCCGCGTCCATCCCTACTACGAAAATCAGGACGTCGGCCGGGACTTCATCCTCAGTGACAAACAAGCGGATATCCGCAAGCGGGAAGGTCTGTGGGCCGTCAAGCTCGAAAACATCGTCGTCGAGCAGGAGACTTCCTCGACCGCCCGCGTCCGTCTCGTAAAGCACTACATCGTCCAGCCCCCGCAGGGAGCAGTCATCGAGCGCTTCGTCCCCTCACTTCTGCACTTCAAGCGGGTCGATGGTCAGTGGTACATCACCGCGGAACACAACCTTCCATAATCTGCCGTTTCCCTCTCCGCACAGACCTCCCGCTGCATCCTATGTTCAACGCCGATTGGCCACACCCACCGGCCGAGCACAACGCTGGACAAACAAATCTAGCAAGTTGTATAAGCATTCACCGAAGATGCGGACAACAGCAGAGAACCGGGAGTAACAGCACACCGTTCCTTCCAGAATCTTGTGCATGTGTGAGATCCGCAGTGGATGCAGCGATCGCAACACCACCTTTGGAGGCACTATGGACCGACGCCGAGTTCTCTCTCGTTTCCTCTTCCTCGCACAACTCACCTTGGTAGCTCTGCTTTCCCCAGCAGCCTACGCCCAGTTCAGTGCCAGCTTGTCGGGAACAGTCGTTGATCCTACCGGCGCCATCGTTCCTGGAGCCAAGGTAATGCTGACCAACCCTGCCACTCACCAGGTACAGACGGTAACCACGTCCGATTCCGGCGACTTCCACTTCAATGAACTTCCGCCTGCGCACTACAGCCTTGCGGTCACGGCCGCAGGATTCAAGGCGGCGAATTTCGACGACGTCGCGCTTGCCGCCGAGAGCCCACGCAACCTCAATGTCACCCTCAACACCGGCGCAGTCTCGGAGTCCGTGACGGTCAATGCCAACGACATCTCTGCATTGCAAACTGCGGATGCAAGCGTGGGAAGTACCATCGATAGTCAGACCATTCAACGTTTACCCGCAATCGGCGGCAATCCTTACGAGCTTCTCCGTACCGCTCCCGGCATCACCGGCGATGGCGCTCGTGCAGGCAATGGCAATGCAGTCTTCCTTCCAAACGGTGGCGGCCCGGGCGGATCATCACGCGGCATCTTCCAGACCGAAAACCAGACCCAGATCTCAGCCAACGGACAGCCCGTCTCCGACAATACGTACAGCATCGACGGGGTCACGGTCGATTCGCTGACCCATGGCGGCTCAGCAGTAGTCACGCCAAATCAAGAGGCCATCGGTCAAATCACGGTTCTTTCCACTTCGTATG
>JALYVA010000037.1 GCA_030853485.1 Acidobacteriota bacterium
TCAATCTGACGCAGCAAGTTCGCTACCTGCTCAGCTGTGTGCTTCTTCCTTCGTGCCATGTCCAACTCCCTGAGACAAAGTCTCTCTCA
This sequence comes from Acidobacteriota bacterium, assembly GCA_030853485.1. GTDB lineage: Bacteria > Acidobacteriota > Terriglobia > Terriglobales > Acidobacteriaceae > Edaphobacter. Next base: position 90 of record JALYVA010000037.1, read on the forward strand.
TAAAAGCTGGTTCAAAAAATGCCGGGCACTCCACGATCGTGGGTGGTCTTGCCATCTCTGGTGGCATCCTCGCGTTTGTTCAACATAAAGAGTGGAAGAGTTTCGTAGCAAGCGGAATCGGATTTCTTTGTGTAACCGGCGTGTGGGCCCTGGTGAAGAGCTGGACTGGAGTGACGATATGAAGCTGTTTTCCCGGACTCTTCTCGAACGTACCGCGCAAGTGGCCGCGCTGATTCTGTTCACGACCCTATTTGTTCTTACAGGCCAAGTGGTTTCTTCAAGTGTGACCCTCGCTGCAGGGGACAGGTGGAACAGTAGTGAGCCAGGACTTCATCTGACATGGAAGCTTAATCTCCATCCCTTGCGAGAACTGTTCGAGTCTGAGGATCGGCCATGAAGACCCAGCAAGTTGCCATCGCCACACGAATCCTGATTTACGCGGGTAGCCTGTGGGCCATTCTGCTGGCGGTGGCCCTTGTCCTGCACAGTCGGGCGGGGCTGATTGCATTCGGAGTGGTTCTCCTCCTCATTTCAGTCGCCGCCCTCCTGATGGCATGTGCATGGACGCTGCGGAAGCTGTGGGTTTGGAGCGGCATCGCCGCGTCAGCCATTGCGACTCGGCACCCAGGGCGGAGTAGAAGCTCATTGCCGGCCGCAAGCGAGAGCGAGGTGCGGGCATGAACTCCGGCTCCTTCGACCAGGGCTTGCTGAACATGACCAACTGGGTCGGCAACGGCGTCATGCCAGTGTTGGCTGCGCTCATGATCGCGCTCGGCATCTACAGGTTTTCACGAGGCGGCGATTTCGAGCGTTGGGTATGGGGAGCGCTCGGCGCTTTGTCCGTCTCCGGTCTACTGCGTCTCGCGGAAGTCTTCGCCAGGCAGGGTTCGGGTTCGAACCAGATGTTTGAGGCCCTGCTCACGTTGGCGGATTGGATCTGCAACGTGATTCTTCCCGTCTACGCCGGTCTCGAGATCGTGCGTGCGGTCCTGGGCGTGAGCGGAGTCGGCTCACGCCTGAACATCGGCGATGACTGGCTGCGGCATGTGGCCGCGGCCTTTGCGGCGCTTAGCTGCTCCGGCCTGCTGCGGCTGTTTGAGCACTTTATCGCCGCAGGAACAGGTGGGGTGGCGTAATGGCGCTACGAGTGAGTCCGGTGTCGCGCAATCTGGCGTTGAAGGTGACGTTCATGTTTCTTGAGATCGAGGACATGCTCGCGCTGGGTTTCGCCTGTGCGGTCGCCATGATCGCCGGACAGTTCCTGTTCTCGGACCGTTACGTGTTCTCGATCCCGATGAACTGGTTCCTGGTGCTGGTTGTTCTAGGGCTGGGTGTTCCCGCCCTGACGCTGTTCAAGTACGGAAAACCAAGGAAGTACATGGTCGATCTTCTGGCCTGGTACAGCAAGCCCCATAGCTATTGCGCCCTTGCACGAGACACGCAGCTGACAACGAGCTATCTGAAGGAGAAAGAGTAATGCCCACGACCCGAGAAGCACACAAGCGATCCCTGCAGGACCCCGCCCTCTGCGAACTGCTGCCCATCCGGGACTTCCTCGACAACGTGATGATCCGCACCGATGGATGCTATGTCGCCGGCTTTCGCATGGCGGGAACACTCACCTATTTCGCCGATGACGACGGACGCAATGAGACGAAGGAGCTCGTGGAGTCTCTCCTGCGCACCGTACCGGAGCAGAGCATGCGGCTTCAGTTTCGCTACGAGGTCGTGGAGGGCCTGAATGGTCTGCTTGCGCAGTACGACGATCATCGCCGGACGCGGAATACCGAGGCTTTGGTGCTCGAGCGGCATCGTGTGAAGCAGTGGAAAGAACGTGAGGAAGAGGGCGAATACCTCACACGGCTTGCGGCAGTGTACTTGATCTGGGACCCGGAGAAGCACCGGCGCTTGATGGCCGCCGCGGGCGGCCAGATGAAGAGGAGCAGCGATCGTAAGAGCGCTGAGAAGAAGCCGGGCTTCTCCCTATCAATGCGTAAGTGCATTGAGCGATCCAAGAAAGAGCACACGGACGCTCTGGCTGAGTTCGAATCGATCGTCAACGGCGTTGAATCCTCCTTGAAGAGAGCGGCGATGGGTCCGGAGCGCATGACCCATAACGAGCTCTTTCTCGAGATCAAGCGTGCCCTCAATCCGAACGCTGCCGATACAACGGTACTCAAGGACAGCGAACTCACAGAACGCTACGTGTCCGCGCGCGAGCAGGCCTCAACCGTCTCGATTCTTGGAGACGCCGAGAACTATATCAATGTCGACGGTGTGCTGTGGAGCTTTGTTTCTCTGAAGACGCCTCCCGATGGAACCTACCCCGGTATTCTCCGCAGTCTGCTGACGGTAGGTTTTCCTGTGGTCCTTTCCACCCAGGTCATGATTCCGGATCAACGCGCCGTGCTCGACAAGTACAAGAAGCGGCTGAAGAAGATGCAGGCCGCGCAGATCGACTCGAAGGGCAGTCAGCGCGTCGACATCGAGGCCCAGGTAGCGACCCAGGAGTTGATGGACATTCAGGCCGAAATCTTGGCCAGCTCCGTGAAGACCGCCAAGGTCAGCCTGACCATCGCGGTGCGGACCTCGCATCCGGCTTTCAGCAGCCGCGAGTACGTAACGGCCGAGCGGGAGTTGTCGAACCGGCGGCAGCAGATCCTGCACATCGTCTCGCAGGTCAACGGCGCGCGGGCGTATGGCGAGTCGCTGGCACAGAGACGGCTGTTGATCTCGTCCATGCCGGGAATGGCGGACGAAGATCACCGCGATCACGACCTGTTGACCACGCACGCGGCCGATCTCATCCCGGTCGAAATGCCATGGGCCGGAACGCCGCGATCGCCTTTGATGTTGTTTGAGACGCCGTATCGCCAACTGATCCCTTTCTCCCCCTTCGACTCTGGCCTCGAAAATGCAAATGCGATCGTGGCCGCCACGTCTGGATCGGGAAAAAGTGTGGTCGTCGGCCGGATGGCCCTGACCTGCGGACGGCAGGATGTCCAGGTCTCGATCATCGAACGGGGCGACTCGTACCTGCCAGCTGTCACGTACATGGGGGGACGGATGATCTCCATGTCTCTCGACAGCACCGAGACGATCAACCCGTTCGATCTTGAAGCAGGAGACCTGTTGCCTTCGAACGATCACCTTGCTTTTCTCAAGAACCTGACGCGCTTCATGATTGGGGACAGCGGAGCGACGGATACAGACCTTCTCGACAACCTTCTGCTCACCGCGATTCGCAAAACCTATGATCGCGCAGCCATGCGATCGGGGAACACGATTCCGACTTACAGCGACCTCAAGGACGAGCTTGAGAACTATAACGATGAAGACAAGAACGAGGTTGTCAATCGAGAGGCGCGGCTGGCTGCGACTAAACTGCGCGCGTGGGTCGAAAACGGGATGTACGCGAAGCTCTTCGACCGGTCCACGACGATCGATATGTCGACGCCATGGCTCTACTTCAACATCGAGCAGCTCAAGGACGATCCGAAACTCGAGACGGCGATGAGTTTGCTGATTGCTTACGCGACGAACAAGCGGGCCATGGGGAAGGAGAACAAGCGCTGCATCACAATTCTCGATGAGTGCTGGTCCCTGCTCCAATCGCCAAGCCTGGGTCCTGTTGTGGTACAGCTGTTCCGTACCGCACGCAAGCGGAACGCCTGCGTCTGGGGTCTTTCGCAGGCGGTTGAGGACTTCACCGGAACGCCGGATAAGCCGAACGAGTTCGGCGGTGCCATTCTTACGACCACCGCGACCAAGCTGATCGGTCGGCAGAAGGGCAACATCGATGTTCTCCGCCAGTTCGTGCACCTCAACGAGACCGCCATTCATCGCGTCAAACACCTGGGAACCACCGAAAAGGGCAAGAAAAGCGAGTTCCTGCTGGTGATCGGAGAGAAGTCCGAGACGACCCATAGCCTGCACATCGTTCCCACGCCGCTCGAATACTGGCTGCTCACGACCTTCCCGCGAGAGAAGTGGTATCGCCAGTACTGGCTCATGAAGAATGCGAACCTGACTGCCACCGACGCCTATGAACGCCTCGCGGCGGCTTACCCCCACGGCCTGGCGTCGCTTGACGAGCTGCCGGAAGAGAAGTCGGGTGAGGTGATGCAGGTCGCGTTGGGAAGAGTGGTCTCCGGGCACGTCCTAAAGACCAGCATACGGATTATGGAAGAAGAATTACAGGAGGCATAGAGATGGGATCTCCGACGATCTCTCGACGAACGATGAAATTGACGGCAGGGACGGTAGGCGCGCTCCTTCTGATCACGCCGCCAGCCGCTATGGCTTTGGGCTGGGACATCTTCAGTGTCATTGAATCGACCATCAGCTCTCAGATCGGCGGAGCGCTCACGGCCGTGAACGGAATCCAGAGCGCCATGCGACAAGACCAGCAGACGCTACTATTTTCGGTATCACTCATCAATCAGTCGCATACCTATATCAATACCATCATGACCAGCTACCGGGGATGGATGTCGGGTGTGTTTACGCTTCCGGTAAACAGCGCCCAACTCGCAAGCAGCCAGAACCTCGAGAAGGTCTTTCTTGGTGGTTCCAGTGCTTCTCTCGGCAATATGAACGGCTTGTACAACAATTCTTTTGGCACACTCCCTGTATCCACAGCAGCTCCCCAAGCTCATCGCCAGATGATGGACATGGATGACGCCTTGGCGAAAGACGCTTTGGCACAGTCCGTTGCGGCGGATCAGGCCACAAGCGGTCTCGTTGCCATCGCCAACCAGATCGAATCTGAGAGCGCGAACACTGCGCCAGGCACCGCGGACATGCTCTCGGCCACCGCGCGGGCAGCGGAACTCGAAAGTCTGGCCAGCCAGCACAAACTCCTCGCTTCGATGCTGCGGGAGGAGGCTGCGAACCTTGCCCACCATAATGGGATGCGCAAACAGCGTGCCCAGCAGATGCAGCAGATGAATACCAACCTGCAGGGAACGATTGCGCAGCACTAGGTAAGGAGAAGGTATG
>JALYVA010000055.1 GCA_030853485.1 Acidobacteriota bacterium
GTGTGGAGGAGGGGGGAGTCGTCGGGGAGGGTGGCAGCGGGACGGTTGCCGATGATTTCTATGCGGGGCGGTGCCAGGGGGTTGGCGGCGGGTGGGGCAGGGGCCGGGTCTTCTAAGAGATGGCGAACCTGGGCCGCGGTGAGGAGCAGATTGGCGGGATCGGTGGATCGGATGTCGAGCAGGGCGGAGGCGGAGGCGGGGATGGAGTTGACGGAGGTGCCGCCGGAGATGTGACCTACGTTGAGGGTGGTCTGGTGGGCGGATTCGGGCGCGGATGGGAGGGGAAGAGCGGCGATGCGGGTGAGCGCGTGGGCGAGAAGGAGGATGGGGTTGGGAGCTCCGGCGTCGATCCAGGAATGTCCTCCCGGGCCGGTGAAGGTGATGCGGAAGCGCAGACTGCCGAGGGCGCGGGTGACCACGGTGGAGGTGCCGCTGCCTTCAAGGGCGATGGCGGCGGCGATGCGGTGGCGGTACGGGCTGTGTTCGAAGAGGTGACGCATGCCGAAGAGGTCGCCTTCTCCTTCTTCCCCGGTATTGGCTGCGAAGAGGACGGGGATGGGAGGCGCGATGCCGGCGTGGCGGAGGGCGGCGGCGAGGGCGAGCAGGGCTGTGAGGCCGGCGGCGTTGTCGCAGATGCCGGGAGCAAAGAGGCATGGACCTTCTTCGAGGAGTGCGATGCCGGTGGTGGGGGGAAAGACAGTGTCGAGGTGGGCGGAGAGGAGGATGCAGGGGGTGTCGCCGGGGGACTGGTTTGGATGGGGGGGAGAGGGGGCGCGGAGTTCGGCGAGGACGTTGCCGGCGGCGTCTTGATGGATGTTGGAAAGGCCGAGTTGGTGGAAGCGCTGGAGGAACCAGGCTGCGCGTGCGGACTCGTGGAAGGTGGGGGCGGGGATCTGCACCATCTCCATTTGCCATTGGCGGAGCTGGGGCTGATGCAGATGGAGCCAGTGGAAGGCGCGGTGGACGGCGGTGCGGGAGACGAGTTCGGCGATGCGGCGTTGTGCGGCGGCGGTGGCGGGCATGGGGTGGGTGACTTATTGTACGGGCGGGGTGAGGGGTGGCTGGGGGTGGAAGCAGATTGTGTTCGTGTCATGGACAGGTCAGCGAAGACATCTGCGAGGGTGGATGTGGTTGTTCAGTATTCGACCTCGACGAGGAAGAGTCCGCTGGCGGGAGCGGTGGGGCCGGCGGTCCTTCGGTTGCGCGCGGCGAGAATTGCGGGGATGGCATCGGGGTCTAGACGGCGGGCGCCGATCTGCGCGAAGGTGCCTACGAGGTTGCGTACCATGTGGTGCAGAAATCCGGAGCCTGTGATGCGGTAGAGCAAGAGGTCGTCGTGCTGCTTCCACGCGGAATGGAAGATGGTGCGGGTATTTGGGGAGTGGATGTGAGCTTGGGGGAGGTTGCTTTGAGTGTCCGAGGATGCTTCGGGGCTGCGATGGGCAAGGTCAGGATCGCAGGCGGCGAATGAGGTGAAGTCGTGGGGGCCGAGGATGTGGGCGGCGGCGCGGTTTAGCTCTGCGGCGTTGAGCGCGTAAGGGCAGGCCCAGATGTAGGGGGCGAGCATGGGGGAACAGATGCGGGCGAGGTGGTCGCCGGGGGGGGAGGGGAAGATTCGGTACTCGTAGGTTTTGCGCACGGCGCTGTGGCGGGCGTGGAAGTGGGGAGGGACCTGCTCGACGGAGAGGACGCGGATGGCTGGGGGAAGGGCGTGGTTGAGGGCGCGGTGGAGGTTGGCGGCGGGAATGTTCGAGTGGAGAGTGAATGAGGCGACCTGTGCGAGCGCGTGGACGCCGGTGTCGGTGCGTCCGGAGCCCTGGGGGAGGACGGACTCGCCGGTGATGCGGAGGATGGCCTGCGCGAGAGTTCCCTGGATGGTGGGGAGGTTGGGCTGGACCTGCCAACCGTGGTAGGGTGTGCCGTCGTAGGTGAGGATGAGCTTCCAATGGGGCATGACTGATTGGGACGGTATCATGCTGGCGCGGTGCGGGCAGGAGGTGCGGCAAACTTGCGTGATGTGTTGTGCGTGCGGCGGCGGCTGCGTGTGCGAGAGCGGGCGTGGACGCGGGATAGGGGATTGATATACTTGGCGCACCGTGCACGCGGAGTGATTTTGATGAGGTTTGTCGGGAACGAAGATGCGGGCCGGTGCGTATACGTGCTCAACCGAGGTATTTCCGAAACTGGAGATGGGTTCGGCCGGGCATTCTTTCTGAGTCGTCGGAGTGGTGCTACGCGTCTTAGTAAGCATTGAAAAAGAACCTGGAGGCCTCTGCCTTTGCGGCTTGCAAGGGAGCGGGGCAGGTGTTTGGCCTGGCTGGATCAGATGGCGGCCGGGAGCGTAGGCCGCAGGTCTGGTTTGCTGCGGGAGTGGGACGAAGACGGACAGATGGCGTGTGAGCTTTGTAGTGTGGTTTGAGTGTTTGGGAAAGAGCCGGAGAACGCAACGTGAGATTAAAGAACATGCAGGGAGCGGCGAGCGTAGGTCTGCTGCTGATGAATTTTTGCACGCAGTTTGGATTGGCCCAGACGGCGCCGCAGGAGAACACGCCGGCTGCGCAGACCCAGCCGACGCCGGGGACACCGGGGCAGATAGCGAACCCGACGGTGCCGGGACATCAGACCAGTCCGACGGCTGCTGCGGCTCCGCAGGCGGTGAGCAACGATACGACGGGACAGCCGGGGCTGCCTCAGGCTCCGCCGCCGAAGCCGACCGAACCGTTGTATCTGCGGGATACGGGGCGTGACTACAGCAAACCGAAGAGCCACCTGTGGAACCCGATTGCGCCGTATACGCCGATCGATGTTCCGCTGCCTCGGCTGGGCAATGCGCCGAAGCTGGACCAGTTGCTGCAGGACGGAAAGATTTATCTGAGTCTGCCGGATGCGGTGGCGCTGGCGCTTGAGAATAATTACGATATTGCGATCTCGCGGCTAAACCTGGATATTGCGGATACGGATCTGCTGCGGGCGCGGGCAGGCTCTACGCTGCGCGGTGTGCCTACGGGCATCGTGACCAATACGCTGGGCGGCACGACGACGACGATTACAACCGGCGGCGGACCTGGAGCGACCTCGCTGGGTGCTGGCGGCGGCGGCGCGGGTGTGAACGGACTTGTGCTGAGCACCAATGGGGGCGGTCCGCTGGTGGAGAACCTGGACCCGGTGCTGACGGGGCAGGTGGGCTATGAGGCGACCAGCCAGCCGCAGTCGAACACGTTGTTCAGCGGCGGTCTGACGTCGTTGACTACGGACACGGCGACGTACGACTTTGCGTACAACCAGGGATTTCTGACGGGCACGCTGCTGACGGTGGGCTTCAACAATACGCGCATCACGACGAACAATCCGTTCAGCAATTACAGTCCGACGTTGAACACAAACTTCCGTGCCCAGGCGACGCAGCATCTGCTGCAGGGGTTTGGGTGGGGCGTGAATGGACGTTTCATTCTGCAGGCCAAGAACGACCGGAGGATTACGGACTCGGCATTCCGGCAGCAGGTGCTGTACACGGTGAACCAGGTGGAGAACATCTATTGGAGCCTGGTGAGCGCGTATGAGGACGAGCAGGCGAAGGAGCGGCAGCTTGCGCAGTCGTCGCAACTGACGGCGGACAATCGGAAGCAGTTGGAGATCGGGACGCTGGCTCCGCTTGACGTGGTGAACTCGGACAGTGCGGTGGCGAGCGACAAGCAGGCACTGGTGGCCTCGAAGACGAACCTGGAATATCAGCAGCTGGTGATGAAGCAGGCGATTGCGCGAAACCTGAACGATCCGCAGCTTTCGAATGCGCCGGTGGTTCCGACGGATCGCGTGAGTTTGGACAGGCTGCCGGAAGAGGACACGCCGGTGGAGGAGCTGGTGAAGCAGGCGTATGTGAACAACCCGCAGATCGAGCAGGCGGTGTTGAACATGAAGAACAACGAAATTACGATCAAGGCGTTCAAGAACGGACTGCTGCCGGTGGTGGATGCGTTTGCGTACTACGGCGGGAGTGCACTGGGCGGCGCACAGAACCCGAATGCGATTAATTTCGGCACCGGGCAGCCGTATCCTCCGGGCCATTTTCCCTCGACGGGTTAT
>JALYVA010000061.1 GCA_030853485.1 Acidobacteriota bacterium
AGAGGCTCGGTGGTTTCGACAATGCGATTTTTTGGATCGACGAAGACCAGCTTCGGGCTGGCGGCTGCCGCTTCCTTTTCGTCAAGCCACGCGAAGCTCGCGATGATGACGAGGTCCCCGGCCTGCGCCAGACGCGCCGCTGCCCCGTTCAGGCAGATCTCGCCTGTGCCTCTGCCGACCGCAATGGCATAGGTCTGCAAGCGGCTTCCGTTGGTGACGTTCCACACATGGACGGCCTCGAAGGGCTGAATGTCCGCCGCTTGGAGCAGATCGGCATCGACGGCGATGCTGCCTTCGTAGTTCAGGTCCGACCGTGTGACGGTGGCCCGGTGAATCTTCGACTTCAATAGCTTGCGAAACATAACTTCTTTCCTGATACTTTCATTCCGCGATGGGAGGAGTTGGTTGCCGATGCGGGGGACTAGCGTCCCAGATAGACCTTGTATTGCGACTCGACGACGCCTGTGTTGCGCGCGAGCGAAAGCTTGGCCTGGTTGTATTGATAGAGCGTCTGCACCAGCCTGCTTTGCGCCTGGGCCAGTACGGCCTGCGCCTGCACCACAGGAAGATTATCGTCGACTCCGGCTGCGTACCGGTCCAGGGTATCCTGCAGCTCCTGGGTGGCGAGGTCGACATTGCTGCGTGCCACCTTGACGAGGTCGTTCGAAGACTGCACGTCGAGCATGCTGGAGCGGATCTGCTGCTCGATCGAGACACGGAGGGATTCAATCTGCCGCTGTAAGCCGCTGATCTGCGCCTCGGCGACCTCGCGCTGTCCGCGCAGAGTCCCTTCTTCAAACACCGGCACGCTGACCTTGCCCGTGGCAGCAAAGACGCCGTGATAGAGACCGCCGATTTCCCCGAGAACGCCGTAGTATCCGTTGAAGGCCACCGAAGGCAGGCGCTCTGCACGCACGGCTTTGCGCGTCTGCGCGGCCACGTCGAGCTGCACCTGCAGGCTTAGGAGATCTTTGCGCCGCTGGAATGCTAGACGCATGGCGTCTTCCAGCGGAAGCTCTGCAAATTCAGAGTAGGGGGCGGGGTCGGTGAGTACGATTTCCTGATCGGCAGGCAGGCCAATCATCCGGTTCAGCGCGATCTTGTCCTTCGCAAATGTGTTTTCGAAGTTGATCAGCGTCTGCTGCTGGGTCTGCAACTGGACACGCGCACGAAGCACATCGAGATTGGTGCCTACACCGGCGTCGTGCGATGCGGTGGCCTGGTTCAGCGCCATCTGGTCTGCCTGTTCGAGCGCCTTCGCATTCTCGATCTGCGCCGCATCGGCCAACGCGAGAAGGTATTGCGTTCCCACCTCCAACGTCACGCCACCGAGCATATTCAACGTCGAAAGGTTTGCTGCGGCCTCGGCTTTTCTGGCCGAGCGGTAGAGGAAAAATGCGGGAAGATTGAAGAGTTGCTGTTCGACCCTAAGCTGCGCGGAGGCGGTGTTGACCTTGACGATCGAGCTGAACGCGTTCGCGGGAAAACCAACCCCGGCGAGAGACGAAGGTTTGAAGCCCATCGCAGCCAGGTTGATCTGCTGCGCCTCGGCTTGCGCGGATGCAGTAAGGCTGGGAAGCAGATTGTTTTCGACCGTCAGCAGCTCACCATGCACCATGCGCGCGTTCTGGACGGTGAGCTTGACCTGCAGGTTCTCCTTCTCGCCGCGCGCGATGGCGTCGTCGAGGGTAAGGGGAAGAGCAGCCGGGCTGGCCTGCTGGACGACCACGCCTCCGGGAAGATGGACGACATTGGGAAGGGGCGCGGGAGGGAGGTCGGTGGGTGCCTGCAATGCTGCGGGTGCCTGCGATGCTGTGGCCTGCGACTCTGCCGATGCCTGCGCCGTGCTGGCCTGGGTCAATGCGGGCTGGCTCGAAGCAAAGCAGACAGCGAGGGTCAGCACACACAGGTTTGCCGCAGAGCGAAAGTTTCGCTGGCTTGGGCGGGTGAAAGGATTGCTATGAGTGGTTGCGGCGGTCATGTTCCTGTTATTAGAGTGCCACACAGGCTGTGCGATGCAGAAATCCTGCAATCGGGAGACGGGCAGCCAGCCGCGAAGGGACGAGGCCTACCCGAAAAATCGGCATCGGATAAAATACGAAACATAAACCTATGCGTCTTATCTCTATGCACCGCATCGTCCTTGCCGCAGCCTCTCTCCTGCTCGCTCTCCCGGTCAGCCCGTCTGCCCTGGCGCAGGGCACCAGTTTCAAAGACACCTCCATGCTTCGCGCCCCCGCCGGGTCCCCGGTCGCCCTCTACGTGTTCGAAGATCTGGAGTGCCCAGCCTGCTCACACGCCTTCCCCATCACACGCGCCGCGGCCGAGAAGTACAAAATCCCTTTGCTGCACCATGATTTTCCATTGAAGATGCACATCTGGAGCTTGGACGCTGCGATCATCGCGCGCTACATCCAGGACAAGATCTCCTTCCAGGCCGCTGAAGAATATCGCCGTGCCGTGTTCGCAAACCAGGTCTCGATCGCGTCCAAGGACGATCTGAACGCCTTCACCCAGAAATACTTTCAGTCCCACGGGCGTCAGTTGCCCTTCGTGATCGACCCGAGCGGACGTTTCGCCGCCGAGGTTCATGGCGACTACACACTGGGGGAACGCGTCGGGCTTACCCAGACACCTACAATCTTCATCGTCACCCAGCATGACTTCAAGCAGGTGAGCGATGTCACGCAGCTCTACGCTATGCTCGATACCACCATTGCCGAAAACCCAGGCGCGGCTCCGGCCAAAGCACGCAAGACGGTGCACCGGTAGGTTTATAAGAACGGCTTGTCAGCCGGACGCCCTGCGCCGGCGGCGGTCACTTCGTGACGGGTATACCCCTTCGGCTGCCGCTTCCGTTGGGCGCGGTTGGGATTTTTCTGGTGTCACTGCTATGGCACCTGGAAGATGAGAAAGTAATCTTCACCGTCCGACTTCGTGAAGTCGTAGCTTCCCACCAGCTTGTACCCCGCCTGCGCCATCTCGTCCACGACGAGCTCGCGCTTCACCCCATGATCGGCACCCGTGCCGTTGCGGTCGATAATCCCCACCTTTGCCCCGGGACGGAGCGCCCGCTGGAGCGCCTTCATGGCCGGTTCGGGGTGCGCAATTTCGTGATACATCTTCAGCATCAGCACGGCATCGACGCTTCCTGAGGGCAGCCGTGCATCGTCTGGAGCGCCAAGCACCGTTCTCACGTTCGAGATATTTTCTTCCTGAACGCGCTTGCCGATGTGTTCGATTGCAAGGGGGTTGATGTCTTCGGCGATGACCACGCCGGTGGGTCCGACTCGCCGGGCGGCGCGCACGGTGAACCACCCGGAACCCGCGCCGAGGTCCGCAACGTTCTTGCCCGTCGTGACACCAAGCAGATCCATGACGCGGTCGATCTGCAGCTTCTTGTCACGTTCGGGGTACTCGAAGATGGACAGGTCGCCGGAGTAAGGCTGGCTGGTGGGGCGCTCGGCCGCCTTCTGCGCAGTCCCCGGGTTCGACAACGCAACGGTCGCCTTATCCAAAGCGCGCTGGGTAGCGGCTCCAGTCTGGGCTTCTGCCCGGCCGCTTCCCGCAACCAGGGCCAGCAGCAGAAAACCGCAGCCGGCGCAACTCCAGAGGCGAGAAAGGGAAGGATTCATCATCCCCATACCATCTGCTACGGAGCGGAGACTTGGCAAGTTGAGCGGGGCCAACTAGGAGCGCCGTATGCAATCGGAGTTCACTGCATGAAGAGACTTTGCCGGTTTGTGCATCTTGTACATCGCCACGCTGTCGGCCCCCGCAATTACCTCTGCGAGGGCCTCGGCTGGCGGGCGCTTCTTTCTTCATCGACGCAGCTTCAGGTAGACCTAGCGCAAGCCGCCGCCCGCGGACAGGAGTTCGCCCGTCACCCAACCCGCATCCTCCGACGCCAGAAACACCGCAACGGGTCCTATATCGTTCGGCTGCCCGATCCGTCCGAGAGGAGTCTGCGACTCCAGCATCTTCTGGAAGTCGCTCCCCAGGAAAGCCTGTGTTCCCTCCGTCTCGACCATGCCCGGATTGATCGAGTTCACGCTGACCTTCTTCGGTCCAAGCTCCTTGGCCAGAATCCTCGTGATCGAATCCACCGCTGCCTTGGTTGCCGTGTACGAAACGGTCGTCGGAAGGTTCAACGTGCTTGCGTTCGAGCCGATGTTGATGATGCGTCCGCCCTCCGGTCCGAAATACTTCAGTGCCTCCTGCGAGGTCAGCAGCAGCCCAAGCACATTGAGGTCAAACATCTTGTGAAAACTTGCTTCGGTAATCTCGCCTACCGCCTGGAACTCGTAGACACCGGCGTTGTTGACGAGGATGTCGAGCCGTCCGAACACCTTCTTGGTCTCCTCAAACAAGCGGCTGATGTCGGCCTGCTTCGAGACATCGCCCTGTACCGCGATGGCCTTGCCGCCTTTGCCTGTGATCTCGGCTACTACCTTGTCCGCGCCTTCTTTGCTCGAGGCGTAGTTGACTACAACCGATGCGCCCTCCGCGGCCAGGCTCTTTGCGATTCCTGCGCCAATTCCTTTCGAGGCACCCGTCACCACTGCCACTTTATTCGTAAGCTTCGCCATATCTCTCCCTCAATCCCGGTGTCCTATCGTCTTCTACATTTCGATAAGCATCTAATTGATGAGGGCAGCAAGGCTAAAGTTTCGGATATGTTGGCCGGTGTCTGCTAAATTTTTGCGAGCACCGCAGTGTATGCCTGAAGGACGTCTCGACGCAGCGTGTAGCTGACGAATTTACCTTCATGATGTGCTTCCACCAGACCTGCGTTCTCGAGCTCTTTCATGTGGTGCGATAACGTGGCGGCGCTTACCTCATGGCAGTTCTTGATCTGTTCGCATGGCGTGGCGCCGGTGCCTCCGCCGATCTGCCGCAGCAGTTCGTAGCGGCGCGGGTCGGCCAGCGCCTTGGCGATCAAATGGATCTGTTGCTCGCCTAGTTCAACCTGCTTGGCCGATACCCGCTTGATAGCACACATAAAGCTCCTCATGCGCCCTACGCGGGCAACGGCCACGAAGTGACCGCCCCACGCGTAGTGGGCCCTGCCGGCAGGCCTAGCGAATCTGCACCAGCTCCGCGTCTGCCCCATGCCCGGCAGCGCCCGGCGTGGTGGTCGAGGTCTGCGGCGCGCGCCAGTGATCGATATAGCTCACCTGGTGCACGCAGCTGATCGTGCAGCTCGGCGCGCAGCTTTTTTCGGTCAAAAACTCCCGCTTCACATCAGCGGTCTGATACTGTGCCAGCGGAACCGCCGGCCAGCCGCGCTGCTGACTGCAATAGTGCACCAGCCCGTTCTCGCAGACGTAGAGGTATCGTCCACCCGCGCGGCAACGCCAGTCGTTCGTCTTGCCGTTGGCGATCGCCTCCTGAAAGTGATTGAAGCGCGAGTAGCTTCGCCGCGTGAGGTTGCGGACCTTATCCCAAACCGTGCGCTCAGCCTCGCCTAAAGGCTTCAACTGGCCGCTTCCGTCGTGGATAATGCCGATGGTCGAGCTGAAGCCTAGCGCCAGCGCTCGCTCACTCACCGTCAATGCATCGTTCGGGTTCGCGATGCCGCCGCCTACGACAGAGTTGATGTTCACATGAAAGTCTGCATGTTCCGCCAGCATCTGCAGCTTCTTGTCGAGCACCTTCAGGCTCTTCTTCGAGACCTCATCCGGCATCACGTTGTCGATCGAGATCTGCATGTGATCGAGCCCGGCTTGGTTCAACCGCGCGATCCGGTCCGGCATCAGAAGGTAGCCATTGGTGATCATGCCGGCAATGGCGCCGGTCCTGCGAATGCGTGCGATGATCCGGTCGAGCTCCGGGTGCAACAGGGGCTCGCCACCCGAGATTGTGATGACCGAAGTCCCAAGCCGTCCGAGGTGATCGATCCGGCGCAGCATCTCGTCGATCGGCACCGGGTCGGAGTGATCGTCATACTCGTTGCAGTAAGTGCATGCCAGATTGCAGCGGCGCATCGGCACAATGTGCGCCATGTAGGGGTGGCCGGTAGAGGCCAGGGCAGACCCGATCGAGCCCAGCTCCCGCAGCTTGCGGGTCACGGCCTTCCATCGGCGGCGTGCGGTCATGGGACGGCCGCCGTTTGCAGCGCCAGTTGTCGAAGGGGAAGACATGTCACTCTCAAGTATATAGAAAACGCCCTGCGCGGGCCGCGCCCACTTCGTGGGGGGTATACCGGCTTCGCCCGGGCCTTCCGTTGGTCGGCATAGAATCTCTTCGCGACCACCGGGAGCGCCAACCGAAGGGGTATACCCGTCACGAAGTGACCGCCCCACGCGAAGTGGGCCCGGCCGGCCGGCCAATCTCTTTAGAGCTTCGCCAGCAGCTCGCGTGTCTGCTGCGTCTTCTCCAGCAGGAACTCCTCGAGGTCAAAGCCCGGAATCAGGCAGGAACGTTTCTTTGCATCCGGAGTCAGGGTCAACGTCTGTTCCCGCTTGTCGCGCAGCACCACCACAGGCACCGGGCGGCCCCTGTTTTCGCGCACAGTCTTGCCCCAGTCCGCACCGTTCGACAGCGCAATCGAGTTGATCCGCACCACAACGTCTCCTGCCTTCATGCCGGCTTCGGCTGCGGGACTGTTGTCAGCCACGCTGCGCACCAGAAGGCCCGCGCCGGCCTCTGCGCCAAAGAACACGGCCAGCTGGGGCCCCATGACCTCGAGCTTGGCCCCGGTGAACGACGAACTCAAGATCATCGAAGTGCCGAGAAAATCTCGGTGTCCTTTGGGCGTGGTCACCACACTTCCCGAGGAAGAAGGCGCTGACTCGAAGAAGCTGTTGCCCACTGCAGGCGACTTCGTCCCCTCTTCCGGCGCGGGCACGGAGTAGTGCTGCTCCCACGCCTGCTGCTCGACCTTGCGGCGATCGGCCATCTGCGTGGATATGGTTTGCGTCTGCCCTTCGCGGCTGATGACAAAGCTCACCACGCGTCCGGCCGGAATCTCCCGCAGCAGCCGCCGCAACTGGTCTCCGCCTTCGATCAACTGCCCATTCATCTGCAGGATGACATCGTGAGTGCGCATGCCCGCCTTGCACGCGGGACCGTCATGGTCGAGACTTGTGATCTCCGCGCCACGCACGTTCTGCAGCTTGAGTGCGGCGATCTCGTCGTCCGCGATGTCCTGTATCTCGACGCCTAAATACCCGGGCCGGCCATGGCTGGACGATCCATGCCCTACGGTCATCGCTGCCGCAGCCATCCAACGCGGCCCGTCGAGAATCTGTGCCGCAGAGAGCGTCCGTTCGCCCTGCAGAATCGCGAACCCGCACACCAGCGCCGCGCATCCGATTGAGCTGCGGTAATTCATCTGCATGTTCTCATCCCCAACTCATTCCAGACCAGCTCCACCGGGCGCGCCAACCGGCGAACCTCGACCACATACATTACTGGATGTCCGCGGCGCCCTGCAATGCCTGGTAAGACGCTGTGCGTATGTAGGGATTGTTGTCCTGGGTCGAGACGGTCCGAAGCACTTCGCGCACGCTCGAATCCGACTGCACGGGTGTGAGCAGACCAATCGCCGCCTCGCGCACCTGCGGGTCCCGGTCGTGCATCACCGCCTCCAGCACCGCGTCGCGCACATGCTGGTCCTGCCCTACGAAACGTTCCAGCCCCTCGAGCGCCTTCCTCCGCACCCCCGGGTCGTGGTCATAGCGCAGCGACACCATCAGCGCATGGCGAATCCCCTTGCCATCAGGCGTCGGCTGGCAGGCATGACCGGCCTGGCACTCGCTCGTTAGCAGCGAAACCGAGTTCATCCGCACCCCGTCCGTCGTGCCGGCGTTGGTTGCGGCCAGCAGAAGCTGACGAATCTCCGGGCTGTCGAGCGAGCCTTCGATCGTCTCCGGAACCACCTTGTTATAGTTCACCTGCACCAGCTCCGAGTCCGGCGTTCTCACGATTCCCGTAACGTTCGCGATCACCCCGTCGGCCGGGCGGCTGATCGTCACCGCACCTGGCTGCTTCGGCTTCAGCGCATGCGCCACCTGGTAGCGATAGGTGAAATTTCCCCCGAGAAAGCCGACACCCACCAGAAGCGTCGCCAGCGCCGGCGCGCTCTGCACATGACCCATCCAACGGTAGAGGTTCGTCCTCAGCCGCGTTATAAATCCATGCGGCGGCATCGTGTCCAGCATCTCGTCCAAGCGCATGCGCGACTGCGCCAGCAGATTCGGAGAGGGCTCGAGCATCGGAAGCAACGCCAGATGATCTTCGAACACCTGATACGCCAGCAGCTCCGTGCGGCATTCGGGGCAGTCGGTCAGATGCTGCTCCAGCGCTACGGCAAGCTCATCGGGCAGCTCGCCGTAGTTCATCAAAACGATCGCATCTCTTGCGCGTTCACACTTCATCGCTCTACCTCAACCAGCCTCAAAAAGTTTTACTGCTCGTGCGGGTCTTTCGCTTCGCCCGCTTCGATTCATCTCTGCCTGCAACCGTAGCCAACACGCTAGCCCCGAAGCTCCGCCAGGTTGGCTCGCAGCTTCCGCGTCGCCCGGAAAAGTGTGTTCTTGGCCGTCTCTTCGGTCGTGCTCAACATCTCGCCGATGGTCCGCAGCTTCAGTCCCTGGTAGTGCTTCAACT
>JALYVA010000110.1 GCA_030853485.1 Acidobacteriota bacterium
CCCAAACACCTCGGCGCCCTCATCGCCAAGCTCGAGCAATGCGGCGTCCGCATCGACGTCGGACAGGACAACGTCCGCATCCGCTCCGCCGGAGCAAATGGCGGCGAGCTCAAAGCCGCCGACATCACCACCGAGGAATACCCGGGCTTTCCCACCGACATGCAGGCCCAGTACATGGCCCTCGCTACCCAGGCCGAAGGCACCAGCACCGTCACCGAAAACATCTTCGAAAATCGCTTCATGCACGTGCAGGAACTCATCCGCATGGGAGCCAACATCACCATCTCCGGACGCACCGCCACCATCCGAGGCAAAACTCCGCTGCAGTCTGCCGCCGTCATGTGCTCGGACCTCCGCGCCTCCGCCTCGCTCGTCCTCGCGGCCCTGGTCGCCGACGGCGAAACCATCCTCGACCGTGTCTATCACCTCGATCGCGGCTACGAGCACTTCGAAGAAAAACTCCGCGGCGTCGGCGCCCAGATCCGCCGCATGGGCGACGTCTTCGGCAAACGCTAAGCAGATCTCCATCCCGACCAACGGGAGGGCCACCCGAAGGCGTACACCCGCCACGAAGTGGCTGCCCCACGCACAGTGGGCCCGTCCGGCAGGACAACCTTCCGGAACCTAACCCGTCAGCCCCTTCCGATACACCAACCCATCCAGCCCCTCCCCATAAAACCCCCGCCGCTCCCCGACGCACTCATACCCCATCCCCTCATAGAAACGAATCGCCCCATCATTCCCGGCGAACACATCGAGCGCCATCCACCCCGCACCCGCAGCCCCCGCGCGCCGTTCTTCCTCTGCCATCAACGCTCCCGCCAGCCCCCGCCTCCGCCACTCCGCCGCAACATCCAGCGTCACCACATATCCCTGCCGCCCACCCGCACACTTCTCCACCTGCACGATCGCAAACCCCGCAAGCTCGCCATCCCCTCCAACGGCCACCACCGTGATAGCACCCCGCCGCTCCGCAAACCCACGCATCGCTCGCCGATCGAAACGAAACTCCTCCGCAAAGCAGCTCTCATCCAGCCGGAACATGCGCTCCACATCGCTTTCCCGATAGTCGCGAAGCACAATCCCATCCACATCCTTCGCCATCGAGCCAACCTCCCTCCAGAAGCATAGAACGCCCGACACCACCCTCACCGATCCGCTCATCGAACGAGCCTCGCACCGACCCGCCTCGACCAAACCCCTGCAACCCACAGCACGACCTCGCCAAATCACAACCCCGCCGCGAGGCTTGATCATTTTTTGCTTACAAACAATGTTCCATCTAATGTCTAATCGCTCAGCACCTCCAGAAACACCTCCGTAACCCGTCAGACGAGTCACAACAGGAAAGCCCTTGCACCTCGCCTCCCCCGAAGACGCCACACACACATCCACGGCGACCGGCACCGTACGCGTCCTCGGCCCGGTCTTCTTTTATTTCATCGCTGCCGGCATCGCCACCGTCATGCTCGGGCCTCTTCTTCCCGCGCTCATGGACCGCTGGCACATCCTCGACGCCCAGGCCGGCACGTTGTTCGCCGCCAACTTCCTCGGCCAGCTCTGCGGATCCTTCATCGCCGCCCGACATCTCAAGGGCAGCATCGTCCTTGGCGCAGCCCTTACCGCCGCAGGTTGCGCAGCACTCGCCTCCAGCACCTTCGGCCCGGCCCACCTCGCCTTCTTTGCCATCGGGGCAGGCCTCGGCGCAGGGCTCACCGCAGGCAACATCTTCGCCGGAACAGTCGATCCCGCCAATCGCGCGCGCCGCATCACCGTACTCAACGTCGCCTGGGGTGCCGGTGCAATCGCCTGCCCTCTGCTCCTCCGGCTCACTTCCTCAAGCAGCCTCAAGCCGTTCCTGTACCTCACCGCCGCCTCTCTCGCCCTTGCCTCCGTGCTCGTCGCCACGCAGCTTGCGTCCCCCCCGCCCGCCAGCACCCGAGAACCCCGCGCGCCCGTACTGCGCACGCCGTTCTCGCGTTCTCTCCGGTCCAGCATGCCCCTCGCGCCTCTTGCGATGAGCATCTTTGCCGCCACCATGTTCCTCTACGTCGGAACCGAAAACGCCCTCGGAGGCTGGCTGCCAAGCTACGCCCTGCGAAGCCACCCGGGCCTGCACCCGTCCTCGATCTCCATGCTGTTCTGGGTGGCAGTCCTTGCCGGACGCCTCCTCGTTGCCGCTCTTATGCCACTGATGAGCGAAGCCTCCTGGTATCGCCTTTGCCTCGGCCTGCTGCTTACCGTCCAGGCAACGCTCTGCCTCACCGTACATCCCGGCCCATACACCATCGTTCTGCTCACCGCGCTTGCTGCCCTCGGCCTCGCCCCGCTCTATCCTCTGCTCATCTCCTTCCTGCTCGCCAGGACAGGCAGACACGCACACCTCGGACTCTTCTTCGCCAGCGCCTGTTGTGGAGGCGCCACCATGCCCTGGCTCACCGGCGTGCTGTCCACCCACTTTCACGCCCTTCGCACCGGCCTCACCGTCCCCGCCATCGGCGCAGTCATCATGCTCGCCATCTCCGCCATCGTGACGCAGAAACCAGCCGCCGATGAGCGGAGTATCAACCGAGATGACCGGAGCATCAACCGAAGCGATACCCCCGTCGCGAACTGAACTCCACCGCCGCCATCTCCCCCAGCCGGCGAGCCGCCTTCCTCTCCGCCTCACTCTTTGCCGCAAAAGAAAAGAGGCCGGATACGACCGGCCCCTCACCTCACGCAACACATCCCCTTACAAATACATCCCAACCGAAGTACGAGCTTATTTGACGGAAGCGACAAAGTGATCGCGAAGCTGGATAACGCTGATCACAACGAGGGCGGTAATCGATGGTCCAAAAAGAAGATACATACGGCCTCCTAGGTAGATAAAAACTGGGTAGTTGAAAGCGTGATCGTTGGGAAAACAGGGTAGAGGAACAAAACGGATTGTTTGAAGAAACCAATGAGAAACGCCTAAGAACCACGGCAGGGACCACAAGCTGTTCGC
>JALYVA010000122.1 GCA_030853485.1 Acidobacteriota bacterium
CCGTCGGAACGATCAACGGGTTTGCCCGACTGCCCTCTCATCGCGGTATTTGTCCATTGTGCTTCGCGCCAGCCCTGAATCGCAATCGCGTATGTAGCCTGGTCTGCGAACCAAGGCTGATACTGACGTCTGAAGGAGCGTTAGTAGTTTCATTGTGGATAGATCCTCGGCGCATTAGGCAGCCAGGCTGCATCCATGACCCCCTTTCGAAGCAGTTCTTCCATGCGCCTCCATGGACTCGACACACTACGCGCTCTGGCCATTATTTTGGTCATGCTTTACCACCTCAATATGCAAGGGCTGCTTCCGTCTCTCCTCGAGCCAGTCGCGAACATCGGATGGGTGGGAGTCGATCTTTTCTTCGTATTAAGCGGGTTCCTCATCGGCTCTCAGCTTCTCAAACTGTATTTGACTGGCGGAGAGTTCTCCCTTAAAGATTTCTACACACGTCGCGCATACCGTATCCTGCCTGCGTTCTTCGTCGTTTTGTTCCTATATATGACGGTGCCGCTATGGCGCGAGGCGCCTGGGCCGTATGCTGGCTGGCAGTACGCGAGCTTCACGTGGAATCTCCTGCTGCTTGGCTATCCGACCAGTCGCGCGTTCTCTCACGTTTGGTCGCTTTGCGTAGAAGAGCACTTTTACCTGATCTTTCCAATCCTGCTTCTTCTCCTGATGCGGAAACCATCAGTGTGGAAGACCATTTCCTTTTTGTTGTTCCTCACTTTGGGCGGGGTTGCGCTACGGGCCTGGTTGCTCTACTCCGTTATCCAGCCAGCGGGCGCCCAGCAAAACCTGATGATGATGAAGTACATCTACTACCCGACCTACTCGCGCCTGGACGGGCTGGTGATGGGCGTCAGCCTCGCCGCCGTACGCACCTTCAAGGTGCACTGGTGGTCTCGATTGACGAGGAATGGCGGGCTCTTGGCGTTGTTCGGCTTTGCCTGCGTGTTGGGAGCACTGTGGCTCTGTGCCTTCGATTATCCTGCTCCTGAGCTGCCCCTCAGCATTCTCTTCGCGTTCCCGGCCCTTGCATGTGGATTCGGGCTCCTTGTTGCGTCAGCAGTTTCCGAAAACGGATTCCTAGCGATACGAGTTCCCGGAGCTTCAGCTCTTGCAGCGTTGGCCTTCAGCTTATATCTCACCCACAAGTCAGTTGCGCATGCCGCGCATCTTCTGTTTTCTGTGCTCACAGCCCGCGCGGGGTGGAAATCCTCCGCCATCTACGCTGTGATGTGTCTGGGCTTCGCGTCGCTGTTGTATTTCGCGATAGAACGCCCCTTCATCGCGCTGCGTGTGCGACGAAGTCTTAGGCACACCGCGTCTGGAGTTAAAAGCGAAGTACGCCTCGATCCTGCAATTTAGCTGACTGCCCCTTGCCGGGCATACGGATCGATGATGATCGTTCATGGCAATAAGCGCGTTCTTGTCAGTCGAGATTTCCTTTCCAGCGCGTCAATCAACGGCAGATTACATGTGCGCGGCAGACACGACGGCTGGTTCGAATGTCTCGAGAAACTCAGCTCGCAATCTTTCTCCCAGATCGACAACCTTGGTTCCGCCAGCCGCAACGAAAGCGACGTCCTCGATGCCGATGACCTTGAGAATCAGGCGCAGGTACAACGTCGCGATATCCCGGTCCCGGATCGGCGATCCCTCTGTGTAGACCCCGCCTGAAGCCATCAAGACCGTACACTTCTTGCCAACAACCAGGCCCTCGCCCGCCGTCCCCAGCGTAAGGCCTTTGCGCACGATATGGTCGACGTAAGACTTCAGACTCGCGGGTATGTTGTAGTTGTAAACCGGGGTGCTGATTGCAATGTGATCTGCCGCTAGAAGTTCGGCCACAAGCTCGTTCGATACCTGAAGTACATCCTGCATCGCAGGCGTGTGCTTCTCCTGTGGCGTCAGGCTCGCCCCCAGCCACGGCAGGTTCATGTACGGCAGGTTCATTTTGGCGAGGTCGCGTTCGATCACTTCACCGCCAGGATGCGCGATCTTCCATTGCTCTACAAACGTCTTCGCTAAATTGCGGGAGATCGAGTACTCTCCGCGTGGGCTTGCCTCAACAACCAGAAGCTTTGGCATCCTTTGTCCTTTCGACCGTTGCCGCATCTTTCTTTCCGAAGAAAGCAGCGCGAACAATTGGTTCGTAGCGCTAGTATGGGATGTACGCGGAAGCTGCACAAGGAGGCACTTTTCTGAGCGAAACGAACAGGATTGTTCCTGACGGCACCTTGTCCGCCCACGATTGCAAGGGCCTTGCCGACGTGCTGGCCAGTGTCGGAGACAAGTGGACCATCATGGTTGTCGGCGCGCTGTCCAAAGGTTCCCTGCGCTACAACGAAGTGCAGCGGCGGGTCAGCGGTATCTCCCAGCGAATGCTCACCATGACCTTGAAACGCCTGGAAGGGGACGGCATCGTCACCCGTACCCTGTTCCCCTCCGTGCCGCCGCGTGTGGACTATGAGCTTACCGAGCTTGGGCAGACCTTGCGCGGTGCCCTCGTCCCTCTCCATAGGTGGGCGGCGAAGAACAAGGAGACCATCGCCACCCACCGCGTTCACACAGCAGCCAAAAAGAAGAACGCAACCCACGCGCGAAAGGCCGCTGAACGGACGGTTGCAAATCGCATTGCACAGTGAGCTTCTTTCCGTTCCACACTCGATGCCGCGCAATCAAAGAGTTTTGGCCAACATGGAGCGGATGTCGTTGATTCCCAGTCAAAGAAATAGCCCTGTTCTGGACCTCGTAGACACATCCAAGACGCATCCAAGAGAACAGCTCGTGCGCCACCGAATGGAGCATTCCAGCGCCCCCCCTGTGCTTCTTGTAACGATGAGGACTATTCTTGACCTGAAGGCACGTTGAAACCCGTTGAACTCGAGAGCGAGCCAGACGACATGACGGACTATTACCGGCATCGCACAATCCGAGTATTCAGCAAGCACGTCCGAAATCTTCGCCAGATGGAGCGCGCCCGCTCCGGCCTCCGCCTGTCCACTAACGCAACATGAGACGAGACCCTGAACCATGACTGTCCACCTGATCAACCCGAGCGATAATTCCTTTGGAACCGCTGTCATCACGCCGCGCTGGCTGTTTGTTCTGGCTGCGGCAACACCGGCTTCGATGGGCGACCCGATCCTTGTCGATGAATCGCTGGAACAGCTCGATCCGAGCACGATTCATGCCGGCGATATCGTTGGGATCAGTGTGCACACAGGAAATGCCTTGCGAGGCTATCAAGTGGGAAGGCTCGCCCACGAGCGTGGGGCCAAAGTAATCTACGGCGGAATCCACGCGACCCTGTTTCCAGAAGAGCCCTTCGAGCAAGGTTCGGCAGATGTCGTGGTGAAGGGCGATGGTGACGTCGCCTGGGGCAAGGTGTTGCAGGACGTTCGTGGAGGCTGCGCCGCCCGCATCTACGATGGCGGAAAGCTCGAAGGAGATCAGTTCCTCGCCGCGCGTTGGGACCTCATGCAGCCAGACAAGTACATGTGGGCGTCCGTGCAAACCATCCGTGGATGTCCCAAGCATTGCTCTTTCTGTTCCGTATGGCGCACCGATGGCCAAAAGCCGCGACAGAGGACCTTCGAAAGTGTCGTAGACGAGATCGTCGACCTGAGACGCAGAGGGTTCCGTTTTATCGCCCTGGCGGACGACAACTTCTATCCCGTGACGCTGACAGACCTGCGCCTGGCGCGAGAGCAGAACAACCTGGAACGCGTCGAATCCCTGCTGCAGACACGCAATGAACGGTTCGCCTTGATGGCAGAGCTCGCCAAGCTGCCCAAAGACATGGTCTTCTTCACGCAGATCACCATGGAGTCAGCCGAAGATCCCGAGTACCTCGATGCCATGCGAAAGGCGAACATCAAAGGCGCTCTCGTAGGCGTGGAGGCGGTCACGCCAGAAGGGTTGAAAGCCGTATATAAAGACTTCAACTACTCCGGCGACCGCCTGGTGGAGCAGCTGCAAACGTTCCGAAAGCACGGTTTGCACGTCCTTGGGTCATTCATCTTCGGCTTGCCCACCGACAAGCCGAACACCTTCGACGCAACCGTCGAGCTGGCTCTCAAAGCAGATGTAACCTTTGCCCAGTTTGTGATGATGACGCCCTTTCCCGGCACCGTCGATTTCGGACGTTGGGAGAAAGAGCAATCGGCCGATCCGCAGACCGTAGAGGGCACCCCGATCACCCGCTACTGGCTCATCCCCACAGCCATCCGTCCCAAAATGTTCACGCCGCACCCCTCCATGTCCTCCGACGAGATTCGGGATCGCACCCAGCGAGTATGGGATCGCTTTTACGAGTTCGGAGCTATCTGGAAGAGGTCTGCGTGTACGCCTAACCTGCGTGCGCGCATCGCATTCATGTTGCTGTCCAAACTCTACCGGCAGATGTACGCCGGAACGGGGATTTCGACGGATAGTGCACGACGTAAGAAGGCGAAGACCTCCGCCCGGTGGATCGCACGACACACCCGTAAGATCTTTCAGGCGAAACCCATGCCGGAATTGAAGTCTCCGGTTTGGCAGCCGCGTCCCAAGCGAGGCCTGAACCTCACGCAACTCACGACACAAACTCCTGCTACGCCGGGTAACTGATCGGAACGGGTGACGCCATCAGGGGCTGAGGCTCGCTATCGGGATATGTTGAGCTACAGCCAGCTTTTCTGGGAATTAGACAGACGCCTGTATTGCCGTCCGGTCACGCTGCACAGCTTCGACGTCGTTGTCAGCCCGATTCCGGCCCGGCCGTATAGCAGAGCTGTGCTCCCGGCCCGGACGCCCGCGTCTGCCTCAGTGCACGGCAAGCTCTGCGGGAAAGATGCGGATGTCTTCCACCCCGCGGTAGCGCTCGGCGTAGTCCATGCCATAGCCGATCACGAAGTGGTTCGGGATCTGAAAGCCCACGTAGTCGGCCTCAAGAGGCACCAGGCGCCGCTCAGGCTTGTCGAGACACGTCGCAATTTTCAGCGAAGCCGGCTTGTGCTGCAGCATCAGCCCGCGCAGGTAGCTCAGCGTCAGGCCCGTGTCCAGAATGTCTTCGACCAGGATGACGTGCTTGCCCTCGATTGGGTCGTCAATGTCCTTGATCATCTTCACAGCGCCCGACGAAACTTTCGCACGACCGTAGCTCGAAACGGCCACGAAGTCGAAGGTGTTATCCACTTCAATCGCACGGGCAAGGTCGGCAAGAAAGATGGCCGCGCCCTTCAAGACGCCGATCAGGACCACGGACTTGCCTGCGTAGTCGGCCGAAATCTGGCGGCCGACCGCTTGGACCTGCTCCGCAATCTGCGTTTTCGAGAACAGGATCTCCATCTCTGAAGCGGGAGGAAACACGGGCGTGCTTGTCGGCATAAAGGACAGCGTAGCGCGAACCGGGCACGGGCGCAAAGGTCGCTATACTTGAAGCAAGCGAGGAATATGTTTCCCTATATCAATATCGGCCCGGTGCATCTGGGTACCTTCGGGCTGCTTTTGTGGCTGGCTGCGGTCGTCGCCACGGTCGTGCTGCATAAAAATTTCGTTCGCAACGGGGTCGATGCGGACGCTCTGAACGTCGTCGCCTTTGTCGTGATCGCCGGCGTGCTCGGCGCAAAGACGTGGCATGAACTGCAAAACCCCGCCGACCTGTATGCAGCGTACCGGCAAATCATCGCTCCTGGCTGGGCACGGCCGTTTGCCGTGTTGATGGATTTTCTGCACTGGTTCCAGGCCGGCTTTGCCTGGTTCGGCGGAATGCTTGCCGGCATAGCCATGCTGATGTGGCAGGGAAGCATGGCCCGGCCGGCCGGACTGACCGGAGGTCGCGCCGCGGTCCGTATGCTCGATCTCGCTTCCCCGGCGGCTGCCATCGGCTATGGTGTCGGCCGCATCGGCTGCCTTACCTCAGGTGACGGCGACTACGGGGTGAACACGACGCTTCCCTGGGGGGTTCACATGGCCAAGGAC
This sequence comes from Acidobacteriota bacterium, assembly GCA_030853485.1. Classification (GTDB taxonomy): domain Bacteria; phylum Acidobacteriota; class Terriglobia; order Terriglobales; family Acidobacteriaceae; genus Edaphobacter. The sequence goes on from JALYVA010000122.1 coordinate 5,968, forward strand.
GCGCTTGTGCTGCCCACCCCGCCGAACGCCCTGGTGCAGCCCACGCCCGTGTATGAGTTCCTGTTCTCGCTTGCGCTGGCTTGGCTGCTGTGGCGGCTCGGCGCAAAATCACGTCCGCTCGGCTGGCTGACTGGACTGTACCTCGCGCTCAGTGGTTTCGGCCGGTTCCTGGTTGAGTTCGTGCGTGTCAACCCGAGGCTTTACTGGGGCATGTCCAACGCGCAGGTAGCAGCGCTGGGCTCGGTGGCCATCGGCCTCATTGTCATGGCCGCCACATGGAACGGCAAGGTGGCCGTAGCTCCCGCTGAGGCGACACCGTAACGTACTTTGTTCGCGGCAACGACCAAGTGACAACAACCGAAATGGAAAATAAAAAAGGCCGCCACGTATTTCGTGGCGGCCTTTTGATCGCTTGCTCGGCGGATTAGACGCCTGCGGGCTTCGGGTTCTTTGGGTCAAACTTCGCGATCTGGACTTTCTCGGCAAGGCCGACCTTCGAGAGCAGCCATATGCCGTAGTAGTTGATGTCGAACTCGTACCAGGCAAGCCCGTGGCGGGCGCTAACCGGGTGCGCATGGTGATTGTTGTGCCAGCCTTCGCCTCCGGTAAGCAGCGCGACCCACCAGTTGTTACGTGAGTCGTCCTTGGTCTCGAAGCGGCGCTTGCCCCAGAGATGAGTGGCCGAGTTCACCAGCCACGTGGCATGAAGCCCAACCGTAACCCGGAGGAAGGTTCCCCAGAGCAGCATGCCGACGGCACCCACCACCCTATGACCGGCGGGGGCGAGCCCTGCGCCCAAAGCGACCTGCAGCAGGCCGGTGGCGACAAGCGGGACGTAGTGGAATTTGCTGAGCCAGACGTGGACGGGATCCTTGGTAAGGTCCGGGGCGTAGCGTCCAAGCAGCGCGGTCTCAGAGTGCAGCGCGCGGCCAGACAGGATCCAGCCCGCGTGAGCCCACCAGGTGCCGTCGTGCGGCGTGTGAGGGTCGCCTTCGTGATCGGAGTTCTGATGGTGGACGCGGTGGGTGGCTACCCAGAAGATCGGACCGCCTTCGAGCGCGAGGCAGCCGCACATCGTAACGAAATATTCGACCCACTTCGGGGTGCGGTATCCGCGGTGTGTGAGCAGGCGATGGTACGCCATGCCGATGCCGACATTGATCGCCAGAAAGTACATCACGACGAAGGCGGCAAGATTCTTCCACGAGAAGAAGAAGAGCGCCGCAATGGCTCCGACGTGGAACGCACCCATCGCGATCGTGGTGATCCAGTTGATGCGGCCCTGCTGATGCTCGCGGCCCATCCGGAGGTCCTGCTTCACCTTGTGGTTGATCTCAACTACAGCGGGAACCACGTCGACGAGGGCAGGTGCGGTCTGAACCGGGGATTCTTCAATGGTGCTTACAGGGGTCATGATTCGGTGTCCTTGTGTACTGTTAACGACGCTACCAGTGACGGCGACGGCGTGGTGTAACAGTTTTGTAATCCACCCCGAAAGTGGTGTAACAGTTTTGTCAGCGTCATTGAAACGTCGGGAGTTGATAGGCTAGAAGAATGACGAATGCGACGAGGATTGAGCCGTTTCGGTTGAAGCCGTGGTTTAGCGAACGGGTATGGGGCAGAAAGCATCTGCGGCCCTGGTATGCGGAGACGGGAACGACGGAGCGCGTCGGCGAGGCCTGGCTGACCGGACCGCAATGTCTCGTCGAAACAGGCCTGTTTGAAGGCGATACGCTGGCCGAAGTAGGCGCGGAGTTGGGTGGTGAATTTCCTCTGCTCGTCAAGATCCTGTTTCCGGAGGAGAAGCTTTCCGTGCAGGTGCATCCAAACGATGCGCAGGCGCGGAAGCTTGGCGAAACGCGCGGCAAAACAGAGTGCTGGTATGTGCTCGAAGCCGAACCCGGAGCCACCGTTGCGCTGGGCGTGAAAGACGGCGTGGGTGCGAACGAAGTCGCAGCTGCGATCGAAGACGGCACGCTCGAGTCGTTGATGGAGCATGTGCCCGTCGTGGTTGGCGACATGTTGTTTGTGGATGCAGGGACGGTGCATGCGATCGGACCCGGCGTGGTGCTGCTCGAGACGCAGCAGACCAGCGATGTAACCTATCGGCTCTATGACTACGGCCGGCCGCGGGAACTGCATCTCGAAAAAGGTCTACAAGTAATGCAGTCGAAGACCGCTGCAGGCAAGATCGCGCCGCGGACGATGGACGGGTTCACCCGTCTGATCGAGCAGAAGTATTTCACCGTCGATCGGTTCGAAGTTGCGTCCGGTGAGGTCACCTTAACGCTCGAGGGAGCAGGCTGCCTCGTGGGTCTGGCCGGCAAGGGTGTGGTGCGGTGTGAAGAAGAGGAACTGGACCTGAAGCCAGCGCAGGCCGTAGTGATTCCACTCGGCAGCGGACCGGTCATCGTGAGTGGGACAGGTCTGTCGTTTGTGCGGTGCATGGCTCCGCTGGAGGCCGGCAGCCTGTGACCAAAGGCCAGCCTACGGCAACGTCTTCGAAATGTGTGGCCTTGCTGCGTGGAATCAACGTGGGCGGCAAGAACCTGCTGCCCATGAAGGACCTCGTCCTCATCTTCGCGGAAGCCGGGTGTCGTGACGTCTCCACCTACATTCAAAGTGGCAACGTCGTCTTTACGGCGGACGCAAAGATCGTCGCAGAGTTGCCCCAGAGGATCCCGCAGCAAGTGGAGGCGCGATTTGGCCTCCGCGTTCCTGTAGTCCTGCGCACCTCTGCGGAATACGAAACCGTCACTCGCTCCAATCCTTTTCTGAAGCAAGGAGCCTCGCCGGATACACTCCATGTTTCATTTCTGGCCGACCTCCCGAACCCGGCTATGATCGCCGGTCTTGATCCGGAGCGTTCCGCGCCCGACGCTTTCGCAGTGGTGGGCCGCGAAATCTATATGCTGCTTCCCAACGGCCCCGCGCGCACGAAGCTGACCAACGCATATTTCGATTCGAAGCTGAAAACCGTGAGCACGCAAAGAAACTGGCGCACCGTTCTGAAGCTTGCGGAACTGATGAAGTAAGGTAGCCCACGGGCAGGGCCTGCACGCCTACCCTCGAAAGGACCACGCAAAGCGATATATCCCCCACGAAGTAGGTGCCCTCCACGCAGGAAACCCGCGCGGGCAGCGGACCTTTCTAAGTCAGGAAGGCTCCCAGTTCATTCGCGGCGTTGCGAAGATGAGCAAGGTACCGGCTCTGCATCTCGATCACCGACAGGCGCGGAGCATTGCCGCTAAGGTTCACGGTCGCGACAACGCGCCCCGAAGCAGAGTAGACCGGCACTGCCATCGACCGAAGCCCCACTTCATACTCCTGGTCGACCAGCGCATACCCGTTACGGCGCACATTGCGCAGTGCCAGATGCAGCTTCTCAACCGTGGTGATGGTCCGCGTTGTGTGGGGGGTAAGCACGACGCGAGCGAAGTACTGCTCAAGCTGCTCGGCAGGAAGGTAAGCGAGCAGCACACGGCCCATGCTCGTGCAATATGCAGGCAGGCGCGAGCCAATGTGAAGGTCCACCGCCATCACCCGATTCACCTGGGTGCGGGCAATGTACACAATATCGTCGCCATCGAGCGTCGCCACCGAGAAGGACTCGCGGAGAGCGGACGACATGCGTTCGAGAATCGGCTGAGCCGCGGAGGAGAGCGTGTTCGACGCCGTATACGTATGTGAAAGAGACAGCATTCGCGGACGGAGAGAGTAGCGCGAACCGTCTTCGGCGCCCGCGAAACCAAGCTTGCTCAGCGTGTACAGACAGCGGCGCACCGCGGCCCGCGAAAGCCCGGTCTTCACACTCAGTTGCGAAATCGTCATCTGCGGCGATTGCTGCGTAAAGGCCTGGATCACGATTAGCCCGCGCGCAAGCGACGTCATGAAGTTTGGGTCGCCCGCGTATATATCGAGCGAGGAGGATGGGGTTGTTTTGACCGGCGGTGTCGCGGGGGGCGCTTCCAGTTCGGCTTGCGCCCGGGCGGAGGGCACGAGGGTCTGTCGGGGAGTGAGGCTCATTCAGGTTTCCCTTTTCTGCGTTGACTCGAAAAGAGCCGTGTTCGATCAGCGGCCCTAAGCAACGATAAACGCACAACGTTTCTCTCCGCAAGTTTCCCGCACGAGCACCACCCGCCATATGGTCCAAATTTGCATAGCATCGACAGCAACCCTGGAGACCAACGACAAGGTCAAATCCAGTAGCTCGCTCTGTCCTTACGCTCGCCACCCGGCAACCAGGCCCACCAACAAAGCAGCTTCACCGCCGGGGAAGAACATCGAGAATCTCGCCCGGTTCAGGTCTCACCCGCGGGTCGGCGTGCGCTTCGGCGAACAGGATGGTGTTCTCCCGGCCGACAACAAAAACCCCAGGCAGCGGGAGCCGCCAGCTGGCCTCCGTCGCGTTGTGATAACTGAGCCCCGCGTTGCTGAAAGGAATATTGACAAGGATGGATTGGAAGTACCGGCGGTGTTCGGGTGGAACCGTGTATGCAATGCCGAACTGTTCCGCAACGCAGGCCCCGGGATCAGACAGCAGAGGAAACCGGAGGCCGTGCTGGTCCAGCGTAAAGTTGTTCTGCCGTGTGGTCTGCGGCGAAATCGCAATCAGCAGTGCGCCGCGCTCCCTTAGCTGCGGTTCGAGCTCGCGCCAGGCCTCAAGCTCGGTCACGCAATACGGGTCCCAGCGCCCGCGAAAAAAGTTGATCACAAGTGGACCAAGGGCCAGCAGGTCGGTGGAGCGAACGACACGCCCGCTCGAGGCGTCTTCAAGCGCGAAGGTCGGTGCCGGGGAGCTGGGCTGGAGGACGCGGTCTTCGATGCCGGTGCGAAATAAATCTTCGGTCGCGCGCTCTGACACAGCAAGCCGCTCAGGCTGTACAAGCGCACGCGTGTTCTGGGTAATCTGGTCGAGACGGTCTTGCAAAGGGTTGTTGAGAGAGGCGGCCACCTCTTCATTATCGCAGCCACGCCCCAGCCCTTACATGGATTTGAGCAGTCCGAGCAGCCGGGCAAGCGCCTCTTCCCGCGCCGTCCGGTTAGCCGGATTCGTGTTGCCCGGATCTTCCCCGGCGCGCATGAAACCGTGTCCCGCGCCGGCATAATTCACCGGTTCGTACTTCTTTCCCGCCGCGCGCATGGCTGCAGTGGTGGCCGGTACCGTGGCGCCGATACGCGCATCGTTGCCGGCGTAGAAGCCATAGACCGGTGCTGTGATCGCCGCAACATCCGAAGGCCCCGGGCCATAGAAGACGAAGGCAGCGGACAGATCGTGCCGGTGGGTCGCGAACGCGAACGCCTGGCCTCCTCCCCAGCAAAAGCCAACCACCGCAAGCTTCCCGTTCGACGCAGGAAGATGTTTTCCGTAGTCGGCAGCCGCGTCGAGCTCACCCGTCAGCGCGACGGGGTCCAGTGCAGACACAGCCTGGATCGCAGCATCCTGCGTTGCAAACGCTTCCGTACCGCCGCCGTTCGGGCCGACCCCGCTCAGAAGATCGGGCGCGATGACGATATACCCCTGCCCGGCGAGTTCGTCCGCCATCTCCCTGGCCCAGTCCGTCAGGCCAAAGATCTCGTGGATCAGCACAACAACGGGAGCTTTGGTCTTTATCTCCGGGTACGCGACAAAGGTTTTCACCGTGCGCTCGCCATCGTGCAGAGAAACATACTCGTGGTGGCGCGGCGAGGCGTCCAGGCGGGTGCGAGCCCACTCCTGCGCGCGGCCAGGTGAAGTGAGAGGAAGAAGCAGAGTCAAGACCAGAAGAACGGATCGGCGCATGGTGGACTGTAGCTTACACGATAAGTCTCGTCACAAGACAAGCCTTCAATCGGCCGCATCAAGCACCTCGCGCTCGCAACCGAACCGAAGCCCAACCGAAGGCGGACACCCGTCACGAACTCACCACCCGCACACAGCGAGCCCGCCCCGCAGGCATCTGTATTGGACAGAAGCAATTGGATAGACGCGCAGAGCCGTGTAGTCTTCAGGCTGACGAGAGCGAGGAGCGCGCGATGGTGGAAATGCCGATGATTGCGAAGAGCGTGGATACAGGATCACAGGAGCTGTATCTGCTCCCCGGAATGACGAATCGCCATGGACTCGTGGCCGGAGCGACGGGTACGGGCAAAACGGTGACGCTGCAGGTGATGGCGGAGGCGCTCAGCGCAATCGGTGTCCCGGTCTTTGCCGCAGACGTCAAAGGCGATCTCTCAGGCGTCTCGCAGCCCGGCAAGAGCTCGCCCAAATTCGACGCGCGCGTACAGTCGATGGGCCTCGGCAACTGGAGCTTCGCCGGGTGCCCGGTCGTGTTCTGGGACGTCTTCGGCAAGCAGGGCCATCCCGTACGGGCCACCGTCACCGAGATGGGCCCCCTGCTGTTGAGCAGGATTCTAAACTTGAACGACACCCAGACCGGCGTCCTCACCCTGGTCTTCAAAATCGCCGATGACAACGGTCTTCTGCTTCTGGATATGAAGGATCTCCAGGCGATGCTGCAACACGTGTCGGAACACGCGAAGGAGTATCAGACGCAGTATGGAAATATCTCCGCTGCGAGCATCGGCGCCATTCAGCGTGGGCTCGTGGCGCTCGGCCAGCAGGGAGGCGATCTTTTCTTTGGCGAACCGGCGCTGAATATCGAAGACCTCCTGCAGGTGGATGGTGCGGGGCGTGGCGTCGTCAACCTGCTCGCGGCCGACCAGTTGCTCCAGGCCCCGCAGTTGTATGCGACCTTTCTGCTTTGGCTCATGAGCGAGCTCTTTGAGAAACTCCCCGAGGTCGGCGATCCAGAGAAGCCGAAGCTTGTGTTCTTCTTCGATGAGGCGCATCTGCTGTTCAAGGATTTGCCTTCTGTCCTGCAGAACAGAATCGAGCAGGTCGTCCGTCTGATCCGCTCCAAGGGCGTAGGCGTCTATTTCGTCACCCAAAATCCCATCGATGTGCCCGACACCGTGCTGAGCCAGTTGGGAAACCGCGTCCAGCATGCGTTGCGTGCGTTTTCGCCCCGCGACCAGAAGGCGGTCAAGGCCGCGGCGCAAACCTTCCGCGCCAACCCGAAGCTGAACGTGGAGACCGTCATCACGGAGATGGGCGTGGGCGAGGCGCTGGTTTCCTTTCTGGACGAGAAAGGGGTGCCGGGATTTGTGGAGCGAGCCATGGTGTGTCCGCCGCACAGCCAGATCGGGCCGGTCACGCCGGAGCAGCGGGCGGCGATCATCCAGTCCTCCGTGCTCGCGGGCGTGTATGAGACCGCAGTGGATCGCGAATCGGCTTACGAGAAGCTGAAGGGGAAGGCCGCCGCTTCTGCCCCGCCCGGAGCGGTTGAGCCCACGGCCCCGACCGGCCCCGGGTGGCTCGGAAGTCTCGAGGCAGCGGGGACCGCACTCGGCGGAGTGCTTGGCGCAGGAAGTGGAAGGCGCGGAGACACCGTCGTGCAGGCCATGGTCAAAAGTGCGGCGAGGACCATGGGGAGCACCGTGGGGCGGCAGTTGATTCGCGGCGTGCTCGGGTCGCTCATGGGCGGTTCCAGGCGGTAGACGGAGGCCAAGCGCCCTCCCCAACTTGTGGAAAAAAAGCTGTCAAGCCCTGAATCGCTAAAACCCGCGCCAATCCAGCACATTCGCGTGGCGTACTAGTTTTGGTCCCTGTGGTATAATTGAAACTAGAAGAATAAACAGCCCCGATCTGATCGGGGCTGAACTTATGTGCAGAGGCGAACGCGTTTAGAATGACGAATTTAGCCGCAAGTCGTTTGTTTGCACGAATTTGCGAGACGTCAAAAACGTAAATTGTTGAATCGGAAGAACTTAGCTACCCCAACCCGGGGGGGGGGTGCTCCAACTCGCAAGCTGCGCTGGAGATTTGCCACCAGCGGTTCCATCTGCGCTGCGTCTGTCCTCGAGCGGACGGAGGCACTCGCGGTGGAGTGCTATTCGGCCGATTCTCCGTGCGGCGGCTCGGCTGGCTCAGCGGGTCTGGTATGCGGCCGCAGAAGAGGGAAGAGGATCACGTCGCGAATGGACTTCGAGTTGGTGAGGAGCATCGTGAGGCGGTCGATGCCGATCCCTTCGCCCGCGGTAGGTGGAAGACCATACCCCAGCGCGCGGATGTAGTCTTCGTCCATCTGGTGGGCCTCCTCATCGCCGCGTTCTTTCTCTGACATCTGCTGCTCGAAGCGGCGGCGCTGGTCGTCCGGATCATTAAGCTCGGAAAAAGCGTTCCCAACCTCGAACCCGCCAATGTAGAACTCGAACCGCTCTACCCAGTCCGGTTCGCCAGGCTTGACCTTAGAAAGAGGACTAACCGCAAGAGGAAAGTCGTAGATGATGGTGGGCTGGACTAAATGTGGTTCCGCGAAATGTTCAAAAAGGAAGACTATACCTTCGCCGTAGCCAACTCCTAAATCTTTCGTTGATATCTCTCGAGCGAAATCAAGAGTGTGGAAAGGAACAAAAGTTTCGTCGCTCGGTTCCGCGACGTAACCTTGTGGCGGTCTCGGAAGCGATGCTAATCGTGCGCCTAGCATTTCCAAAAAAACGTCACGAGATAGAAGTTCTTGTTCAGACGGCGGATGCCCAAACTTAGTGGGCCAGAACTTGATGATTGCTTCCCGCATGGAATACTTCTTCCAGTTCGATGGAGCAAGATCAATCGCATTGCCGTTGAAAGTAACTTCCGTGCTGCCGTTCACTTCTGTAGCCACGAACGCTACGAGCTCCTGCGTAAGATCCATCAGGTCGTGATAGTTCGCATAGGCCTGGTAGAACTCGAGCATGGTGAACTCGGGGTTATGTCGCGTGCTGACACCTTCGTTGCGGAAGTTGCGGTTGATCTCGTAGACGCGGTCGAGGCCTCCAACTACCAGGCGCTTGAGGTAAAGCTCCGGTGCAATGCGAAGGAAGAGATCGAGGTCGAGCGCGTTGTGATGTGTCGTAAAGGGTTTGGCCGCCGCGCCTCCGGCGACCTGATGCATCATCGGCGTTTCAACTTCGAGGTAGCCGCGAGCGTCGAAGAAGGTGCGGATGGCGCGAAGAACGGCAGCCCGCTTGACGAACACTTCACGAACATTGGGAGTTTCGTCGGCTTCCTTTGCACTTTCTGATGAGCCTTGCTGCGCAGAGGAATTCGGGTTTGCGAGCACCGCAGCTGGGGCGCCCGAGTTCGGCGCCTCCGTACCGCCCGTACGTGCAGGTATGGGATTCGCATTGGACTTCGCGCCGGTGTTCATGAAGAGATCGACGTAGCGCTGGCGGTAGCGGAGCTCGGTGTCTTCGAGCCCGTGATACTTGTCTGGCAGCGCGAGCATGGCCTTGGCCAGAAAGGTGAGCGCCGGTTGTCCTTCCTGTCCGGTGACCGAGATCTGCGAAACATGGACGGTAAGTTCACCCGTCCGAGTGCGGAAGAGAAACCCTCGGACGCCGACGTGGTCGCCAAGGTCGAGAAGCTTGTAAAGGGTGAAGAGGTTTTCGCCTACATCGTCTTTGCGAACATAGATCTGGAACCGCTGACCGCCCTGCTGAAGCTGCGCGAAGCCCGCTTTTCCCTGGACCCGGATGGCCATAATGCGTCCGGCAACGGAGACCTCGATCTTTTTTCCGGCGGCGAGCTCGGTGTCGAGTTGCTCAGCCGTCAGCGCGTCGTATTGCGCGCGAAGCTCAGGAATGGTGTGGGTGAAGTCGTACGCGTTGGGGTAGGTGGCATGTCCCAGCTTCTGGATCTCGGCGAGCTTCTCCCGGCGCTGCTGGTATAGATTTTCTTCGAAGTTCGACTCGTACACGGTATTCCTTTGGGCGGTTGTGAGGTTTCAGTATAGCGACGGCGCAGGCCTCCGGGTGAATTTCCGTTCGCGCTGATTTATACTTGTCGCTTGCCCTGCAACCGGCGTGGCGCGAGTCGTTGGACTCCCTATGCTCGGGTCCAAGCAAAATCCCGGGCACGCTTCCCCCCACGTATCGGCGGAGAAGCGCGAAGTGAAGGTTTCAGTCAAGCATGATTCGTATTCTGCAGCAGGACAACCGTATTACAAAGATTATCTTCGCGGTCATCATTGGGTTTGCGGTGATCACGATGGTGATTACGCTCGTTCCAGGCATTTTCGATAACGCGACGACGAACGACTCTAGCGTGTATGCGACGGTGAAGGAGCCGGGATTCTTCGGCCGGATCGCGGGTGACAGTACGCCGATCAAGATGGTCGAGGTGAACCAGCTGGCCTCGCGGCAGTTGCAGCAGCAGCACCTTCCAGACTTCCTGCTGCCCTACATGGTCCAGCGCGCGGGACAGATCATGGTGCAGCGGGCGATCCTGAAGCATGAAGCCGACCGCATGAACCTGCAGGTGAGCGATGAGGACCTGCGCCGTGAGCTGCAGACTGGGCCCTTCGCCCAATACCTGTTCCCCAACGGACAGTACATCGGCGACGATGCGTACATCAACTTTGTGCAGAGTGCGTTTCAGACGACGCGTAGCGATTTTGAGCAGCAGGTCAAGAGCGACATGGAGCTGAACCGGCTACAGGCGCTAATTACGGGCGGCGTTTCAGTGTCAGACGCTGCGGTGAGGCAGGCCTATCTGACCGATGGCACGAAAGTGAAGTTCGACTATGCGGTGATCTCGTCGGACGACCTGCGAAAGACCATCAACCCGACAGACGCAGAGCTGCAGGCGTTCTTCAAGTCGAATGCGGCACGATATGCGAATGCCATTCCGGAGACGCGGAGGATTGAGTATGTGTCGTTCGACGCGTCGAACCTTCCCGGCGGCAAGCCGCAGGTAACGGACTCGGAGGTGCAGGCGTACTACAACGCGCACCAGGACCAGTATCAGGTGAAGGAGCAGGCAAAGGTGCGGCACATCCTGATTGCTGTGCCGGCGGGCGCGGATGCGAAGACTGATGCGGCGGCAAAAGCCAAGGCCGAGGACGTGCTGAAGCAGGTCAAAGGTGGCGGGAACTTCGCGGAACTGGCGAAGAAAGACTCCGACGACCCGGGCAGCAAGGACCAGGGCGGCGAACTGGGATGGCTCGATCGCGGCAAGACCGTGCCCGAGTTCGAGAAGGCGGCGTTCTCGCTTCCCGTGGGGCAGACCTCGGACCTCATCAAGACGCAGTTTGGCTACCACATCCTGCAGGTAGAAGATAAAAAGACGGCGCATCTTCGCCCGCTCGATGAGGTGAAGGCGGAGATTGTGCCTATCCTTGAGCAGCAGCGCGCCGGGGCGGCCGAGCAGACGTTTGCTTCCTCGTTGGCGACGGACGCGAAGAAGAACGGTCTTGACAAGGCAGCCGCGGCGAAAGGGCTGCATATGGTGACGACCGACTATGTCGCGAAGGACGGCGTGATTGCAGGGCTGGCCGATGGTTCGGGTCTGTTGACGCAGGCATTTGCGACGAACAAAGGTGCAGACCCGGCTTCGGTTTCAACCGGCGACGGCTATGCAGTGTTTCAGGTCATGGACGTGAAGGCCTCGCATGCGCCTGATTTTGCCGAGTACAAAACACATATTCTCGAGGATTATCGCGAACAGCAGGTGCCGCAAATGCTGAGCGCGCAGTTGAACAAGCTGGACGATCGCGCCAAGGTGCTGAACAGCCTGCAGAAGGCCGCTGCAGAGATGAACGTTCCGGTGAAAACGAGTGACCTTGTAGGCAAGGATGCGCAGGTGCCTGAGCTGGGTGCGATGAGCGGTCCGGGTTCGGTGGCGTTCTCGCTCGCCAAGGGCGCGGTCTCGGGACCGATCAATGCCGGTCGTGTGGGCGTGGTGTTGAGCGTCATCGACAAGCAGGAGCCCACGGCCGAGGACATGGCGAAGAACCTCAACGCGACACGGGAAAAACTTCTGGACCAGCAGCGCGAAGAGATCTTCCGCGTGTACATCGGGGAACTCACGCAGAAGTATGAAAAGGGCGGCGCGGTCCGGTTGTCCAAGAAGCCGGCCGGAGCGGCAGGATCGCCGTTTGGGGCGAGCTAAGCCATATCACCGACCTGAGGCTCGTGCACACCCCGAGGAGGATGACTCCTCGGGGTATTTCTTTGCACGCAGAACTGCTCGTGACGAACGAACGTGGAAACAATCGAGTGATATTGCTTGTAGCGAGGATTTGGCTCGAGCAGATCACCAGGTGAACTTTTTCGGGGGAGACTGTCGAAATGGGCGGAGTACGCGCGTCATGGTAGTAGCGGCGTAGTTGGCCGACTACAATTCACGACGAGGTTATCCATGAAATATCTTTTGTTGCTCTATTCGCAGGAAGCCGGCTGGATGAAGATGACCAAGGCTGAGCAGGAGAGTGGTTTTGCGTCCTATATGGCTTACACCGAAGCACTGTCGAAGGCGGGTGTGTTGCAGGGCAGTAGCCGCCTGCAGCCGATCGCGACGGCGACGACGGTCCGCATCACCGATGGCAAGTCGCAGGTGCTAGATGGTCCGTATGTGGATTCGAAAGAGCAGTTGGGCGGCTACTACTTGATCGATGTGCCCGACCTGGATACAGCGCTCTCGTGGGCGGCTCGATGCCCGGGCGCAAGCCATGGTGTAGTTGAAGTTCGCCCCCTGTGGGTGTAGGGACAGTGAGTCGAAGTGCAGGAGAGCGGACGAACTGGCCCGAAGGCGGCGAGGAGATCTACGGCACGGCGGAGCGTGTTGCACGCCGGAGCTATGGAAAGCTCGTCGCCTTTCTGGCGGCAAGAACAGGTGATGTCGCCGGAGCTGAGGATGCGTTGTCAGAAGCGTTCACTTCGGCGCTCGCGGACTGGCCGCTGAATGGCACCCCGTTGAATCCGGAGGCGTGGCTACTCACGGCAGCTCGGCGGAAGATGATCGACCAAGCGCGGCGTCAGCGCTTTGTGCGAAATCCTGAGGACTCCGACGAGCACACGCGACTGATCGAGGGAGGGACCAGCGCTACATTGTCCGCAGTCACCGACGAGCTTGCGACAGACATTCCAGATCGGCGACTGGCCCTGATGTTCGCGTGTGCGCATCCTGCCATCGATACACATATAAGAGCTCCGTTGATGTTGCAGACGGTGCTTGGGCTTGATGCGGCGCGAATTGCCTCGGCGTTTCTGATGTCCCCTGCCGCAATGGGCCAACGCCTTGTGCGGGCCAAAAACAAGATACGTGATGCGGGTATTCCGTTTCGCGTGCCGGAACGTAAGGAGCTGGGGGAAAGACTAGGTACGGTGCTCGATGCAATCTACGCGGCCTTCGCGGAAGGGTGGATCGACGCGGCAGGAACGGATCTTTCCCGGCGAGAGTTGGCAGGGGAGGCGATCTACCTGGGCCGGCTGGTAACGGATCTGCTGCCTCACGAGCCGGAGGCGTTAGGTCTGCTCGCGCTGATGCTGCATGCCGAGGCGCGGCGGCTGGCCAGGCGCAACAATTCCGGCGACTTTATTCCCCTTGCCGAACAGAATACTGCGCTGTGGGATGCCGGAATGATCAATCAGGCGGAGGCTCTGCTGTCACGTGCGAGCGGCCTCGTTCTGAATGTTGATCAATCGGCGATTCTTCGGTCGATCGGACGATATCAGCTGGAAGGAGCGGTGCAGTCAGCCCATGTCACGCGTCGGCGCACCGGGGTGGATAACTGGGCTGCAGTGGTACAGCTTTACAACGCATTGTGGCAGCTATTGCATTCGCCGGTCATAGCGATCAACAGAGCGCTCGCGATTGCAGAGGTCGAGGGTGCCGGGGCTGCGTTGAACGTACTTGACCTGATCGTTGATCCGCGAGTTGCCGAGTACCAACCATATTGGGCGGCGCGTGCGGAGCTGCTGGCCAGAACAGGTTCTAAGAAAGAAGCGCGGCAGGCGTACGACAGGGCAATCGGCTTGGAGCAGGATGACTCAGTTCGGCGGTTCCTGCAGCGACGCCAGGCGGATTTGGGAACTGACAAATTGGAAAGTGTCTGAAGGCCCCGCTTCCTCCGAGCCACTTTACAACGAGGGACCTGCATCCGCCGAACTGCGCTAATGACCCACCATCGGAAGATCTGGTGGCAAGATCAGCCCCACACGGGTAGCTGCCGCAAGCAGTGTTCGGCAGACAGTCGCTCTCTACACGCGAGTGGCAGTGACTTGCAGATACTCGTTGCGGATAACGGTGTGATGCAGGGGATCGGGTGCGACGTTCGCGAGTGCCCAGAGGGCCTCGAGATCGGCGGCAAGGCGGGCCTGCCCGGCTGTATCAAGGCGGCTAAACGCAGTCTGAGTAGGCCCGAAGTAGGTGCGGAAAAAGGTGACGGCTCCGGCAGGCCCAGTAGGCAGGTCGAAGTCGACGGGGATTAGGCGGGTTTGAACATTGGCGAACGATGAGGCGAGACGCTGGCGGACAATCGTGTCGTCGCCCCAGAGGACCGGAGGTTCAAGACCAGCCGGAGGTGCTACATGACGGCCTGTGACTTTGAACATCTCTCCGGAGAAGCTGGTCGGGTTCCAGTTGGCCATCGCGAGCAGGCCGCCGGGCTTGAGGACCCGTGCGAATTCGGAGGCGACCAGCGCTGGGCGCGGAGCAAACATAGCTCCGAACATACTCACGACAATGTCGAAGGAATGATCGGGATAGGGCAGTTGCTCTGCGTCGCCTTCATCAAACGTGGCCTGCAGGTTTTCTGCATCAGCACGTTCGCGAGCTTGGGCCAGTAGGTTGGGTGCGATGTCCACACCCGTTACCTTCACTCCACGACGGGCGAGTGGGATCGCGATGTTTCCTGTGCCGCATGCCACGTCCAGCACGTGCGCGTCCGCTGGAATGGTGAGCCGGCTGAGGAAGCCTTCTGCGCTGCTGGAGATGGTCTTGGCGACCACGCCGAAGTCGCCCGCCATCCAACTGGCGCGCATCGAATCTTTGATCTGCTGGATGCTGGGCGCAGCGGTGCTCATAATAGTCCTTGTGCTTTATTGGTGTGTGGGGGCCTGATGAGCAAGAATGCTTGAAGTGGGCGAGATCGTCAAGCACCAATCGCAGCGAAGGAGAACGCCAAAGAGGCGTGAACTGTAGAAGTTCTGCCGTGTCCGTGCAATTCGCATCGTATGATGCACAGGTACATAGCTGTCCTGAGGGGGCTGGATGAGTGGGGACGTAGGGCATCAGGAACGGATATCGGGAGTATTGCTTCATGTGACCTCGCTGCCTTCGTACGGAGGTGTAGGAGATTTCGGGCCGGCGGCGTATGCATTCATTGATTTTCTCAATGCGGCAAAGCAGAGATTGTGGCAGGTATTGCCGCTGAGCCCGACGGGGTACGGCAGCTCGCCCTATTCGGCTCTGTCGGCGTTTGCGGGAAACCCGATTCTAATCAGCCTTGAACTGCTGGTGCGCGACGGGTGGATTGCAGCGGAGCGAATAGAGGGTCTGCCGGGACATGACGGACCAGCGGACTTTGGCGCTGCACAAGAGCGGAAGCTGCCTCTGATCGAAGAGGCAGCGGCAAACTTTCTCGATCACGCTTCGAGCGAACAGCGGCTCAAATTTCAGAAATTCTGTCGTGACAATAGCGCTTGGCTGCAGGACTACGCGATGTTCAACGTGCTGCGCCGCAGGTATGAGTACGCGAGCTGGCATGAGTGGCCCGTCAGCTACGCTCGGCGACATCCTGATGTGTTGACAGCAGCGTTGAATGAGTTCGGCCGGGAGCTTGCGGTGGAGCAAGCCGTGCAATTCTTCTTTGGCGAACAGTGGTGTGCTCTGAAGGCGTACTGCGGTGAGCGCAAGATTCGCGTCATGGGCGATGTGGCAATCTTTGTAAACTACGACAGCGCCGATGTGTGGACGCACCCCGAGATGTTCGAGCTCGATGAAAATCTACGGCCGGTGCGGGTGTCGGGTGTGCCGCCGGACTATTTCTCCGTCACAGGCCAGCGCTGGGGTAATCCGCTGTACAAGTGGGGACTGCTGGCGGAGCGTGGATTCGACTGGTGGGTGGCGCGGATCCGTCGGTCGCTGACGCTGTATGACGTGATACGTCTCGACCATTTTCGCGGCTTTGAGGCGTTTTGGTCTATCCCGGCCGAAGAGGAAACGGCCATGAACGGACAGTGGGTAAAGGCGCCCGGACAGGAACTATTTCAGCGGTTGAAGGAGATTTTTGGCACCCTGCCGTTCGTGGCTGAGGACCTGGGGCTCATTACGCCCGAGGTCGATGAATTGCGCGAGCGTTTCGGGATGCCGGGAATGCGGATTCTGCAGTTCGGGTTTGCCGATCGCGGCGCGCATCTTTACCTTCCTCACAGATATGTAACGAATACTGTTGCATATACCGGGACTCACGATAACAATACAACGCTGGGGTGGTGGCGGGACGATCTAAGCGAGGACGAACGCAGGAACGCGCAAACGTATCTGCAGCGGGTCAATCACGATGGCGAGATTGTCTGGGCGATGATGCGCGCGGCAGCACGCTCGGTAGCAAGTGTTTGCGTCTTTCCCATGCAGGACGTCTTGCACTTGGGAGGGGAGGCCCGGATGAATACGCCTTCGGCTGGAGTGGGGAATTGGACTTGGCGATACACCATGGATGGGATCCACCCAGACGTCGCGGTGCAGCTCGCGGCGCTGATGGAAATGACCGACCGCGACGGGTATGAGAAACCGATCGAGGGCAAGGATGCAGGCAAGCCGGCCGACGAGGCTTCGAAGCGGGCAGAGCTAGGCTCAAGCATTTAGACTGAGGGCAGGACATCTCAACCTTCAGGAGCAACACGCATATGCCTCTTTCCGGCGAAGCAATCCGCACTATGAATTATGTTGACGACATTTCCGTAACGCTGCGCCGGATCTTAGCGGTGCTGCCGTCGCTGACCGAGGATGAGCGACAGCGGGTATCGGAGCACATCAAGACCGCGGAGCCGAGTTACGAGTCGGTGATTGCGGCTGTGGCGAGCAAAAAGTGACCGCGGCGGCTGGTATTCAGCCGTCGTCGGAAGAAAGAATGCAGATCTGCAGAATAGCCGTGATTGGCGCCGGGGTGGCGGGGCGAGATTTTGCGATAGCATGCGCCCAGGCAGGGCTCGATGTCGTGCTCGAAGACGTAATGCCGGCAAAGCTGAGGCAGGCCGAGGCGGTTTACGCGGACCTGACGGTGGGTGGTGGAATGGGCAGTCTGAAGCTTGCCCTGACGGTGGAAGATGCGGTGCGCGAGGCGGACATAGCAGTGGATTTTGTCCCGGATGAGTTGGAATCGAAGCTAGAGATCTTCAGTCTGATAGACAGGATGGCGTCACCAAAGACGATTCTTTGCACGCCTACTAATGTGTTGAGCATTACGGACCTGGCATCCTGTGTATACCGGCCTGAGCGATGCGTGGCTTTGAGAGGCGTGCTCGTGAGCGGGGGGAAAGTGCGCCTGATTCATCCTGCTGGAGTGTCGAAGGATGTGCTGGCATCTGTGCAGGAATTCCTTGAGGCCTTGGGAATCGACGTCTTACCGGAGGTTGATGTGGATGCGCCTATGCTTGTGAAGCATGAGCCCGGACAGTGACCAATGGGCTGGGTGGGTGACTTCTAACGCCGGGCTCCGCTGCGTTAGTCGGCATAGGGCGAGACCTGCAATGAAAAGAGCGAATATCGTTTTCGGAATGGTAACAAGCAGCGCAGGGAACCCGGAATAAGGCCAAAACAACGGATGGGCCGGATGGGGAACTGTTTTGTCGGGGTTTGCGTAACATCACGTGATACCCGCCGTCCAATCGAGACATATGCGTGCGCTGTTCAATATCTTCGATCAGATCGTTCGCTCCATTGCGGCCAATAAACTGCGGTCGTTTCTGACGATGTTCGGCATCGCATGGGGTGTGGCTTCGTTGCTGCTGCTGATCGGCTTGGGCGAAGGTTTTCGGTCGGGGCAGCGCCGTGGATTGGCAGAGCTTGGTACCGACGTGATCATGCTGTGGGGAGGAAATATCCCGGTGCTGCCAGAGCAGCATGTGGGAATGCATCCATACAAGCTTACGGTAGGGGACAGACAGGCGATACAAGCCGAGGCGACGGATGTCAGAAATGCGACGGGGCTCCTGAAGCGCAGCGATCTAAAGCAGGTGAGCGATTTTTCGAGTTCAGGCGGGCTGGTCATGGGCGTAGAGGCGAACTACACCCAGATCCGTACGCTGCCGCTTGCGCAGGGGCGGTTCTTGAATGTGGACGATTTGATGCAGCGGCGGCAAGTTGTCGTACTGGGACAGAAGATGGAGAAGCTGCTATTCCCGGGGCGGCTGACACTGGGTGCTTACATCACGCTGAATGGATATCGGTTCCAGGTGGTCGGCACGGCGAAAAAAGTAGGGCATGGCAACAATGACGGGCAGAATCAGCAGATCTACATTCCGCTGACGACGATGCTGGAATTGTTTCCGATCACAGGGGAGAACGTCCCGCAGGATGCAATCAGTTCAATACAATATCAGCCCCGGACCCCAGAGTTGAACGAGACCGCGAAGGCGGAGGTACATCGGATTGTCGCCGCACGGCACGGGTTCGATGCGTCTGCGAAGGACGCATTTGAGGAGTGGGACACGATCAAGGCGAACCGGACCGTGGGTCTGATCTTTACCGCGATGGATGTGTTTCTCGGCGGCGTAGGCATTGTGACACTGGCGTTGGGAGCGGTGGGGATCATCAACATCATGTTGGTGACGGTCTCGGAGAGGACCAAGGAAATTGGCCTGCGTAAGGCGCTCGGTGCCACCAACCGCAGTATCTTGATTCAGTTCTTTTTAGAAGGCCTGACGCTGACGGGGCTTAGCGGGCTGATCGGCATAGCCGGTGCGGCTGCGCTGATGGCGGCGCTCGGAGGCGTGGTCGGGAATAACGATATGGGATTCGACCCTCCACGCCTGGTGCCGTGGTCGGCTGCAGCGGCGTTGGGTTCCTTGACGCTGTGTGGGATCATCGCTGGACTATATCCCGCTCGGCAGGCCGCGATGCTGCAGCCGGTCGAAGCGCTGCGGAAGGAGTAGGGTCCGATGCTGAACGACATCTTCCATCAGGCGCTTGAGGCGATGCAGCACAACCGGCAGCGCACGTTGATCACGATCGTGGGCATGGCGTGGGGCATTGCGACCGTGGTGCTTCTGCTGGCGTATGGAGCCGGATTCGGGCAGGCATTCGAGAACATCTTTTCGCAATTTGGCACGAACATGATTGGCGTGTTCCCCGGCCGGACGAGTGAGCAGGCCGGCGGTTCGAAGGCAGGTGTGCAGGTAAGGCTGACGCAGGAGGATGTGGAGCGCATACAGGAGACGGTGCCGGGGGTTCTGCGTGTCGCCCCGGTGCTGTGGAAGACGGTTCCGGTGCAGAATGACCTGCACACCTTCACGTGGGAGGTGGATGGGATTACGCCGGAGCTGCAGTCTATCCAAAGTATGAACCTCGCGGAAGGGCGTCTGCTGACAGATGCTGATCTGCAGCAGCGCGCGCACGTGGCAGTGATCGGGTCGGAGGCGAAGACGAAGCTGTTCTCGGGCGCGTTTCCGCTGGGCCAGACAGTGCGTCTGAATGGGGTGAGCTTCGAGGTGGTCGGTGTGCTCGGGCCAAAGATGCAGGAGTCGGACGACAATCTCAACCGCATCGTGAATATTCCGTTCACGACGATGGGAGACATCAAGGACACGAAGTACATCGATGGCATCTGGATGGACTACAAAGGCGATCCAAAGATGGTGGAAGCGGCGCTGCGCAAGAACATGGCGTCGGCGCACAACTTCCGGCCCTCGGACCGGCAGGCGGTGTTTGTTGCCAACATCATGGAGCAGCTGGCGCAGTTTCGGATCATCTCGCTTGGACTGCAGGTGCTGCTCCTGTTTATCGGAGCGTTGACGCTGGGAATTGCGGGCATTGGGCTGATGAACATCATGCTGGTCAGCGTGCAGCAGAGGACGCGGGAGATTGGCGTCGAGAAGGCGCTGGGAGCGCGAAAGCGGCACATTTTGCTGCAATTTCTTGCAGAAGCCATGGTGATTTCAGGGGTGGGTGGAGTCGGTGGAATTGCGCTGGCGTATGCGGTGGCCAAGGCCGTCGGAAGAATTACGTTTTACAGCGCGCTGGCTTCAAACGCCGAAGCGGGCGACATCCGGCTGCTGATTTCGCCTACGATCGTGCTGGTCGCGACTGTGATCCTGGTCATTGTCGGCACGGTGAGCGGAATGATTCCCGCGATGAAAGCCGCGCGGCTGGATCCGATTGAAGCGCTGCGGTACGAGTAGCGAGCAACTCTACAGAAGCTTGCCTTCCGACAGGTCGCGAATGAGGCCGAGGTCGGCGGCGAGGAAGTCGTAGCCTGGCAGCTCGGACAGCGGCACCCAACGCATGTCGTTGAAGATTTTATTTTCAAGCGTTCCGTCGAACTCGCGCACGATGAAGAACTGCAGGTCGACTGCGCCACCGTTTCTGTACTTGTGCCTGACGCGCGTCACACGGCGCCCGATGACTGCGGAGATTCCAAGCTCCTCGTTCAGTTCGCGCGCCAGCGCCTCTTCGGAGCCCTCACCGGCCTCGATCTTTCCTCCGGGAAACTCCCACTTGAGGCTCATCGGCTGATCTTCCTTGCGCTGGCAGATCAACACCTCCAGGCGCTCGTTTTGAGCGTCTGTTCCTCCACGCACGATCAAGGCTGCGACCACCAGCCGGACCGGCTTGGGCGCCACCGTCGCGACATGTTCCTCGAGCTTGCGTATGGGCTGTCTCACCTGTCTGTAGTTTAGACGCATCCAGAGTTCGAACGCATTCAGACGGACTGGACGAGGGTTACGCCGGGCGAACCGAAGCCGGATAAAACACTGGCCAACCTTCGGCCGCGCTTCGTTCCAGAAGCTGGACGGTCGGGTTGACCGGAAACGCTCTCCGCGCCATCGCCAGCATGGCAGCGTCGTGCACCGAATTGCCGAAGACCGCGTCGGGTGCTGCGACACCTGCCAAACGGAGTGCGGCCACTTTGCCCTCGTCGGTGGGCACATCGAGAACGGTGTCGGTGACCACGCCGTCTTTGACCGCTACCCGCGCCGCCAGCACGCGGTCGGGCGCGATTCCGAACCGCTGGACTCCCTCTTCAATGACCCAGTTGTTGGTCGAGCTTACCGCCCAGATGTCCACGTTTCTCGCACGCAGATCGTCGACCAGCTGCTTCATCTCCGGGAAGATGTTGGGCTCGATCTGCGTGGCGAAGAAGGTCTTTGCCGCGCGCCGCATCTCGTCTTCGCGCAAACGTTGATACATCTGCACCATTTCTCCGCAGATGGCGACCTCGGAGACCTCTCGCCGCAGGTAGGCACGGTAGCGGGTATCGATCCAGTCGGTTGCCTCGCGGGAGACCAGGCCGGTCTCGATGGTCCACTTCATGAAGCCCGAGCCGGCATCTCCGGACCACAATGTGCCGTCGCAGTCGAACACGGCGACCGTGGGAGACAACGCATGCACCGCCTCATGAAACTCCAGCGTGCTTAGACGAACCAACGCAACTACTTCGCTCACTGTCAGACTCTGCATTTCCGCGCACCAGGGCGCATTGTTTCAAGGGCAATCGTTAAGAGATATTTTACTCTGGCCGCATTGCCATCCGATGCTTGCATCATCCTCCCACTCGATCAACGCTGCGTAAATGCGCCGGAACGACGCCCTAAGCCCAGCGCCGCCGGCCGATCCGCCGGACGCATCCAACCGGGTTGGAGGAAGACAGATGAGCGAAGCCAAGCAGTTGAGCGGAGCAGAGGGCCTCAAAAAGATCGGCTCCCTGATCGACGGCATTCACATTGCTACCCTTGTGACGGCGGCACCGGACGGTTCGTTCGACAGCCGGCCGATGGGTGTGCAGACCAAGGACTTCAACGGATCGGTGTGGTTCCTGACACGCCACGACTCGGGCAAGGTGCACGAGATCGAGGAGGACACCCACGCGACGCTGATCTTTGCCGATCCCGCGAACTCGAAGTATGTTTCCGCGAAGGGGCGAGCCCATGTGCATCAGGACCGCGCGAAGATCCACGAGCTGTGGAGCCCGATGTACAAGGCCTGGTTTCCGAAAGGCGAGGATGACCCCGAGATCGCGGTGCTGCGTGTGGATGTGACCGAAGCCGAGTACTGGGAGGCTTCGTCGAGCAAGCTTGTCCGCAGCATCAAGTATCTGGCGGCAGCGGCGACCGGGGGTAGCGTCGATGTGGGCGAATCGGGCAAGGTTGTGCTGGGCCAGCGCTGATCCGGTAGCTCCTTCCGGTTTCTTCTTGGTTACATCGGGATGACTTTGACCCCCCCCCCACCCCCCCGGGGGTTGGGGTACCTAAGTTGTTCCGATTCAGCTATATACGTTTTTGGCCCCTCGCAAATTCCTCTTGCATAAGGGGTTACGGGTAAATTCGTCATACCAATCGGCTTAGCTCAACATGCGGAGCGTTTGTGTCGAAGGCGGTCTCGCTGCGCTCGATACCCACATCTCAAAATCGAGATATGGGGCACCCGCATTTGCGTCGGCCGGAGAGTACGGCAGTCAAACGGTGTCGCTGCGGGCGGTACTGACTTGTCAACTTCTAGATATTTGGGTACCCCACGCCCCGGTACGTGTCATGCGATGCCAAAAACAGGAAAAGCCCCGACTCATCGGGGCTTATTTTCGGCTCTACTTACATTATACACGATCGACGAAACTAGTACGCCACGCGAAAGTGCTGGATTGGCGCGGGTTTTGTCGATTTAGGGCTTGACAAGAGTTTTCCACAGGCTGGAATGGGCGTTGGTTGCGGTCGCCTACATCTGAGTGGATTGGGCTCAGATCTCAAATGGGAGGGAGGCCGTTGACTACCGTGACGCCGTCGGGAGGGACAAACCCGAAGTCGGAGTCTTTGACCGGCACGTTTTCCTGCATATCGGAGAAGGTGAACTCTGTGACGGCTCCGTCGGTCTCTTCGAGGCGCATGCGCTCGATGGTTCCTGCGGGGTCGACCCAGATCGAAAGCGCCTTGACGCGTTGGGCCAGACCTGAGGGTACGCCGGAGATGCGGAAGGTTGAACCCTGGGGCGTCCCTTCGGGTGTGACGGTGAGTCCTTCAAGCTCTTTTTTCAGCTGGGTGTGGCCCAGGAGAAAACGCAGGGGGGAACGCAGGTCGTCGAGCTCTTTGGCGGGGACGCGTGTGGCCTGCGAATCGCCTGGCGTGTAGAACCACGCGAACTTTCCGTCGAGCACAAAGACCTTGCCCACGGGCGCGGCATAGCTCCAACGCATGCGGCCTGGCTTTTTCAGAAGCAGGGTGCCTTGTTCTTCACGGTTCATGCCCATGCCGGAGTAGCGCTCGGCATAGTGCGCCCGCAGTGACTTGAGGTGGTTGTAGTGGAGGTCTACCTTGCGCAGGAGCGCGTCGCTATCCTGCGCCCGGAGATCCTGCGCCTGGAGATCCTGCGCCTGGAGCATGGTGCCGCCCAGCATGGCGCATACGAGTAGTGCTGCGCTGGTGCGAAAGTGCATTACTGGATGGGTTGCGTGCAGTTGGTTCCGCCTGCGGGGTCGTAGCGGATGGTGTTGTTTTCGTCGGTGCAGAAGCCGCGGTCGCCGGTCTTTCCGACCGCGTTCGGGACAGCCGTGATTTCGTAGGACGTGTACATGTCCTGATTGTTCACGGTGACCTTGGAGCAGTTGGTGATGGCGAAGGTGTAGCCGGCTTTTTGTCCACTCATCAGGTCCGGTGAGATGAGCTGTGCTGCCTGTGCGGAGGGCGCACCGGATTTGGGATCGCCACCGAGCGTGCCGAGCGAGCAGGAGAATCCGTTTGCCGGAAAGGCCGAGTTGTATTGCAGCTCTGCCTGACCGATGGTCCGCACGGATTGGATGGCCGAGGTCTCGTTCGCAGACTTCCTCAGCTTGAGCAGCTGAGGCACGGCCAGCGTCATCAGGATCAGCATGACCGACATGACGATCAGCAGTTCGATCAGGGTGAATCCTTGTTCGTTCCGTTCTGCTGCGCGGACCCGGCTGGGCTCTGCTGCGCGGTCCTGTGGGTTCATGCTTGCCTTCATGTGGTCGTGGTCCTCGGCCGTTCGAAATCTTCGCAGTCTTCTCTATCTTCTGTATCTTCGTTCCGAACAAAACTGTAACAGCAGACGGGCCTAGCAGGCCAAATCTTCGCGTTCGACCTGCATCTCGCCGAGGTTGCCGAGAAGGGTGAGCGCCATGGCTTCGGGACGAAACAGCTCCTGCGCCAGCTGCTGTACGTCGGAGGTGGTGACGGCTTCGATCTCCTGCATTATCTCGTCGACGCCGAAGAACCGGCCGAAATACATCTGCTGCCTTGCGAGGTTTGCCATGCGGCTGCCTGAGCTTTCGAGGCCGATGACCATGTTGCTTTTTACCTGGTCCTTGGCCCGCTTCAGTTCGATCTCGGCGACGGTCTCTTCCTTGAGACGGCGCAGCTCGGCAAGTGTAAGCTCCAGCACTTTCTTTGTTTTGTCGACGGAAGTTCCGGCATAGACGGAGAGGGATCCGGTGTCGCGGAAGGGATTCATCTCGGAGTAGATGGAGTAGGCGAGGCCCTGGTCTTCGCGGATGGTCTGAAAGAGCCGCGAGCTCATGCCGCCGCCAAGCATGGTGTTCAAGAGATAGACGCCGTATCGGCGCGGGTCGTTGACCGGGGGCGCGGGCATGCCGAGGCAGAACTGCACCTGCTCGAGCGACTTCTTGCGTTTGAGGGTGATGTGCGGCGTTGAGCTTGGGGCGGCGGTTTTTGCGAGGACGTCCACGTTGCTTGCGGGGAGGGAACGAAACTCCCGCTCGACCTGGGCTACGAAGTCGTCATGGTCGAGGTTGCCGGCGGCGGCAAACACCATGTTCTTCGGCGTGAAGCGGCTGCGGTAAAAGTCGAACAGGACTTCCTGGTTGAAGCTTTTGACGGTTTTGGTGGTGCCCAGGATGGGGCGGCCCAGGGCGTCGCCCTTCCAGAAGTTCTGGGTCCAGACCTCGTGCACCAGGTAGTCGGGGCTGTCCTCGTCCATCTTGATCTCTTCGAGGATGACGCCCTGCTCGCGCTCGACGTCCTCTGGCGTAAAGGTGGGGTGGAGGACGAGGTCGGCGAGCACATCGAGGGCGGGCGGCACGTTCTCGTCGAGCACCTTGATGTTGAAGCAGACCATTTCCTTGCCGGTAAAGGCGTCGAGGTTGCCTCCGATGGTGTCGACTTCGCGGGCGATCTGCTGGGCGGAACGCGAGGTGGTTCCTTTGAAGACCATGTGCTCGACAAAGTGCGAGATGCCGTTGAGTGCGGGGGCTTCGTCGCGCGAGCCGGTCCCGATCCAGGCACCCATGGAGACGCTTCGGAGGTGCGGCATGCTTTCGGTGAGCACCAGGAGGCCGTTCGAGAGCGTGGTTTTGCGAATGTTTCGTGCGGCAGATTTGGTGACGGCGAGGTGATCGAGCAGGGTTGCAGCCATGAGACTCCTTGTTGACTTTATTGTTTCACAGCGGGGCAGAGCCGCCGTGCGACCTGGGTCAGGGTAGACTACAGAGTGGATGCTTGAGATGGGGCGTTGGATTTTGGCCAGACGTTCGCGCGAAGGGGATTAGGCTGTTATTTGGTTGCTTTATGAATGATTTATTGGAAAAAGAGAATCTATTAGATGAGGGTAAAAGCCTATTCGGGCTTGCACTGCCTGAGCTGACGCAGGTGATGACCGAGTTTGGCCAGCGGCCCTACCGTGCCGCCCAGCTGCATGAAGCGTTGTATCGCCAGCGGGTGTCGAGTTTGGACCAGATCACGACTTTGCCCGAGTCTCTGCGTGGGGCAATGAAGGCGGAAGGGTACAGGATCGGCCTGCCGGAGATCGTTCAGACGGCGCGCTCGGTCGACGGCACGGAGCGCTACCTGATCCGCATGGCGGATGGTGAGACGGTCGAGACGGTCTGGATGCCGGATGGGGATGGGGGCGAGCGCGGGGACGGTTCGCAGGCGGCTGAGGAAGAAGAAAAAGAGGAGCAGGGGGTCCAGGCTCCGGCTGTCTACCGCCGGTCTACGATATGTGTGTCGAGCCAGGTGGGATGCGCGGTGAATTGCCAGTTCTGCCTGACGGCGAAGCTTGGGATGCGACGCAACCTGACGGCAGGGGAGATCGCCGGGCAGGTGGCTGTGGTGCTGAACCGGCACGGGGTGGAGCTTGGCAGCTCGCGCGGGAATCCTACTCCGGCACGGATCAACCTGGTGTTCATGGGGATGGGCGAACCGTTTTTGAACTACGACCACTTTATCGCGGCGGTCCGGCTGCTGACGGCGATGCCGATTCCGGAGTCGCGGATGACGGTGAGTACGTCGGGGATCCTGCCGGGGATACTGCGGTTCGCGAAGGAGGAGGTGCGGCCTAAGCTTGCGGTGAGCCTGAATGCGTCGAACGACGAGGTGCGGGAGTCGATCATGCCGATTACGCGTAAGTGGAATATCGCGGCGCTGCTCGATGCGCTGTCCGCGATTCCGCTGCGGAACCGCGAGTGGATTACGTATGAGTATGTGTTGCTGGGTGGGGTGAATGACTCGCTGGTCCATGCCGACGAGCTGATCGCTCTGGTGCGCGGGACACGATGCAAGATCAACCTGATCGTGTGGAACTCAGGGCCGGAGATGCCGTTTCATGAGCCTTCGCAGGATGAGGTGTCGGTGTTTCAGAAGCGGATTATGGCTGCGGGGATCGCTGCGTACATCCGGCGGCCGCGGGGGCGGGATATCTACGCGGCCTGCGGGCAGCTTAAACGCACCGTGGAATCTGTGGCGGGGCTGGTTACGATTTCGTAGAAGGCCTATGCGCTGCCGCGCGGGCGTCCTGCGCGGACGGCGCCCACTTCGTGGAGTGTATACCGGCTTCACCGGGGCCTCCCGATGGTCGGCGACCAAGATTGTTCGCGACCGACGGGAGTGCCAACCGAAGGGGAATGTCCGTCCGCGCCCGTGGACTCGGCCGGCGGGACAGCGAAACTATGAGCTCAGTGAGAAGCCCAGGTTTTGTCTGCGGAGTTGCAGAGGCGCTCGAGGGTGCAGTCTGCGCACTTGGGCGTTCGGGCGACGCAGATCTGCCGGCCGTGGTGGATGAGTTCATGGGAGAAGGCGATCCACCGATCCTGCGGGATGATCTTCATCAAATTTTGTTCGACCTTTTCGGGCGTGGTCTCGCGGGTAAGCTCCAGGCGGCGCGACAAGCGTAAGACGTGCGTGTCCACTACCACGCCGACGGCAATCCCGTACCACGATCCCAGGACGACGTTTCCTGTCTTGCGCGCGACGCCGGGCAGACGCAGGATCTCTTCCATGGTCTCTGGGACTTCGGAGGCGAAGTCTTCGACGAGTACCTTGGCTGCACCCCGGATGGACTTTGCCTTGTTGCGAAAGAAGCCGGTGGCACGGATGAGGTCTTCGAGTTCGGGGAGGGATGCTGCTGCCAGGGACTTTGGGGTAGGGAAGGCCTTGAAGAGCGCCGGAGTGACCATGTTCACGCGCACGTCGGTGCACTGGGCGGAGAGGATGGTGGCGACCGTAAGCTCCCACGCGTTGCGATGGTTGAGCGCGCAGACGACCCCGGGATAGGTTTCGCGCAAAGTCTCGAGAATGGCTGCGACCCGAGCTGGATCGAGGGGCCGGGAAGTTTTTCCGGGCTTCTTCTTTGCGGCCGTGGGCTGAGACGCAGCAATCGTTCGGGCTTGCGCACCGCGTGGGGACCTGGCCTTTGCGGCAGTCCTGACTACCGTGGTCTTCGCCATGGCGGGCCCTATCCGAGCCGGTCCAGCATCTCCGCCGGCGGTACGCGCACGCAGCTGAAGATGGGCGTGTCCTCGAGGGTATACAAGCTGATTTCTGTCTCGCGGAGCTGCTGCACGAGGTCGAGAAAGTCTTCGGGGAAGTTTGTTTCGAAGGCGACGACGAACTCCTGGTCATCGATGCCGAAGGAGTAGGTTGTATTCAACTTCACGCGTGGATACATGAGCCCTATACGGATATGCTCGTCCATCAGGCGCTTGCGCTCGGCCGCCGACAGCAGATACCACGGACGCGTTTTCCAGAATGGGTAGATGAAGATGTACTTCTGGCCGCCGGGGCGGATGGCGCCGCGGCCTTCGCCTTCGCTCTCATCGGGCCGGTCGATCTGGTACTGCGAACGCTTGGTCATGGCAAGAAAATTGTGCGGGGAGTTGAGGTAGCCTCCGAGCGGCGTGCGCATCAGTTCGCTGCGCATCTGGTTCAGCTCGTCGACTCCATAGCCGATCGACCAGACGCACATATCGACATCGCCCCGTGTGCCGATGGTGGAATAGGTGAGCGAGAGAAATTCACCCGGCTTGTTCCACTTGGTCAGCACCTCGGCAAAGGCCTCCTTGTGCCGCCTCTTCTCTTCTTCGGGGAGTCTGCGCCACTCGGGCATCACCTTATAGAAGCTGAAACAGACGATCTGCCGCTTGACTGCGGGCTTTGCGGGGTCGTGCGGCTGCGCTCCGTAGCTGCTCGCCGGACGGCCTGAAGCTGCGGGCGAGGGGACGGGTGCTGCGGGATGCGTTTTCGGCTCTGCTGATTCCTGTTTCGCTTCGATCGTCTCTGCCATGCTTCGATTGTCTCCCGAACCCTCCCGCGGTGGCAAAGAGCGAGCTCGTGCAAGGTTGGCCAGATATACTGCACCTGCATGTCAGAAAAAATCATTGCCCTTCTCGTTGGCGCAATCGCCAGCGGCGGCTACCTGAGCGTTGTCGTCCTGATGGCCATTCAGTCGGCCTGCATTCCGATTCCCTCCGAGGTGATTATGCCTCTGGCGGGATACGCTCTCGCGCATACGCAGATGCAGCTAATCCTTCTCGCGACAGTGGCTTCTCTGGCTTCGAATCTCGGCTCCATTCCCGCGTATTGGGTGGGTGCGCGTGGTGGCCGTCCGATGGTGGAGCGGTACGGAAGCTACCTTTTGCTGAGCCGTCATGATCTGGACCGCGTGGATAGCTTTTTTGTCCGGTTCGGCTCGATTGCGGTGCTGATCGGGCGCATGCTTCCGATCATTCGCACCTTTATCGCGTTTCCGGCAGGCGTTGCAAAGATGAATCAGTTCCGGTTCCATCTCTACACGTTCCTGGGGTCCTGGCCATGGTGTTATGTGCTGGCCTATGTGGGCATGAAGCTGGGCGCAAGCTGGAACACGGACCCGCGTTTCAAGGCCGTATTCCAGAGGTTCCACGTAGGTGTCGAAGTGGTCATCGTGCTGGCTTTCGTTTGGTTCGTGGTCTCGCACTGGAAAAACCGCATCCGCACCGAACCTGCCTGAGGACGGCTTTCCGAGCGGCGGCAGGAGAGGGAAAAGTTAGCTGCGAAACGGTACCGACGGCTCACAAAGCTCTGTGCAAAGGGCGTAGGGCTATTGACCGCGTACGCGCAGGTGAGGTGAGCAGGCTTCCGAAAACGGGTGGATGAGGAACGTGCCTGCGATTCCTGAGACGAGAATGGTGCCGCCGGAGCTGAAGTGTGCGGTGCGGAACTCTTCTTCCGGAAGGTCGTTGACTCTTTTCCAGGTTTCGCCCTTGTCGTCGCTCGTGTACACGCCGGTGAGTGAGGTGATGACCTCGCGGTTCAGATTGGAGGGGTCGAGGTCGATGCTGTAGGCGCGAACGTTGGAACCGGTTTCGTCGGTGGTGCGATGGATGAGGAATCTTGCGTCGGTGACTCGCCTGACGGTGCCCGGGCCGGAAGGGTTGTAGACGCCCCAGCAGGCTGCGAGATGGAGTCCTCCGACGATGCTCATACCGTGGATGGCAGAGTCGGGCCCCACACCTTCGATGCGGCTCCAGGTGTTGCGATGGAGGTCGAGAAGATAGACCTGGTCTCCGGTCCCTACATAGAGAAACCCTGGATCCGATCTTCTGGGATCGTCGAACTGCATCGATAGAAGATCCATTTGGGTGGGCAGACCGAGCAGAGGCGCATCTTCCATCCAGGAGCCGTCTCGGTCTTTGCGGTAGGTGAACATTTTTGGTTCAAGGTCGAAGTAGCCATAGCCGATGATGAGGCGTTTTCCGTCGGGAGTCATCTGGACGACGTTGGCCCTTACGGGGTCGCCGGGCCTTTTGGCGATGTGTATCCTGGGCGGAGAAGAGGGAACGCGGGGCCCCAGAATAGGCTTCACCAACGTCTCCTGCGTGCCCGGTTGTGGGATGAGCTCAAAGGCCCCGAGTTGCGTAGTGATGACAAAAGATGTGCCGCCAGAAGATACGCTCAAGCCGTTGCGCAGCCCTTCGCCGATGCCCGCATCGAAGTACCGGGAGTCCACACGGGCGACCTCGGTCCATGTCGCGCCGCCGTCTGTCGATTTTGAGATGTACATGGCACGATTTTGCGCGGGAACCTGGTTGCTGAGATCGGCAGTAAGGCCCCACAGCAGGTCAGGATTGTTTGCCGCGGGATCGGGATCGCTGGCGATGGTTTCGATGAAGTCGCTGGCGAACTGGTGGCTTCCCGGCAGGCTGGTTACGCGTTCGATCCGGCAGCTGTCCGGGTCGGTTTTTTCTTCGCTATTCCGATTATCCGGTGTCGTCTGGGGGCCGGCGGCCACGGCAGGAAAGGATGCGGCAGTTGCAGGTTGGGGACTCTGTCCTAAACCGGACGTGGAAGCGACGACCAGCAGCAGCGACAAACTTCCGCTGCGGAGAGCGGCCCGACATGTGTCTGAGATCGCCATGATCAGAGGACTTTCGACCTGTGTGAAGCCACGGGTTAACTCTACTGCAGATTCGTGGGGTGTCGCCCGTGGGAACGTACCTGGCGGGGGTGCTTGGAGTTTAGGGATTGGGCGTTATGAAATTGTTCTCCTATTGACAGACATTGGCTATTTAGCGTTTAACAAGTCTTTGCCTTCAACCTGGGTGACACGGTGGGCGGCGGAATGCTGCCGAAGAAAGAACGCACGGAAGGGAATTCGCATGAAGCAATCGGTATCGGGGGCCACGCTGCTGGCTTTGCTGTTGGGTCTGCCGCAGTTCGGTGCGACAGGTGTGGCCCAGAAGACGAACGACACACTGCGAAGCGGTTTTGTCAGCCCGCCCGATGGGGCCAAGCCGCGTGTGTGGTGGCACTGGATGAACGGCAACATCACCGAGGAGGGAATCAAGCTCGATCTGGAATGGATGCATCGCGCGGGGCTGGGCGGGGTGACCATCTTTGAAGGCTCGATCGACACTCCGCAGGTGGTGAAAGATCGCCTGGTGTACATGACGCCGGGGTGGAAGGAGGCGTTCCGCTATGCCACAACAAAGGCCAATCAGCTTGGGTTTGAGGTAGCGATCGCAAGTTCTCCGGGGTGGAGCGCGACCGGCGGCCCATGGGTGCCACCCTCTGAAGGCATGAAGAAGATGGTGTGGAGCGAGACGCAGATCAACGGAGGCGAGACCTTCAACGGCACGCTGAAAAAGCCCTCGGACGCGAGTGGGACTTTCCAGGACTTCAGCGCCAAACCTGAAAAGATCGCGGGGCAGGCCGAGCCCGCGCCGCTGCCGAAGTTTTACGCCGACAGCGCCGTAGTGGCCTATCGTCGTGGCGCGGAGGACAGAACGCAAGCCGAGCTGCGACCTCGCATTACGTCGAGCGCAGGCCGGGTGGATGCAGATGCTCTTTCGGATGGAGACATTGGGAAAGCCGCGCTTCGGCTACCGTATGCCGCACCAGGCGGGAAGTCGTGGGTACAGTTCGCCTATGCCCAGCCGCAGACCATCCAGGCTGTTACGCTGGCGACGCTCGACGACCTGATCAGCATCTTTGCCTTCGACGATCCAAATGCAGTTTACCCAGCCATTGAGGCGAGCGACGATGGCGTGACCTTTCGCCCGGTGGCAACGATGAGCTTGAGCAGCGTGCCCGAACGCACCCTGTCGTTTGCGGCGGTGACGGCGAAGTTTTTTCGGATTGTGTTCCCCACGGCCGGCGCGTCTGGACAGCCTGCGCCTGAGCGTATGCACGAGATCACGGAGCTTGTTCTCAGCAGCGCGTCACGCGTGAACGAGTTCGAAAAGAGGGCCGGCTTCTCTACGGTGTTCGACTATTACAAGATTGCGGATCCGGCGGCCTCGCATGACTCGATCGTCCCGAAGGAGGATGTGATCGATCTCTCCTCTCGTATGAAGCCGGATGGCTCGCTGAACTGGACCGCGCCTGCGGGGAGATGGGTGATTCTTCGGATCGGCTACTCCCTGACGGGGCACGAGAATGGGCCGGCACCGGCGGAAGCTACGGGTCTTGAGGTGGACAAGCTCAACCGGCAGTACGTGAAGAATTACGTGGACGGTTATTTGAAGACGTATGCCGATACGGTGGGTCCGGCGAACATGGGAAAGACCGGACTGAATTTCATGTTGAGCGACAGCACGGAAGTGGGTGCGCAGAATTGGACCGATGACATGCTTGCGGAATTCCGCCAGCGGCGTGGCTACGATGCTCATCCCTGGCTGCCAACGCTTACGGGGATCATCATCGAAAGTCAACCCGCGACGGACAGATTCCTTTGGGATTTTCGGCGTACGATCGCGGAGCTGTATGCGCAGAACCATTATGGCGAGATCGCAACCGAGCTGCACAACCACCACATGAGCTACTACGCGGAGGCGCTCGAGTATCACCGTCCCTCGCTGGGCGATGACATGGAGATGCGTCGCGCGGCCGATGTACCGATGGGGGCCATGTGGACCTTCAAGCCGGAAGAGAAGGCGACGTTCACCTACGTCGCAGATCTGCGGGGCGCGGCTTCGATTGCGCATGTGTATGGGCAGAATGTTGTGGGCGCCGAGTCGATGACCAGTGGCGGGCCACCGTGGGGTTGGAGTCCGAACAGCCTGAAGCGGATTGCCGATCTGGAGTTCGCGCTTGGCGTGAATCGCTTCATGATCCACGAGTCGGCACATCAGCCGCTGGTGGGCAAAGCGCCGGGCGTGACACTGGGAGAATATGGGCTGTGGTTCAACCGCAACGAAACCTGGGCCGAGCATGCGGCGCCCTGGGTGGGGTATCTTTCGCGCAGCTCCTACATGCTGCAGCAGGGGCATTTCTTCGGCGACGTGGCTTACTTTTATGGGCAGGAGGGGCCGCTTACCGCGGTGTTCGGAAGGCGCGCACAAACGGACGCGCCGCAAGGGTATGGGTTCGATTTCGTGAATGCGGATGTCGTTCTCAATCACCTTTCGTTGCAGAACGGCAGGCTTGTGACTCCGGGCGGCACGAGCTATCGCATCTTGTATCTAGGAGGAACCAGCAGGCGAATGACTTTGCCTGTTCTTCGGAAGATCCGCGACCTGGTCAGTGCAGGTGCGGTCGTGGTGGGCGACAAGCCTGTGGACTCGCCTAGCCTGGCGGACGATCAGGAAGCTTTTCATGCTTTGGCGGACGCACTGTGGAGCAGCGACGCCGGTGCGGCTTCGTCGGTCCACAGGTTTGGCAAAGGGAGGATCTACACCGGCAAAACGGCGAACGAAGTGCTGGCCGACCTGAACGTGGCCGCAGACTTTGAGTACACGCGGCCCGAGCCCGATGCAGAGCTGATGTGTGTTCATCGCAAGTTGAAGGATGGCGATATCTACTTCGTCGACAACAGGAACGACCGCGTGGAAAATCTCGATGCGACCTTTCGCGTGGAAGGCCGGAAGCCAGAACTGTGGCATGCGGATACGGTGCGGACGGAACCTGCTTCCTACCGAATCGTGAACGGGCGCACTACAGTGCCGCTCAAGCTGAACCCGTATGAGACGGTCTTCGTGGTCTTCCGCAAACCCGCCGCGCAGAGTAGCTGGGCTGCGCCTGTGCGGACAGAAACGGCTTCGACCACACTGAAGGGACCGTGGCGCGTCAGCTTTGAACCGAACCGAGGTGTCGCAGGAGAGGTGAACTTCGATCAGCTATCGTCCTGGAGCACGAACCCGGATGCTGGAGTGAAGTATTTCTCCGGGACAGCAACCTACACGAAGACGGTGCAGGCAGATGACGGCTGGTTCAAGCCCGGAGCTCATCTGATGCTTGATCTTGGAGATGTCAAGGAGCTCGCGGAGGTCAGCGTCAACGGCAAGCCGATGGGCATCGTCTGGCATTCGCCCTTCCAGCTCGATGTGACCGGCGCCCTGCATCGGGGCGCGAACGAACTCACGATCAAGGTGACTGACCTTTGGGTGAACCGGTTGATTGGAGACCAGCAGGCGGGGGCGACGAAGTATACCTTCACTACTTTCAAACCGTACCCGGCTAATGCTCCGCTGGTGCCCTCCGGACTGATGGGGCCGGTGCGTGTGGTGTCAGTCGTGCATTGAGGTCAGGCGCACGGGTTGGCGTGCTTCGCTGGCGGGGCGATATGCGTTTTAGGGCCGAAGACGAGTTTTGCTTGAAGTAGCGTTCAAAGCCTCGCCCGTGTCGTTACACGGGCGAGGCTAGATTTTCGAGCCGTCCCTCTCGCAGCCGCAGCACGCGATCGCATCTTCCGGCAAACTCGAGATTATGAGTGACCAGCACGCTGGTGAGTCCATGCGCCGCATGCAGCCTCTGGATCAGCCCGAAGACCGCGTCCGCCGTCTTGCCGTCCAGATCGCCGGTTGGTTCGTCCGCCAAGAGAATTTTCGGCTCGCCAACAAGCGCACGGGCAAGACTTACTCTCTGCTGCTCGCCTCCGCTCAACTCGCCGGAACGATGCGAAGCGCGCTCCTGAAGCCCGACCTCGCCGAGCCAGAATCTTGCTTTTTCGAGCGCCGCCGGATGCCGCACCCCGCGGGCCAGTAGAGGCATCGCGACATTCTCCAGCGCGGAAAACTCCGGCAGTAGATAGTGAAACTGCCAGACGTAGCCCACGTCGCGATTGCGGAACTGAGAAGACTGTGCGTCGGTGAACTCGCTCAGCCGGTTGTGGCCGCACCACACCTCGCCCGCTGTGGGTCTATCGAGGGCGGCCAGCAGATGCAGCAGAGAACTTTTGCCTGCGCCGCTTTCTCCAACGATGGCGACCATCTCTCCCGCATGCACCTTTAAATCCAGCCCGCGAAACAGCTCAAGCGCGCCCCGTCCCGACCCTTCAGAGACCGCAGCGTAGGTTTTGCTCAGCCCCTCCGCCCGCATGACTACGGTCCGCTCGATCACTATGGGCAGCGGCTCCAGGGAACCTTCGCTCTGATACCGAACATCGCCATTGTTGGGATCGCTCACACTGTCACACTCCTGACCGACACGGGCCAATGTTTGCTGCATCGCACTCGTCCGTGACGAGGGTTCGACACAATTTGGAATGCGTGTTTCAAGCGTTCACTTCCCCTCACGTTCCGAACGCGCTCCAAGAGCAATGGAGATCCGGTTCCACGCATTGATCGTGGTGATTACCAACGTAAGGTTGACCGTCTCCGCGTCGCTGAAGTTGGCCCGCAGCTCGTCATACACGACATCCGGTGCGTGCCCCTGCTGAATATCTGTCACCGCCTCGGCCCATGCCAGGGCTGCTCGCTCGCGCCTGGTGTAAGCCTCCGAGGATCGCCAGTCGGCAACAGCGGTGATCCGCTCCTCAGTCTCATTCCGCTTCTTCAACTCCGCTGTATGAAGGTTGATGCAAAATGCGCATCCATTCATCAAGGAGACCCGCAGGCGCACCAATTCCAGCAACGAAGGGTGGAGCCCGGTACCCGTGTTCAGATAGTGCTCCAGGGTTCGCATATGCGCCAACCCCTCTGGCGCGAACTCAGCGTACTTCAATCTTGGTTCAGTCATAAGCTTTTCCTTTGTTTGGATGGAGACGCTTGGTTCGAGCTTTGAAAGCGCTGCTGGCATCTTTGCTGCTTGTCAATAGGACCGTGTTTGTATTGCAAGGACCGTGGCAGGAGCGCTTCACCTCGAGGAGCGCCGTAGCGAGTTTCGCTCCTGGAACGCCAGATGATGCAGATGCACAATGTTATTCATACCGAAGCGCCTCTGCGGGCAGCACCTTCGCCGCGCTCCCACTTGGATACAGCGTAGCAATCAAGCTGACGCTCAAGGAAACCGCACCCACAATGACCGCATGCCAGACTTTGGGCGCAAAGGGCAGATAGTCGATCGAATATACCGCCGCATCCAG
>JALYVA010000133.1 GCA_030853485.1 Acidobacteriota bacterium
CCAAGGCGGGCGTGAACATCGCTGGCCATGCTCTCAACTGCGGCTACTTCCGAGAATACGCGATTGTGGACGCGCAAGAGATCAAGGAATGGTTGTGAAAATAAATCGATTTGTCCGTCATGGGGGAAGCCATCGCTCGCACCAGAAGACACACCATTTCCGAGCACAACCAATCGATTTGGTTGTTGAACTGGCAGCGTCCTCAGCATCAATGCGTTCATCACGCTAAAGATCGCTGTATTTGCTCCGATCCCCAAGGCGAGGGAAGCGACTGCAATGATCGTGAAGGCTGGGCTGCGGCCCAACATTCGCAAAGCGAATTGTGTATCTTGGACCGTCGTCTCTACCCACCGAGTTCCACGAGTTTGCCGGCAGACTTCCTTCACTTGCTCGATGCCGCCGAACTCCTGGCGTACTCGCCGGCGTGACTCGTCATCGGTTAACCCAGTGTTCTTGAGAGCTGAAATTCTTTCTGCGATATGAAACTGGAGTTCACGACCGAGATCTTGCTCCAACTTGTTGCGCCGCCACAAGCGCGACCACCACGTCATCGAACACCTTCCTCGGCCAGACTCAGAA
This sequence comes from Acidobacteriota bacterium, assembly GCA_030853485.1. Lineage (GTDB taxonomy): Bacteria > Acidobacteriota > Terriglobia > Terriglobales > Acidobacteriaceae > Edaphobacter. The sequence goes on from JALYVA010000133.1 coordinate 580, forward strand.
TCAGACCAACCGCTTCCGCTAACCGTCGCCAGCTCGCAGCCTGTGCATCCAAATGGACTCGCCCTTTATTGGTCAAACGGTAAAACTTCCCCTCACGCCCGGTTTCCGTCTCCTTCCAGTCAGATTTAATCAAGCCCCGGTTTTCTAATCGGTGCAGAGCGGGATAGAGGGAACCGCCTGGAACCTGAACAGTGTCGCGAGAGATTTGCTGCAGCCGCTGCGCGATGGCATAGCCATGCACCGGCTGAACAGCGACAATCTTCAGGATGAGGAGGTCCAGCGTACCTTGGGGAAGGTCGGATTTCGGGAAAGATTCGTGCATAGCTTTGGCTTCTATCTATTTGTACACCCATATAGATAGAAGTGCAAGCTATCGTCTTGGGGTTGCCGGATAGTCCAACATAAAGGTACGATGACGGGCGGCTACGAAGGAGACGCCCGATGCTTTACGTTGGAGTAGATGCTCACAAGAGCACGTCGCAAATCACAGTTATGAACGAGGCAGGAGTGATCCTCCGACGAAAACGGATAGCTAGTACTCGTGAAGGCTTTCAGGAAGCCCTCGCTGGATTCAACGAACCGTTGAAGTCGGTTCTCGAAGCAAGCTACAGTTGGGGGCCGATGTACGACTGGCTCGATGACATGAGTGAGGAAGTCTTGTTGGCCCATCCGCTGAAAGTTCGGGCAATTGCGTCCGCACGCATTAAGAACGATCGCATCGATTCCGAAACTCTCACTCACCTGTTGCGGACCAATCTGATTCCAGCAGCTCACGCTCCCTCCCGAGAGATTCGCGCTCTGCGGCGAGTCCTTCGGCAGAGAATGTTCTTCGTGCAAGTGCGAACGATGCTGCGAAACCGGGTACGGGCGCTGTTGGCTCAGCATTCTGTCAAGCTCCCCGAAAACGAAAGCCTCTATACAAAGCAAGGTCGAGCCTGGCTCGATCGCGTCGGGCTGCCGGGTTCTGACGCTCATCTGCTGCGTGGAGATTGCGAACTCCACGACAGCATCGAAGAGCAGATTGGGTCCACCGATATGCTGATCAACAAGCTCGCGGCACAAGATCCTTCGGTGAAATGGCTGATTAGCCTGCCCGGTATTGGGCGTTTCCTGTCTGTCCTCATCCGCTGGGAAGCGGACGACATCCATCGCTTCCCTGACGCCAAGCATTTCGTGAGCTACACCGGGCTGGCGCCCTCGACCTATGCATCCAGCTCTCGACTGGTGCATGGGCCGCTAACCAAGCAGGGAAACAAATGGCTCCGGTGGGCCTTCATCGAAGCGGTGACCCCGGCCGTGCGTTCGTCGCAATTTGTCCGTGATCACTACATGAAAGTGAAGAGCCGCCGAGGGACGAACGATGCGCGCTGTTCGACAGCCCGCAAGCTTGCTGAGATCACTTATACAGTTTGGAGCGAACAACGCTGCTGGGAGGAAACACGCAGCTGTTCGAAAAGACTCCGGTTGCCCTCTTAACGTCCTGGGCATAATGGCCCCTCATAAAGGTTAGGGAACCGCGGGTCCAATCGTGACTTGTGCCATTTGGGCACCGATAGCAGGATGACCACAGAGTCTTCAAGAACTCTTGCACGACAACTGCGCCTGGATGTTCTGCGATCGGCAGGAGAAGCAGCCCTGATCGGGTGCGCTCTTTCCCCCTTACACTGCAATTCCAGAACGGTCCTCGCCGTCAAGGGTCCGCTTCGCCGCGTCTCTCCACTGGCTCGGGAAAGACAGCCTGTATCCGCCGGTAGCGTTCTTTAACTCGATCTAGCCCGCCCTTCTCACGAAGCGGCGAGCAGTGTTGATTGAGGCGATAGAGGAAAGGTGAAGGTGAAGGATGTGGCAACGGAAGCGGCGGGAGGTTGTTTTCAGGCGCACTACTCTGAGGACCGAT
>JALYVA010000148.1 GCA_030853485.1 Acidobacteriota bacterium
CTCCAGGAGGGTCAAGAACCCGTCTTCGACGCAGCCGACACCATCGCCGGCATCCTCAGCATCCTCCCCGCCTTCACCCGGTCCCTGAACTTCCGCTACGACCGCATGCGCATCGCCGCCGAAACCGGTTATCTCAACGCCATGGCCGCTGCCACATACCTCTCCAACAAAGGCGTCCCCTTCCGCAAAGCCCACGAGATCATCGGCAACGCCGTCCGCCTCGCTATGGGAGACGGAGGCCTCGAAACCCAACGTGAGCTCCACCAACTCACCCTCGAAGAACTCCGCACCCTCGACCCTCACTTCGCCGAGGACTTCTTCGCCGCCATCACCCTCGAAGCCACCCTCGACTGCCACGACGTCCTCGGCGGCACCAACCGCACGCGCGTCGCCACCGCACTCGCCAAAGCAAAAATTGGACTTGCCACGTAATCGGGTGCCCCATATCTCGATTCTGAGATGTGGGCATTCGCGCCACGCGCGAACCGCTTTCCGCAAGACTCGGATCGAACTCTCCCCACAAACATCTAACCGCTCTGCGAAAATAACCACGAGCAACAAGCAACAACCAACAAGCAACAAGCAACAAGCAACAGGAGCACCCGGTTTGCCCACCACCCTCCAACCCGCAGCCACCAAGCCCACCCCGAGCCTCTTCGGCATCACGGTTCGCAAAGCCAAGCTCCCCGACGCCGTCGACATCTTCGACCTCGTCAACTCCCTCTCGCACGACGGCACTCTCCTCCGCCGCAACTATGCCGAAATCTGCGAAAATATCCGCGACTTCGCCATCGCCGAATCCGCATCCACCGCATCGCAACACAACGAATTCCTAGGCTGCGGCGCTCTCCACCTCTACGGCCCTCACCTCGCCGAGGTCCGCTCCATCGTCGTCAAACCAGAAGCCAAGGGCCAGGGCGCAGGCGGCAAACTCCTCCGCGCTCTCCTCGAAGAAGCCGAAGAGCAAAAGGTCACCGCCGTCTGCCTGTTCACCCGCATCCCCGACTTCTTCACCCACTTCGACTTCCGCGTCGTCGACCGCACCGCCCTCCCCGACAAAATCTATAAAGACTGCCAGACCTGCCCCCGCCTCTACGCCTGCGACGAAGTCGCCATGGTCCGTGGCCCGCTGCCCAGAATCGCCGTTCTCGGCCCCAGCCGCATCCCCAAACCCGAACTCGTCAAACTCCAAACCGGCACCATCCCCCCACCCACTGACTTGTAACCAGCACACGATCGCCCACCATTCCATCTGCTTTCTGGTGGCCCTCCCCGCAGGGAATCTGCTGTTCCTGGTTGCTTGTTTGAATCCGCAGTGCCGCGAAGAACCTGCTTCTCTCGCCGTTCAGCAGTTACTCCCGCTCACTCACGCTCTCACCACGCGTGATAGAACCCATCCCTCTCCACCAAGCTGATCTCCGTCCCAAACAGCTCCCCCAGCCTCTCCGCCGTAAGCAGTTCCGCCTTAGGCCCATCCGCCGCAATCCGCCCTTCCCGCATCATCAAGATCCGATCAATCTCCGGCGGAATATCCGCAATGTGATGCGTGATCAGCAGAATTCCCGTCCCCTGCCGCGCCAACCTCCGCAGCAGCTCCCGCAAATCCGCCTGCGCCGCCAAATCCAGCGCATTCGAAGGCTCGTCGAGCAACAGCATCTGCCGGCTACCATCTTCCTCCGCCGCAGCTGCAGAACCCACGAGCGCCCGCCCGATCATCACCCGCCTCTGCTGCCCAGCCGACATCTCCGCCACCGGCTTCTCTGCCAGCGCAATCGCATCCACCAGCTCCAGCACCTCCTCCGCCCGTTCTCGCATCTCCCCGGTCACGGTCAAATTCGGCCACAAGGTGCTGCTCGAAAAAAATCCCGACAGCACAGCATCTCGCCCCGTCGTATGCAGCGTAGCCTTCCCCGGCAGTTCCGCCGACACCACGCCCAACCGCTTCTTCAACTCCGTCAGGTCCCAACGCGCACGTCCAAAGATGCTCACCCTCGTCTCTGGCTCTACCAGCGGATAACATTCACACGTGATCGTCTTGATCAGCGTCGATTTCCCGCACCCATTCGGCCCCAGAATCGCAATATGCTCACCCGTATTCACCGAGAGGTTGATGTCATGCAAAACCACATTGTCGCCGCGCGCGACGTTGACGTGAGCTAGTTCCAGGAAGGCGGGCATCTGGCCTACAGGATAACTTCTACACACTCGTCCAGGAACATGGGGATCCACCGCATGACCCACCCTACCGCCGCTCCACCAGCAGGCGAACTCCATCCCTGGGCCGAAGACTGATCGCCGGAGTCGCCGCAATTTCTTCCGCCGAACCCTCCGGCAGGCTCAATCTCCAGTCGCGAGCGATCGCCGCCAGCGACAGCACACCCTCCATCCACGCCAGTCCCTCGCCGATACACTGCCTGCTTCCGGCGGCAAATGGAAAAAACGAAAATCGCGGCCGAGCCTGTTTCTTCTCCGGGGCAAACCGCTCCGGATTGAACTGCAGCGGATCGGAAAAGAACCGCGCATCGCGATGCACCACAAACTGCGGCGCAAGCAACACCGCGCCACGCCCAATCGTGTACCCGGCAATCTCATACGGCTCAACGCACGTTCGCGCAGTCACCCACACCGGGGGATACAGCCGAAGCGTTTCTGAGAACACCTGCGTCGCATACGGCAGATTGGCGTAATCCTCCGCCACCGGCGCACGCCTCGCTAGCACAGCCTCTGCCTCCTCGTGCAGCCGCGTCTGCACCTCCGGATGTTTCGCCAGCAGCCACAGCGCAAAGCTCAGTGCGTTCGCCGTCGTCTCATGTCCCGCGAGCATGATCGTCAGGCACTCATCGTGCACCTGCCGATTCGACATCCTCGCCGTCGCGTCCTCAGGATCGACCGCCTCGAGCAGCATCGACAGCAGATCGCCCCGGTCTCCAGGCGAGCGCCGCCGCTCCTCGATCATCCCGTAGATCATCCCATCCAGCTCGATCTGCCCTTTACGAATGCGCTTCATCGCCGGCAGCGGCAGCCGTTGTATTTGCTTTGAGAACGGCAGCAGCGCAAGCGGCAGAAATCCCATGAAGGCATCCACCGCAGCCGAGATCTTCTTCACCTCATCGCGCGACTGCACATCCAGATCGAAAAGACATTTCCCCACAATCCGCAGCGCCAGCTCCAGCATCTCCTCATGCAGGTCCATCACCTCGCCCGATCGCCACTTCTGCGATACCCCAAGCACGTTGTCGCCGATCACCTCTCCGTACGCTGCGATCCGCTGCCGCAGAAACGCCGGCTGCGCAAGCCGCCGCTGACGCATATGAAACGGCTCTTCACTCGTGAGCAGCCCTTCGCCCAGCACCAGCTTGGCCCGCTGCATCACCACCCCACGATGATGTTTGCCGGCGTCCTTCAGAAAAAAATCTTCGACCAGTTCCGGATGATTCAGCTGGTATATCTCCCGGCCAAATACCTTGTAGTGCACCAGGTCGCCGTACAGCCGCGCCGAACTCGTCATGCCTTCCGTCGCATTCTGACGAAACATGCGTCCCGACAACAAGCGTGGAAGAAACGGCGGACCGGCAGGATACTTTTCGGAACGTCCCGCACGGATGTCGAGTGAAACCTCAGTCATAGAGCCCCTCCCGCAAAGATCGTCCTCGCCATCAACGGGAGCGCCACCCGAAGGAGTATACCCGCCACGAAGTGCCCGCCCATATCGGGTCCCCACAAACAGTTCCTCGTTTGCGGGGTGACCAAGCGCAGCGGGCCCGCGCAGCAGGCCATCTCTTCACGCTCAACATCGATCCCGCGCATCACATCCCCTTCAAAATAGAACCCACAATCCCACCCACTACTCCACCTTCTACCGCCTGCTCCCCGCGCTGCTTCGGCAGATACTCCTGGATCTGGTGAGCCAGCCGCGAGATTGGCAACGTCTGCAGCCACACTCGCCCCGGCCCGGTCAGCGCCGCCAGAAACACCCCGTCTCCGCCGAAGATCATGTTCTTGATTCCCGGCACACGCTGAATCTGAAATCCCACCGTCGATTGAAACGCTCCAACATGCCCGGGATGCACCCGCAGCGTCTCGCCCGCGGCAAGGTCCTTCACCACCAGCTCTCCCGAAAGCTCCAGCCACGCAATCCCCTGCCCACTCACTTTCTGCAGCAGAAACCCATCACCCCCAAAGATCCCCGCGCCAAGCGACTGCTGAAAGCCCACGCCCAGCTCGATGTTCGCCGTAGCGCAAAGAAAGCCATGCCGATGCACCATGTACTCATGTCCCGGCCCCACCTCCACCGGCACAATGTGGCCAGGCACACGCGTCGCAAACGCCACCTCGCCCGGTGCCCCCACCGCCCGATACTCCGTCATGAACAGCGACCCACCGCCCGCCACGCGTTTGATCGCGCCAAAGAATCCACCCCCGCCCGCATGCTGCGTATGCGTCGTCATCTGCACGGAGGCCGACATCCACGACAGCTCCCCCGCCTCCGAGATCACAGCATCATTCGGCCCCAGCGCAAACTCCAGCACAGGCATCGTCGTACCCAGAATGCGATTCTGCATAGCAGTCCCTCCTTGTAGCGCAACATCGAAAGTATACGTCCCCACCATGCCAAAACCAGTCCATACACACTACGCCCGCCGCGAAAGGCCCACCCGAAACAGCACCTCCAGAATCCTCAACGCCGCCTTGGCACTCGCCTTCAAATCTCCCGAAACCTTACTCACCCCGCCAAGCCGCCTCCTGTAGTCCACCGGAATCTCCACCACGCGAAGACCCTGCTTGATCGCTTTAATCTGCATCTCGAGATTCCATCCGTAGGTCAGCTCAGACATATGTAACCCGTTCAGTGACGTTCTCCGTATCGCCCGAAACGGCCCCATATCCGTATACCGCACCTTGTCCCTCCGTCCCACCTGCACGCTCCGCAACAGCAGCCCCACCATCCACCCGGCAAACACCTGCGAACCCAGCATGGACCCCTCTTCTCGCCTCCCCCGAATTCGCGAACCAATCACAAAATCGGCCACACCATCTTCAATCGGCCCAGTCAGCTTCGGCAGATCCGTCACAACATCGGACCCGTCCCCATCCATGTACACCAGAATCTCCGACCCGGCCAGCGCAGCCTCCGTGCCCGCCTTGCACGCCGCACCGTACCCCCGCGCCGAACGAATCACCCTCGCACCCGCCGCCTCTGCAATCGCCGCCGTCTCATCCGTGCTTCCGTTGTCCACCACAATGCATTCGGCAATCAGCCCCCACGGCATCTCCCCCACAACACGTCCAATGGACTCCGCCTCATTCAACGCCGGGATAATAATCGAAACCTGCACCATCACCCCTACAAACTCCAACGCAATCCGCAGTTCGTGCAAGCCGGCGGAGGCGCGCTCGTCAGCAATCCCTCACGAAATCGCTGATACTCCGGACCGTTCCATATCTCCCGCAACGAACTTTGCGTCGCCTCACCAAGCGTGAACGCCCCGTACCCCTTCATGCTGAACGGCGCGATACAGCACGGCAGCACACGCCCATTGGCCGTGATGTACATCAGCGACCACGGCCTCCGGCAAAGCGACCACGGACTGTCCGAACGCTGCATTTTGATCGACTCCCCAGGGTCCACCGCACCAGAAGCCGAAAACATCACCCCAAGCTCTCCGGCCACAGCCTCAGCCTCGCGAATCAGCTCCTCTTCCCGCTCCGTCGTATGCTCGAACAACGCAGATTCCGCTCGCGCCAGCGACTTGTCACTCATGGGATCTTCAAAAAACACCAGGCGCTGCAAATACACCTCGGTCACGCCAACCGAATGCGCCAGCCGCACAAATCCCGGCAACTGATCGACCGTCTCCCGCAGCCCCGTCAGCCATAGGCTCACCCGGGGCTTCGGCGCATGCAACTCCCGCTGCATTCGCGTGAAATTCCTTACATTCGCCACAATCTTGTCGAAGAAGTCCTTGCCCCGCACCATCTGGTACACCTCGGATTCCGCCGCATCGAGCGAAACGCGCAGCTCATCGAGCCCAGCCTCAATCAGCGCACGCCCATTCGCCTCCGTCAGCAGCGTTCCGTTCGTGTTGAACAATACATAAATCCCGCGGTCCTTCAGATACTTCACTCGCTCGGCAATGTCCTTCACCAGCATCGGCTCGCCAATCCCGTGCAGCACCACACGCGCGATCCTCGGGTACTGGTCGATCAGCGAAGTAAACAGGTCCCACGGCATGTCCGCCTCGGGCTCCAACTGTTCATATGTCCGCGGACACGTCGTACACAGCAGGTTGCAGCGGTTCGTCGTCTCCAGGTACAGACACACCGGCTCCTGCTCCGCCACTGCATGCAGCTGCGTCTCCGGTTTTTCGAAATACCGGCGCATCCGGTTCTTCTCTTCCTCAGCCTGCTGCGCAACAGCACTCATCGTCTCGTTCTTTTCCAACACATCATCTGGCGGAAGAATGGGGAGCAGCGTGCTCATAAGAACCTCTCTCATACAACGGAGCGAACAGACACAGGTTGAACCAGCAGACTGCGAGGAATCGGCCAGCGGTCAAAAGCAAATTGCAGCAGCAAAGCCGCAAACACTCCCGCATACAAAATTTCGTTTGCCAGGAACATCTTCGGCCCGGGATCGGCCAGCGCTGTCGTATACAGATAGAAAAATCCCAGCAGATACGCCAGTATCGGAAGGTTTGGCAGCAACGTAAAAAACGGTACCAGCCAGATCACATACCAGGCATAATGCGGCGAAAACAGGAACATCAGCGCAGCGGCGAGCGCAAACGCAGGTCGCAAAAATCCCCAAGGCCCCGGGCTCGCGCTTCTCCAGCACCACCACACGAGCGCGGCAAACACCGCTGCGCAGAACACAAAATACCCAGCCGCCGGCAGTCCCTGCAGCCCAGGAACCTTCTGCACCAGCTCCAGCAGAAAGTATCGCGCACCGCTCGCCATGCCTTCTTCCTGCACATACCCGCCAAGGAACCCGAACACCAGCAGCCCCACACCCGAGTAAGCCGCATATCCTGACGCCACCACCGCCGCCAAAACCGCCGGCATCTTCCAGTCGCCACGCCGGTACAGCGCCGGAAACAACACCAGCGGATACAGCTTCAGCATCACAGCAACGCCTAGAAGAACCCCGGTAAGCACCGCACGTCGCCGATACCGCGCCAGCAGCGCCAGGACAATAAACGCCATCGCCGCAGAATCCAGATGCCCCGACCCCGCAATCTCCCACGCCACCATGGGGCACCACGCATACAGCAGCGTCTGCTCCCGGCGAATTCCCGCATGACCAAGCAGCCTCACCAACGCCCACAACGTCACGCCCTCGAACAGCACCATCGCCGTCTTCATACACGTCACCGTGGGAGAAATCCACGTCACGAGGTAAAACAGCATCTGCGCCGCCGGCGGATAAATCGTCCGCGCCGTCTCTCGCCGATTGATGTTATCGAACACGTCCTGGTTCGGCACACGTAAAAATTGCAGCGCCGCATCGCCCGGCATATAGCGGTAGGGGCTTATGTGCGCATGTTGCACCACGCCATCCCACACATAGCGATATATGTCGCTTGAAAGAAAAGGCTCAGGAAAAATCGCCACCAGCCGGCACGCAATCGCCACGACCAAAATAATCGGAAAGGTAAACCGATCTACCGGCTGCGTCAAAATCAGAAACACAGCCGCAAGATATAAGATCGCCGACCAGCCCGAGACTCCCGAGAACCCGATCGTAAAGTGGTCATATTCGCTGATCAACTGCCGCGTCAGACCCAGCAGCCCGGTCCCGATCAGCAGCAGCGCCACATTCGTCTGCCATGCCCGCGCCATCGACAACGCGGCAAACCAGTGCTGGCCCTCCACATTGCCGCGCTCCACCCCGTGCCGCGAAGCCAACACCGGATTCGAGGTCAGCGCCATCACGCCCCGCTCCCCCGCCGCGCTAAAAATTCACGGGTATGCTCCGCCGCATATCCCGCCATCGCTGCAAATGGGGGCGCTACACCCCGTAGCAGCTCACCTTCCAAAATCTCGAGCGTAGCCGCGTCGTCCACGTCATACCACATAGGCAGTTCCACCACCTCGATGTCCGCACGCCGCGCCGCCGTCAGCGTTTCCTCAAACACCGCCGGCGTGCTCCACGTGATACCGGCAAACACCTCCGCATGCGCCCGCTTCAAACCAATCAGGTAATATCCCCCATCTTCCGATTGCCCCAGCACAATTCGATCGCCAGGCCGCTCTAACGCCTCCACCGCCTGCCGAAATGCCTCCGCAGGCACGGTGGGAGAGTCCGAATCGATCAGGCACACGCTTCCAAAACCACACGCCAGCAAGTCTTCCGCGGTTGCCAGCAAACGCTCGCCGAACCCATCTCCACGCTGCGGCAGCAACGCAAACTCCTCCGGCAGCAGCCCGTCAAACAACGCCTCGTCTCCCAATGGCGTGTACGAAATCACTCCCGCGGCTCCGCCTCGAGCAGCCACGGCAGCAAGGTTTTCCGTCGTGTCCCGCAGAAAACAGACATTGAGCGCCGCAGCTTCGTCGAGCGTCAACGGAGGCGCGAGCCGAGTCTTCACCTTGCCTGCCCGCGGAGCCTTCGCCATCACTGCCAACGCGCACAGCCCCGCACGCATATTCACCCGCGACCCCGGATCAGGACCCAAATCAGACCCCGGATCAAGCCTCGCATACGGCGCCGCCACAGGCACTCCCGTCGCACTCAAGCCGCGCTCCAGTCCATGGGGTGCTGCAACTCCAACCCCTCTTCGCCAGAGGCCGCAGCCTTCTCGCACACGGCATACTGGTACCACCCGTCATAGTTCACCTCCGCCGCTGCCCACGGCTGCGAATGAACCAATCCCGCAAAATCTTCTCGCGTCATCACCTCCGCCTGCCGCGGCTCGCGATACTTCCCCGCCGGACTGCTCGTCAGCTTGGACAGCAGCCACATGCAGCTCAAAGGAATTCGCGTACGAAATCCCGAAGTCGGCTCTGCAATAAAACACCGGCCGCCCGGCTTCAGCACACGAAAGATTTCGCCCAGCACCGCCTCCCTCTGCGGCACGATCAAAAACAGCCGCGAAACCACAATCGCATCCACCGTGTCGGAAGCATTCGGCAGCGCATGCGCGTCCCCATGCGCAAACGTACAGTTCTGCAAGCTCCGGCTCGCGGCCCGCGACTGCGCCCTCGCAATCAGCCGCCGCGAAAGATCGATTCCCGTCGTTTGTATCTGGGGGTACTCCTGCGAGAGCCGGCAGGCGTAGAAACCCGGCCCGCAGCCAAGCTCAAGCACATGCATCCCCGCAGCTGGACCAGCCCCACAGAACAGCGCCCGCGCAATCTCCTCCGTATGGTCCCGAAACAGATACTCGCGGCAAAGCGCATAAAACCAGGAGCAGCTTTCAAACAAGCTGTCCGGGGTGCGCGCCGGAGGATGCGCCAGAACTCGTCCCGTCATGTCACAGTCGCTGGATTCCATTCGCCGCCCTTACGAGAAGTTCGAACCGTACAATTCTGTTACGCCTTGGTCGTCGCACATCGGTCATCGCCCATCCCTGCCTGTCATCCCAGAATCGAATCAGAGGTCGTGCCCATTCCCTGTGCCGTTCCGGTCGAACTTCCGCAACCAGCCTCGCGATTGCGTCCTCTTACCTTCCACCCGTGCTCACACATCGAAATAATCGGCGAGCCACCAACCTTCCTTCGACTCCCGTCCGGGCATAAAGTTACGCTCCGCCGCCATTCTCGGATTGGTTTCCGAGGCCCCTAAGCCACATCGCTCCAATCCAGAATCACCTTGCCCGAGTTCCCGCTCCGCATCGCAGCAAACCCGTCTTCATAGTCCCGCCAGTTCATCCTGTGCGTAATCACACCTGAAATATCCAGCCCACTCTCCAGCATCACCGTCATCTTGTACCAGGTCTCATACATCTCCCGTCCATAGATGCCGCGAATCGTCAGCTGGTTGAACACCACCTGGTTCCAGTCAATCGCAATCTCCTCCGTTGGAATCCCAAGCATCGCGATCTTCGCGCCATGGCTCATATTCTTCAGCATCTCGCGAAACGCACTCGGATTCCCCGACATCTCGAGCCCAACATCGAACCCCTCCTGCATATGCAACTTCTTCTGAATCTCTCCCAAAGGTGCCGCGCGCGGATCCACCGCCTCGGTCACGCCCACCTTTTCCGCGAGCCTGCGCCTGTATTCGTTCGGGTCTGAGATCACCACATACCGCGCCCCCGCGTGTTTTGCTACCGCCGCCGCCATAATCCCAATCGGCCCCGCCCCCGTCACCAGCACATCTTCCCCCAGCACCGGGAACGCCAGCGCCGTATGCACCGCATTGCCCAGCGGATCGAAGATCGCCGCAATCTCCCGCGGCACCCCTGCGCTGTGCGTCCAGATATTCGACATCGGCAGCACCACATACTCCGCAAACGCGCCGTCCCGATTCACCCCCACCCCCAGCGTATGCGCGCACAGATGCCTCCGCCCCGCCAGGCAGTTGCGGCACCGCCCACATACCACATGCCCCTCTCCGCTCACCAGCTGCCCCACCGGAATATCGGTCACATTCGACCCCACCGCCACCACTTCCCCCACAAATTCGTGCCCAATCACCAGCCCCTGCCGGATCGTCGATCGCGCCCACTGGTCCCACTCATAAATATGCAGATCGGTCCCGCAGATTCCCGTCATCAACACCCGTATCTTCACGTCGTTGATCCCCATCTCCGGCTCCGGAACATCCTCCAGCCAAAGCCCACGCTCCTCGCGACTCTTCACCAATGCCTTCAAGCAAAACTCCTGTCACGCGAGATCAACCGCAAACCCTAGCCGGGCTCGCGCCACATCGCACCCGCAACTCCACATTCTATTCCCCGCCACTGTCTCGCCTTCGCTCCACCTTGCTGTCATCAAAAATCAACATGCCCGCGGCACTGCCTCATACAGAACGCGATAAGACAATAAGACGATAAGATGATGAGGGCGTTCGGCAGAGCTGAGCCGCTCCAGCATCCCCGCGTCAACAAATCCTGCAAGCGAGACCTATGCTCTATCCCACCGACGACCTGCGCATCACCTGGACAAAAGTAGTCCTCCCGCCCGTCTTCCTCGAAGAAGAACTGCCCACCACCGAACCCGCCTCAGCCACCGTCTTCAAGGCGCGCAACCAGGTCATCGACATCCTCCGCGGCAAAGACCGCCGTCTCATCGTCGTCGTCGGCCCCTGCTCCATCCACGACACCGCCGCCGCCCGCGCCTACGCCGAGCTCCTAAAATCCGCCATCGCCGAGCACGCCCGCGAGCTCTGCCTCATCATGCGCGTCTACTTCGAAAAGCCCCGCACCACCCTCGGATGGAAAGGTCTCATCAACGATCCCCACCTCGACGAGTCCTTCCAGATCAACGACGGCCTCCGCAAAGCGCGCCACCTCCTCCTCGACCTGGCCGAAATGGGCGTCCCCGCCGGCACCGAATTCCTCGACATGATCTCCCCGCAATACATGTCCTCGCTCGTCAGCTGGGGAGCCATCGGCGCACGCACCACCGAATCCCAGGTCCATCGAGAACTCGTCTCCGGCCTCTCCTGCCCCGTCGGCTTCAAAAACGGCACCTCCGGCAACGTCCAGATAGCCATCGAAGCCATCCTCTCCGCCGGCCAATCGCACAACTTCCTCGGCCACACCAAGCACGGTCAGACCGCCATCTTCGTCACCAAAGGCAATCCCGACACCCACATCATTCTGCGCGGCGGACGCAACACCACCAACTACGACGCCCAGGCCGTCGACGAAACCTGCAAGCAGATGCTCAAGGCCAACATCCGCCCCCAGGTCATGATCGACTGCAGCCACGCCAACAGCCACAAAGATCACACCCAGCAGTCCGCCGTATGTCACAACGTAGCCCAGCAGATCCTCGCCGGCGAAGAGCGCATCATCGGCGTCATGCTCGAAAGCAATCTCGTCGCCGGCGCACAAAAACTCGTCCCCGGACAACCCCTCACCTACGGCCAATCCATCACCGACGCCTGCATCGACTGGCCCGAAACCAAACTGGCCCTCGCCGAACTGGCCGCAGCCGTCCGCACCGCCCGCACCTGATCCTCGAGGAAAGAGACCTGGCCTGCCGGCCGGGCACCCTGCGCGGGTAGCGCCCACTTCGTGGGGGGTATACCCCTTCGGCTGGCGCTTCCGTTGGTCGCGAGGAAAAATTCTCGACGCCAGAAAGCCCAATCCGGGTGCCCCATATCTCGATTCTGAGATGTGGGCTATCGAGCGAAGCGAGACCGCTTTCCACCATTCTCTGCTGATCCACGTATTCGCATAGCGGCACCGTCACCACCGTTTTTGTTTCCACGCCCGCGCACCCCACTCACGGAGTACCGCTAAGCTTAACCGCACGCCCAGTCTCCGCCGACCGCCGCGCCGCATCCAGAATCCGCACCACAGTGACATTCGTATCCAGCGAACTAAGGTCATGCTGAGGATCGACCTTTCCCGCAAGCACCGCCGCCAGGTAACTCAAAGAGTTGCTCTCAGACGCGGAGAGCGGCGCCGCAGCCTCCACATGCTCGGCCGCTTCCCCCGCGAGCCGCACCCGCAGCTTCGCCCCCGGATCTTTGTCCTCATACACCGTACCGGCATACCCCGAAGCCCCATACACCTCCAGATCCTTGCGCGAGAAAGGCCAGTTCCACGAGCCCTGAATGATCGCCTGCGCCCGCGGATACGTCAGCAGGATCGTACTGTCATCGTCCGCATTGGGATAGATCTTCGGCTTGATGTGCAGCGTAATCGCCGTCACGCTCACAGGAACCTCGCCGTGCATCAACCACGTAGCCAGATCCACACCATAGCAGCCAAAGTCGAACATAGCCCCGGCGCCATTCTGCTTTGCGTCCGTCAGCCACGACAGGAACTCCGGACTCACCCCAATCTCCTTCGGACCCTGATGCCCGTCATGCGCAACAATCTTGCGCACCTCGCCAATCTTGCCGCTTTGAACAACATCGTAAACAGCCGTGTTGGAGTTGTACCAGGTCGTCTCATAGTTCGTGAGAACCGGCACCCGATACTGCTCAGACAGCTTCTGTATCGCAAGGGCATCGTCCACCGTGGTAGCCAGGGGCTTCTCCACCATCGCCGCAATGTGCAAAGGCGCAGCCTCTTCAATCGCAGCACGATGTCCCGCGATCGAGGTGTAGACCAAAATCGCCTGCGGATGAGTCGCCTGCAACATCGCCGCTTCCGTTGGGAAGAAAAGACTCTCCGGAAGATGCGTCAGCGCCGCGTACTTCTGCCGCAGCTTCGCGTCCGGCTCACTGATGCCCACCACTGAAACTTCAGGATGTGACGCCAGGCCATGAAAAAACCCACGCACATGGTCGTGCACCAGGCCAACGACAGCCACGCGTATAGGCGCGGCTTGTTGAGCCGTTGCGTAGATCGAGCTGGAGAACATCGCGCAGAACAACCATGCGAAACCGAGAAGCTTC
>JALYVA010000078.1 GCA_030853485.1 Acidobacteriota bacterium
GCGGAGGAGTGTTGTGGCTGACGGGAAGAAGATGGGATTTGCGACGCGGGCGATTCATGATGGGCAGGCTTCCGATGAGCTGACGGGAGCGGTGAATGTGCCGATTTATCTGACCTCCACGTATCAGCAGGAGGAGATTGGGAAGAACAAGGGCCATGAATATGCTCGGCTGACCAATCCGACCAGGGATGCGCTGGAGGAGAGTTTGTGTTCGCTGGAAGGAGGAACGAGCGCGCATGTGTTCGCGAGCGGGATGGCGGCGATTACGGCGCTGTGCACGATGATGAAGACGGGCGATCATGTGGTGTGCTCGGACAATGTGTATGGCGGGACGGGGCGGCTGTTCGATAAGGTGCTGGCGAATTATGGGCTGACGTTTACCTATGTCGATACGAGTAAAACGGAGAATGTGGCGGCGGCGATTCGGCCGGAGACGCGTCTGGTGCATATCGAGACGCCGACCAATCCGATGATGTCGCTGATCGATATTGCCGCGGTGGCGAAAATCGCGCATGCGCGCGGTGTGGAGTTGAGCGTGGACAATACATTTCTGTCGCCGTATCTGCAGCAGCCGATTGCGCTGGGCGCGGACATTGTGATGCACTCGACGACGAAGTTTTTGAATGGGCACTCGGATGGGTTGGGTGGGGTGCTGGTGTGTACGAAGCCGGAGCATGCGGAGAGGTTCCGATTTGTGCAGAAGTGTACGGGGGGGATTCTGTCGCCGTTTGAAAGCTATCTGCTGCTGCGCGGGGTGAAGACGCTGGCGGTGAGGATGAAGCAGCACGATGCGAATGGACGTGTGGTGGCGGATTTTCTGAAGGCGCACAGGAACGTGCAGCGAGTGTTTTATCCGGGGCTGGCGGAGCATCCTCAGCATGCGCTTGCTGTGCGGCAGCAGAGAGGTTTCGGGTCGATGATTTCGATGGAGCTGGGGTCGCTTGAGAAAGCGAATCGTTTTGCGAAGTCGCTGCGGCTGGCGTTGCTGGCGGAGTCGCTGGGTGGGGTGGAGACGCTGGTGTGTCATCCGGCGAGCATGACGCATGCGGCGGTGGGGCCGGAAGGGCGGGCGCGGCTGGGGATTACCGATGGGCTGATGCGGGTGTCGGTGGGGATCGAGGATGTGGAGGATATTGTGGCGGATCTGGGGCAGGCGCTGGAGAAGATTTGACAGGCGGTCCTGCCGGACGGGCCCGCTGCGCGCGGTGCGCCCACTTCGTGGGGGGTGTACCCCTTTGGTGGGCGCTCCCGTTGGTCGCGAGCGGGTTTGCCTGGTGTCGGGGGGAAGGCGGTCTCGCTTCGCTCGATGCCCACATCTCAGAATCGAGATATGGGGCACCCCGGTTCTGTGAGAGGATCTGAAAAGATTGGTCCTGCCGGACGGGCCCGCTGCGCGCGGTGCGCCCACTTCGTGGGGGGTGTACCCCCTTGGTGGGCGCTCCCGTTGGTCGCGAGCGGTTTGCCTGGTATCGCGGGGGAAGGCGGTCTCGCTTCCCTCGATGCCCACATCTCAGAATCGAGATATGGGCACCCCGGTTCATGAGGACGAATGACTCGCTTCAGGCCCTGATTCGTCAACAGCTTTAACCACGTGAGGCGGAACATGAATATGTTCCGCCTCACGTTACAGATGATTGAAGGGTGGCGTTAGGCGTTGAGGCTGACGGATTCCTGGGCCTTGGCGGCGTTGGCTTCCTTGACCGCGCGCACGGCTTTGTTGCGTTTGGAACGCAGGGACATGAAGGACTTTGCTTCGGTGTAGAGGCGAGGCACGTCGCGGTTGACGATGGCCTGCCAGACGACGCGGAAGGCGGCCTTGGGGCGGAAGTAGTATTCGTCGTAGAACTTGTGGACCATTTCCATGACGTATTCGACGGGGAGGCCGGGGTATTCGATGTGCGCCATCTGGTGGCCTCCGTCGTCGGACATGGCTTCGTTGGTGATGAAGCCGTTTTCCTTGGCGTAGTCGAAGAACTCGGTGCCGGGGAAGGCGTGGGCGATGGAGACCTGGATGGTTTCGCAATCGAGCTGCTTGGCGAAGTCGATGGTGTTGCGGATGGACTCGCGGGTTTCACCGGGAAGGCCGAGGATGAAGTCGCCGTGAACGACCAGGCCGAGCTTGTGGCAGTCGCGCTGGAAGTCGAGGGCGCGCTGGACGGTGGCTCCTTTTTTGATGTTCTTGAGGATCTGCGGGTCGCCGGATTCGTAGCCTACGATGAGAAGGCGGCAGCCCGCTTCCTTCATGGCTTTGAGGGTGTCGAAGTCGGTGGTGACGCGCGAGGTGCAGGACCAGGTAAGGCCGAGGGGCTTCAGCTTTTCGCAGAGCTCGACGGTGCGGGCCTTCTGGATGTTGAAGGTATCGTCGTCGAAGAAAAATTCCTTGACGTGGGGGAAGAGTTCTTTGGCCTGCTTCATCTCGGCGGCAACATCGTCGGTGGAGCGCTTGCGCCAGGCGTGGCCGGAGAGCGTCTGAGGCCAGAGGCAGAAGGTGCATTGTGCGGGGCAGCCGCGGGTGGAATAGAGCGAGACATAGGGGTGGAGCAGGAAGGGAACGTTGTACTTGGTGACGTCGAGGTCGCGGTGATAGATTTCGGTGGCCCAGGGCATTTCGTCGAGCTGCTCGGGGGTGACCTGGGGGCGGTCGGGGTTGTGCTGAATGGTGCCTGTACTGTCTTTGTAGCTGATTCCGAGGATTTCGTTGAGGGGCTTGCCGTTGGCGTATTCGACGACGGAGAAATCGAACTCGCGGCGGCAGATGAAGTCGATGGCGGGGCACTCGTTGAGGGCTTTTTCGGGGGAGGTGGTGACGGGCGGCCCGACGAACGAGATTTTGATGTTGGGGTAAGTCTGCTTGATGACTTCGGCCATCTTCTGATCGCCGTCCCAGCCCATGGTGCTGGTGAACAGAACGAGGAACTCGTAGTCCTTGAGGATTTCGACGACTTCCTGCCATTTGATGTGATGGGGCGGGGCGTCGAGGAGACGGGAGCCTTCGAGCATGCCTGCGGGATAGGTGAGCCAGACCGGGTACCAGTACGACTCGATTTCGCGGGTTGCGGGCCAACGAGAGCTGGCGCCACCATCAAACTTTTCAAAGGAGGGCGGGTTCAGGAAGAGAGTCTTAAGAGGCATAATAATAGCTTAATTTTACCATTCAGTTACTGTCTGCGGTGAGTTTTCTCGGGTTCCGGGTGTGGTTCGCGTGGCGGAAGATTGGGGAAGATCGTGCGCTGCCGCGCGGGCCCACTGCGCGTGGGGCGGTCACTTCGTGACTTGTATACCCCTTCGGTTGGCGCTCCCGTCGGTCGCGAGCGAAGATTTTGGTTGCCGACCATCGGGAGGCCCGGGGGAAGCCGGTATACCCGTCACGAAGTGACCGCCCCGCGCGTAGCGGGCCCGGCCGGCAGGCCATGTCTCTTAGGGCGCGGAGGGAAGCTGCGCGGCGATCCAGTTTTCGAGGTCGCCGGACTGGCGCATGAGATCGATCTGGGCCTGCGCGGCATCGAAGCGAGCGTTCAGAACAGCAAGGAACTTTTCGCGTTCGGCGATGCGGGAGTTCTGCTCGTCCTTGGGGGTCATCTGCGGCCCGGAGAGATTGCCGCTGCCGGACTTGAGCTGTACGAGGAGTACGTCGAGCTGCTGCTGGGCGAGCTGCTGGTCGAGATTGGCGATATCGGCGCGGGCGGAGAGCTCGGCTGCGGTGTGGCGGGCGCGGGCCTGCGTATCGAAAAACTGGTCTCGAACCATGTCGGCTTCGTGCAGGGAACGTGCGGCTTCGGCGGCCGACTCCCGGGCCTTGGCCCCATGCTGCCTGTCGAAGAGCGGAATGTTGAGCTGAACGCCGACAGCGGCGTTGTTCTGCTGAAAGTGAAGGTAGTACGCCTGGTAGTTGTTGAAGGTGGCGAAGCGGTTGTACTGCCCGGCGAAGAAGACCTGCGGGCGCCCGAGGTAGCGCGTATCGGCGAAGGCTGTCTCCTGCTTGGCGTGGGCGTTGGCGTAGGCGGAGAGGACGGCTGGGCTGGTGGCGGGCGCGGCGCTGGAGAACTCGGCCACGGGCTGCGGAAATGGGGGGACGGTGCGGCTGGAGGTGCTGAGGCCTTGTGGGGGCAGGCCGATGAGGCGTGCGAGGTGGGCGCGGTCGGTGTCGGTTTCGTCGTCGGCGCGGAGCAGGGCGAGGTGGATCTGCGCGGCGGAGAGGCGAGCGGTGGTGAGGTCGATGGCGGTGTCGTGCCCGGCGTCGGTGCGCTGCTGGACGATGCTGACGAGGCGGTCGGCGTAGCCTTGCTGCTCGCGGAGGGCGGCCTGACGTTCGAGGTCGCGGCTGAAGGCGAGATAGGAGACGGCAGTGTCTTCGGCTACGCCTTCGCGGATGTCTTTGAGGGTGAGGGTGGCGGCTTCGATGGCGGTGCGGGCGGCGCGGATGTAGTCCCGCTGGCTGTAGCTGAAGACCAGGGACTGCGAGGTGATGCTGAAGAGGGTCGGCTGGCCGAGAGGGAAGCCGTAGGAGGGCGGTCCGATCCCGGTGCCTCCGACGACGCTTGGGATGTAGGCGTCTTTGAGCTGAGCGAGCGCAGCGCGGGCCTTGTCGACTTCGGCCTGGGCCATCAGTACCTTGGGATTGCTTTTGAGCGCGAGCCCGACCGCTGCCGTGAAGGAGATCTGCGCGAACGCGGGCGTCGCGGCGCAGGCGAAGACGAGGCAGGCGAGATATCGGCGGGTGCGTTGGGTCATGCGGGCTGGAGGCTTCCTTGGGATGGGCTGAAGGGAGATTGGCTATACGTCATGGTATCGCTTTCGGGGAAGGGCCCTGCAAGGCTTTCCGGGCGGGTGCAAAGTTGGACGCGAGCGCGAGGGCGGAGGCGTATTCGCGGTGGGCGCTGTCTGGATCGCCGTTTTGCGCGAGCAGGTTGCCGAGTTGAAGATGCACTTTGAAGGCGGGCGCATCGTCGGATTTAGCCGGGGAAGCGAGATAGGTGCGCAGGAGGTCTTCGGCAAGCTGGGGCGAGGAGTGGGCCTCGGTGAGAATGCTTGCGGCGTCCACCAGGCTGGCATCTTTGTGGTGGTCGGAGGCTACGCCGGCGCGGAGGGCTTCAAGCATTCTTGCGGGCTGATTGTGCCTCTGGTAGAAGTGGCCGAGATCGATGTATGCGGCGGGAGTGTGGCCGGCGTCGACGGCGTTCCTGAATTCGGTCTCTGCGTCGGCGTCATCTTTTTTCTTTTCGGCGATGAAGGCAAGCAGACGGTGGGCCTGGGAGGGAAAGCGCGGCTGCATGGTGGCGGCGAGCACCTGAGCTTTGTCGAGTCCACCGCCGACGATGGCGGGGGCGGCGACGTAGTATTCGCCGAGGTCGCTCATGGCGCGAACGTTGTTGGGGTCAAGGGCGACGGCTCGCTCGAAGCCGGTGTGGACTTTTTTTGCGAGAGTGAGCGCGGCGAGAGGGTTGGCGGTGGAGGCCTTGATGCCGTAGGCGCGGGCGAGCCACATACGGTTTTCGCTATCGGCAGGGTCGTTGGCGACGGCGCGCTCGCATTGCGGGATGGCGGCTTCGACCATGTCCTGCACGTAGAGAGCCCTGCAGAGGAGCTGGCGGGGACGGGCGTCTGCGGGATGCGCGGCGATCAGGGCCGTCAAGGCAAAGGAAGCTTCATCGACGCGGCCCTGTTGAAGAAGTGCGGCGGGGTCGGAGCTTCCGGCCAGTACAGGTGGGATGGGGTGAAGCAGGAGGATCGGGACGAGCGAGAGGGTGGAAAGGCTGAGCGAGGCGAGGAGAAGGCGCATGGAGCGCTGTGTGGGAAGGGACATGCTATTCGACGGCTTTGACCGGCAGCCCATTGGACAACTCGCGATTGTTGGCGGCGTTGAGGGCGACGGTATCTTTTTCTGTCAGGCCGGAGGTGATCTCCGCACGGGTGAGGTTGACGACGCCGACGCCAACCAGGGTGCGGACCAGCTTGCCTGCCACGATGCGATACACAAAGTCGCCTCCGTCGGTATGCAGCGCCTCGCGTGGAACGCTGAGGACGTTGAAGCGCTGCGACGTGGTGACGGTGACGACGACGTTGGTGTTGGGCAGAAGGTCGCCGCGCGCGTCATCGACTGTGATCAGACACTCGCCTACGTTACGTGTGCCGTAAGTGATGACGGTGGCGGGAGCGCGGCTGATGTGGCCATGCCAGGACTGGCTGGGCTTGGCGTCCCAGACGATCTTGACGGGCTGTCCGACGGCGAGCTTGCCGATCTCGGGTTCATCGAAGTAGGCACGCACCTGGATGCGGTTGAGGTCGGCGAGATCGAGCAGGTTCTCGCCCGCAGGCACGTAATCGTAGGCGGAGACGGGGATGGAGAAGACGGTTCCTGGGATGGGGGCGCGGATGTTATCGCTCGCATAGCCCTTTTGCGCCGAGAGCACGGTGGCGTGCGCGTCGGCGAGCTGTGCCTCGGCTTTGGCGTGGTCGGTGGTGCTGTAACGCTGGCTGCTGCGGGCCTCTAACCCCTGCAGCGAGGCAGTGACCGTCTGAAGATGCTGCTGTGCGGAGGCTACCTCGCTGGCCGATGCGGCGCCTCGCTGCTGCAGTTGCTGGAGGGCTGCGAGATCTGTGGCGGCCTGCTGTTTTTGCAGCTGCATGCGGTTGATGTCGCCGTTGAGGGCGAGGCGTTCTTCCTGGGTTCCGCCTTGTCCCACGTCGTGGAGATTGGCTTGAGCGCTGGTGAGGGTGGCCTGTGCGGTGGCGAGCCGGGCCGCTGTGTCGGCGTCACTCAGCTTGAGCAGGAGGTCGCCTTTTTTGACCTTCTGGCCGACGGTGACGTAGACCTTGGCGACGGTGCCGGGAGCCGGGGCGTAGGCCTGAAATTCTTCGACGGGCTCGACCTTGCCGTTGGTGGAGACGGTGCTGAGCAGGTTCTGATGATCGACGGTGGCTACCCGGATCTCGACTTCATCGCGCGTGGAGGAGCGCATGAAGAGGAAGGCGACGAGAGCCGCGGCAAGCAGGAGTCCCCAGAGGAGGAGGGGATTCACGCGTCTTGTTTCGGTCGTGGGCATCAGTGGGAGGCTTCAGTATATAAGACGCACGACGCATGTTGAACGAAGCAAAAACTTTGCGGACGCGAAGGTTTATCAACTGGCTACATCCCTGATTGTGTCCGCGACGACGTCGAGTGCGGCGAGCCGGATCGCTACCAGTTCGAGTTCGAGACCGGGGTATTGGGGGTTGGTTTTTGCCTTGAGTCGGAAGGCGGCGTCGATGCGCGATCCTCGGTCGAGCGCGAGTGCGGCACAATGCGAGGGCCAGTCCAGGGTGCGGGTCCAGCCGAGAGCGCTGAAGCGTTGTGGGGTGCCGGGCTGCTCGAGCTGGAGGCAGATGTGTTTTTCTTTGATGAGGCGGACGGGGGCGGAGAGGGTGAGGTTGCGGGAGAGGAAGACGGGCTCGCGGTTGGCCATGCCGAAGGGCTCGCATCGGGTGAGCCATTCGAAGAATTGCTGTGTGAGGTCGGCGAGCTGGACCTCGGCGTCGCAGTGCAGCGAAGGAGCGAGGGCGTGCTCGGTGAAGTTGGCCGTGCTGTAGACGAGCATGCGTTCGCGAAGGAGGGGCATGCGGTCGGAGGGGAGAGAAAAGCCGACGGCGTGGGCGTGACCGCCGAAACGGGTGAACAGATCGGATGCGCGCGATTGCGTCTGGTCCGGCGTGGAAGGCTCGGGTGCCCCCTGATGAATAGAGGTAAGAGCGTTGAGCAGGTGGAAGCCGTCGATGGAGCGGCCTGAGCCGTGGGCGTGTCCGTCTTCATGGGTGAGCACAAGTGCGGGACGTCCGGTGCGGTCGACGATGCGTGCGGCGAGGATGCCGAGAACGCCGCGATGCCAGTTGGGGTCGTCGAGGATGAGGCATTGGGCAAGCGCGCTGCCGAGGCTTTGGCGCAGGGTTTCGAGCTGGAGTTCGATGGCGTGGAGCGCCTTGGCTTCGGTGGCGCGGCGGTCGTCATTGAGGCGGTTGAGCTTTTCGGCGAGGCTGGAGGCGCGTTCGGGATCGCGGGTGAGGAAGAGCTCGACCACGTCGCTGGCAACATCCATGCGTCCAGCGGCGTTGATGCGTGGCGCGAGCCGGAAGCCTACCTCGGCGGCCGTGGGTGCGCGGTTGGTTGGAATCTGCGCAATCTGCATCAGCGCACGTAGGCCGGGCTGGACGGGGTTGCGAAGCTCGCGCAGACCGAGTGCGGCGATGACGCGGTTCTCGCCTTCGAGCGGCACCGAGTCTGCGATGGTGGCGATGGCAACAAGCTTGAGCAGCGAGGGAAGCAGGCCGCGCTTGAGGCGGGTGTGCTGGAGTGCCGGATCGGGCGCGGCGTCGGCGGCGGCCGAGAGCAGCGCGTGGGCAAGTTTGAAGGCTACGCCCGCGCCGCAGAGGGACTTGAACGGGTAGGGGCAGGCGGTCTGCGCCGGGTTCAGAACGGCGATGGCCTCCGGTATTCCGGCTGCGCCGTCTGGCAGGTGGTGGTCGGTGACGATGAGGTCGAGGCCGAGGGTTTTCGCCTCTTCGGCTGCGGCAAAGGCGCGAATGCCGGTGTCCACGCTGATGACGAGGCGAACGCCCGCCGAAGCTGCCTGCCCGAGCACGCCGGTCTGCATGCCGTAGCCTTCGCGGATCCGGTGCGGCACGTGATAGGTGACCTGCGCGGGCTTTTCCTTGGAAGCGGTACGCTCGATGGCGGTCTTGAGCAGAACGGTCGCGGTGGTGCCGTCGACGTCGTAGTCGCCGTAGATCAGGATAGGTTCGCCGGATAGAACGGCACGCTCGATGCGTGCAACGGCGCGATCCATGCCGAGCATCAGCAGGGGACTGTGCAGGTCGTCGATGCTGGGTTGGAAGAAATTCTGCGCGGCGCCGGGGTCGTGAATGCCACGCGAGACAAGCAGCTCGGCTATGGGCAGGGGGCAGCCTGTGTGGGCCGCGAGCCGCTCGACGGCTTCACGGTCTGTCGCCGGAACCACCCACACGGCGGGCATAGGGCAGGTTGGCCCGCTGGTGGGCGGCGGGGGGCCGGTGGGTTGCGGCTCGGCGGGGTGGTGCGGCCCGTTGTGGGCGGAGGACATTGCTTTGGTCTTTCTGCGTTGCGGCCCTGCGTTGCGGCGTTAGATCAGGCGGAACTGGCTTGCCTAGTCGTCGTCCCGATCTTCGACGACGAGCCCGCCCAGGTCGGAGACGGTCTCCATCAGGTTCTGGAAGCTGTCGTACCAGTCGGTGGCGATTTCGAAGATGAACATGACGCCCTGGTGCGCGAAACCAAGCTGAAGGTAGCCGACTTTGCCGACGTGGTTGACCAGGTACTCGGCGTCTTCGATCTCTTCGGCGGCGTCGTCAGGGAAGGTGTGGTCGCGGAGCTGGTCGAGCAGGATGGCGACATCGGCCTTCTCGAGCACGACTTCGCTCATGGTGACAAACGGCGCTCCTGCGGCCTTGGCGTGCTCGACGAAGTCTTTCCAACCGTCGGGATTCTCTTCTTCGAAGATTACGGTGGGAACGTCTTCGGTGACGTAGGCGTTGAGCCGGCGCATGCCGTGGCCCGCAACAAAGGCCACCATGTCGTCTTTCAGGGAGATAAGATTGTCAGGCTGCATTGATGCTCTATTGTCTCAGAAAGCCGTCTGCGTGTCTTAGCGGAGCCGTCCCTGGAACGGTGTCGAATGGGTGGCGCACAGATAACGGGAGCGGCGCGCAACCCTGTGGCCGGCGGGGTGAAGCTCAGGTGCCCTGTTGTTATCTGGACCGATCCGTTAGACCGCTCCGGGTGGCCAGAGGGCAAGGCCGGCACCTTATCCAGCGTGGTATATTCGAAGGAAAGTCAAATGATTTTTTCTAAAGATTACGTTGGATATCTGGCCCGCCAGACCACAAAACATCTCCTCGCCGAGAAAATGATCGCAACCGACAAGCCGGCGGTGGTCAACGAACGCGTCACAGCGGGAATGATCGAAGAATTGTCACTCGAGGACCGCATCAATGACGAGGTTCGCGTGATCCTTGAAGCGTTCCAGGATGACATGCGAAAGACCGGCGCGAGCTATCCCGAGATGTTCAAAAAAGTGAAGATGGAGCTGGCGCGCAAGTACAAGGCGGTGCTGTGAGGATCTCTCGCGACAAGCTCAACAAGCTGGCCCACACGGTGGCCGATACGCTGGCCGAGATCCAGGAGGTCGACTTCCTCGAAGACCGGAATACGATCCGCCAGGAAGCCCGCAAGGCGCTCGAAAAGCTGCTGACCGAAGAGACGAAGATCGATGCGGCGGCGCGGCAGAAGATTGCTTCGCAGCGCAAGATCATCGTCGAAGGCTCGCAGGAGTGGGACATCCTTTATCGCAAGTACTACAACGACGAGGTCAAGAAACTCGGGCTGTAGCGCTGCTTTTGGAAGCTGAATGCCTGGACGTGGTGCGGTTTAGCATCGAGCCGGTTAGCTGTTATACTTTGTGTATCGCAGAAGGTTTTTCTTCCTGTTGGTACGGATTCTGGCGTCATGGTGTAACTGGTTAACACGCCGCCCTCTCAAGGCGGAGAGTACGGGTTCGATCCCCGTTGACGCTACCAAGCTTTTCCTTCTATTCGTGTTTTTGGCGCCATGGTGTAACTGGTTAACACGCGGCCCTTTCAAGGCTGAGAGTCCGGGTTCGAGCCCCGGTGGCGCTACCAAACTATCAGTAATCAAATCAAATATTTACTCCCGAAATGCAATTCTGAGTGGAAGCCGCTTTTGCGACATGTCGAGTTACGTGTCGAATAAGAGCTTTGCGAAGGCGTCGTCATTAGCTCGCAACAGGCAGACCGATGCGAGCGCGAGAGAGCCCGGAGACCCCCACACCCCCGGTTTATGACCGGTGCAAAGGTGCAGGGTGCGTCTCCGTCTGGCTTTGGATCGAGGTAGAAAGTCGGTCAAGGCTGCATAACGTAGCGGCTTGTATACTTCGATTTCGTCAACATCTGGAGTGTAATGAACCATCTACTAAGTTCGTCTGCCGTTGAGAAATTGGAAATTCTAATTGAAGAAGCGACTCGATCAACCGATGAGGGCGTTAAGCGTTTCATTGAACCAGCTTCAGGAACGCTTTCACGAGCAGTGTCAAAGCGACCGCATATAGTCTTCGGCAGACGCGGATCGGGTAAATCAAGCCTTCTTCGTAAGGCTGTCTCTGATCTAACTGTTGATCGTCGACCCATCGCATTTGTCGATCTGGAGTCATTCAAGGGGCACAGCTATCCCGACGTTTTGATCAGTATTCTCATTCAGACGCTCGAACGATTTACGCATTGGCTAGATACGGCAGCCGTCAACTCAGCGAACAAATCAACATTTTGGCAAAGAATGTTTGGTTCGAAGCCTAAACGAGGACCATTTAACAAAACCGCGACGCGGGAGCTTGCAGAACGTCTGAGAGCTGAGGTCGCTTCGCTCACCGCCGTATTGCACGAAGAAGAGAGCATTGAAACCGCAACCCGGAACGTCGCTTCACAAAGCAAGGATCAGTCGGTCGGTGCTGGCCTAAAGGTCGGAGCTTCAGGGGCTGGTGCGAATCTTGACGCTAAATCGGGTTTCAAATCTTCATTTGAGTTGGAGACTAACGAAAAGTACACCCGCACCAAACTCGAAATCCTCCATCGTCGCATCATTGAATACCAAAAGATCTTTAGAGACCTATCGGTCCTCTCCTCAGGGGACTCATTCTTGGTACTTGATGATCTCTACCACATCAGAAGATCGGATCAGCCGAGGGTGATCGACTACTTTCACCGTCTCGGTAAGAGTTCCAACCTATGGATCAAGGTTGGAACCATCAGGCACCGCTCAACCTGGTACATCAACGGTGATCCACCGATAGGCACGAAAATTGGCGACGACGCTGACGAAATTGATCTTGACCTGACGCTCGAACACTATCAGCAAGCCAAAGATTTCCTTTTACGCATCCTCCGTGGCTTCTTCGATTCTGTAGGTTTGAAGATCGACGATATCCTCACGGACGGTGCGCTGGAAAGGCTGGTCTTAGCATCCGGCGGAGTTGCGCGTGATTTCCTTGGAATTTTTCGGCGTTCGATAGCTGTTGCGCGTAACCGCGACGAGGGTCCGCGCGGCCCCAAGATTGGAGTTGAAGATGTAAATGCGGCAGCGGGAGAGTATGACAAATACAAGCGTGAGGAACTATCCAGAGACACATTTAAAGAAGATGAGACACCTATTGAGGAAGAATTTGTGAAGGTCCGAGCGTTCTGCTTAGAATCGGCTAACTCCAATTGCTTTCTGATCGAAAAGGATGCGCAATCCGAAATGTACGAACGAATAGAGGAACTTACTGATCTACGTCTCGTTCACAAAGTAAGATCGCGAGTCACGATACCGGGCCGACCTGGCAAGCTATTCGAGGCATATATGCTTGATGTCAGTCAGTACACTGCCTCAAGGAAAAAGCGGGACTTAGAGGTAATCGAATTTTGGCGTTTAGATTCGACTGAGCGGCTGAGGCGCGTAAGTCTTATCTACCCCCCACCCATTTCGAGGACCGAAACCTAGGTTCTATGAGTTTATTGTCCGCCGTAGTCCACCGTTGCATATCTCACAAATTGCTTGCCTTCGACTCTCACTTGCGCTACCTTCTTCGAAGCGCAGTCGCGCTACGCACCATGTCTCACCCTCGCAGTCGCGAGTCAGTCTAGCCCGTCGGCAAGCCTGGATCAAGCAATCCCACTTTGATCGAGGATAGCCACATGGCGGTTACACAAATCGCTGACGTTATCGTTCCTGCGGAATTCACCGCCTATCAAGTCGAAAATTCGCTTGTCTCGACCGCACTCTTTCAGTCTGGTGTCGTTGCCCAGAATGGAATGATGGCTGCGCAGCTTCAGGCCGGTGCAGACCAATTCACCGTTCCATTCTGGGGTGACAATGGCTAGAACGAGCCCGATATCACATCGGATGATCCTACCGTTCAAAGCGTTCCGCTGAAGGTTTCTGCGGCGAAGCAGGTAGTTCGCAGATCTTTTCTTCATCAGAGCTGGAGTGACATGAGTCTCGCGAGCGAGCTGTCGGGTTTCGATGCGCTTGCTCGCATTCAAAGTCGTGTGCAAGCCTATTGGGACAGAACATGGGAGCGTCGCCTTATCGCATCGTTGCTTGGGGCTCTCTATTCCAACGTATCGAACAACGGCTCGGATATGGTGAACGACATTAGTGGTGCATCTGGCGCTGCTGCAAGCTTCTCCGCTTCGGCTGTTATCAATACCGCGTTGACGTTGGGTGATCGTCTCGAAGATGTGAAAGCCATCGCAATGCATAGCGCCATCTACGGCGAAGCATTGCAAAACGACCTCATCCAATTCATCCCGCAGTCGCAAGGGCTAGGCGTATCGCGCGAGACGTTCAAGCGTTGGTGTGAAGACGATGAATCGCTGCAAGACGCTTTTGATATTGGACGCGAGACCGAGCGCCAAGCTCTCCATGCCTTGATCGTGCAATCGGCGTTGATGAATAAACCGGCGAACGTCAATGCGTTCTTCATTCTCAAGGCCCGTCACGGTTACCGGAGCAAGACTCGGCAAGCACTAAGGTGAATGTAGGTGTACAGGCGTGTCTACGGCTCATGGGACGCCATGCCTCCGCTTCCCGCCGCCGCCCTGGCGAGTTCCTGCGTCCAAAGGCGACCGTACTCTCTCCCGCATCCGTTAACGTGCCACAGAGGGCCAGTAAACGCGCGCGCGAATAGATTGTCTTAGCGGCTCAGGATATGAGTGTTTTCGCCGAAGAGCGCCCTCACTTTGCCTGGGCCTTCCGCATCCTGAACCGCCCAATAGAGGTTTTCAACGATGTTCAGCTTCGAGCGGTCGCGAAAGAAATTGGTATCCGTGAAGTCCACTTCATAGACGATGGCGCTCCGGTAGTGTGGCGCGAAGCGCGGCAGATCGAACTCCATACCCTGCCGGACCCGTCGCCAGAAGCCGTTACCTACCGGTCTGAAGACGTGCTCTCCATACCCCCAGCTCGTCCACTTAAAATCGCACGTTGAAGCACGATTCCTGCATCAGGGTCGTAGCTCCAGCCTTCCTTGCGGATCGTGGGAACCGTCTCGGTTGCCGATCCTGCTGTCGTTTGTTGTCCAGGCGGAACCGAAGGCTGCGTCAGGCGTTGTGTCTGGCCGTTTGCAATGAGGGGGATAAACAGCAACAGGAAGACAAACGAATCCCTCATGCGCGAGTGCGCCCCTTCGTTGCATACCGGACTCTCCATCCAACCCCGAGAACAACAACCAGCAGGCACCCTTCCACCACGAGCTTCTCCCCGTCGAGGAAATCAGTGGAGCGGCCTTTCAGTTCGGGGTCGGTAAAGATGCCATGCGCGAAGAAAAGCGCGGCTGAGGCATATGCGGTGTAATGCAACGCCTTCCAGGTTCGGCGGCCCAGCTTCACCCGGAAGTATGACGTGATAACCACCAGAACCAGGCAGTAGAGCGCCGCGGCGCCCAGCGAGTTGATGAGCGGCTGCGTGGGAGAGTGGAGTGGCCACAGTAGATCTGTCCAACGAAACCCGGCAGTGCGCGAGAACAGCAGAACGACTGGATGGAGAGTGGCCACACAAAGCGCGGTGTACCCGGTCCAGTTATGCAGGCCGAAGATGTTGATTTTGCGATGAGGCCAGTTCTTGACCGGGCTGTAGCGGACCGAGATAAGCAGACCCAGGAGAATATTGCCGGTCAGCAGCAACAGCGCGGCCAAACCAATGTAGCTGGAAAGATCGATTGCAGACACTGAAAAACCTCTGATTCAAGACACGAAACCGCATGGCACCGCGCAGCAGCGCGTGCAGGGCAACGGACACGATCAGAGGCTAGATACGAAGTGGTGAGAGGCGATGCGGCGGTGGAGATTCGCCAATCGTGTTGTGAACCGCGAGCACAAGGGGAGACAAACGAATCTGGAAGAACTCCCTGGCGGTCGGGAACGCGCTTATGAGCCCCGACAGCAAGAAAGGTAGCGGCTTGACCGCGACCAGAACCAGGCCGCAAAACGCTACCGTTCCGATCAAATTGAGTACAGTATCGTTTCCGCTTTTAGGAAACCCGTCCCATCGGTCAAACGATTCATAAAGCGGAGCGAGCAGCAGCAGGACAAGAAAACATCCCAACACTATCTGCGTAGCTCTCCGCTTTGTCATACATCAAGTATATAGAGAGGTGCCAACCCGCCCGATTGAAGGTTAACAACCTATTCTGCCCCCCTGAAGCGATTGATATTTGCGTGTAGCAGCATCTTTTATTCGTCGGGCCAGTTTCGCTCCTAAGCAGGAGCGTAAGTCAACCGAATTTGCCGTCTTGAAGGCGGCTTGGGTTAAGACTATTTGCTGACTTGCAACGAACTCAGGTGGGAATACGTGTCGGTTTTTTGCCAACATACTTGACCACTCCCCGATCTCCCACGGGCCTATGTTGCAGCTGCATCGGGTCCAATCCGGGTGTAAGGAATTCTAGTTCGTTACCCACCAGCAGGGCATCAGACTCGTCGGTCCGTCTTTTATCGGCATCCCATCCGCTTCCTTAGCTTGCAAATCAACAGACCTCCTGACCTGAGTGCTGGACGGATGAGTGGAAACAACCTTCAATCCAAGTAAGAAAAGAGGACGATGACATCGAATTGGTCCGCCAGCCACGGGTACTCGACAGCGACTCCCTGCAGAAGTTCGAGTTTCATTCCGAGGGCACGGGCTTCCAGACCTACCTTCTGCAGGGCCACTCCTGAAACGTCTACAAGACTCACATTCCACTCTTTTCGCTCGCAGCCAGAGGGCATGTCAGTCTTGATCTTCCCGCGCACTGAATCTGCATACCTCAAGAGCATCGCACATCTCAACTGCCAGGGGAGCCGGTTTCCACCAGATGCTCTGATAGATTTCGAGTAGCGCAGGGCGTTTTAGAAACCACTACAGCAAGAAAAAGAAGGCCAACCTTCTCAGGCTGGCCTTCCGGTAAACGCTTGATTCTGAATTTTGGTGCGGAGGAGGGGACTTGAACCCCTATGCCTTGCGGCGCTAGCACCTCAAGCTAGTGCGTCTGCCAATTTCGCCACCTCCGCATGATCACCCTGGCCGGAACCAGATGCGGCAAGCAATCTGAAGCTAAGTATAGCACCCACAATCGCCTGTTCTACCCCGCAGCAAACTTTTCAGTCGGCTCCGCTCTTGCCGTTGCTGTCGCTTTTCTGGTTGTCATCCCCGCAGGGGATCTGCTGTCATTGTCCCGTCATAAATTAAACTCGCCGCGCCATCACCGCTCCCCACTCAGCGGATTCAACGGCACCACAGGCGCCGTCGCAGGAGCCGCCCGCTTCCTCCTCTTCACCGGAGGAGCCGCATTCGGCGGACGCTGTTTCGCACTCCCATTCCGCCGTTTGCTGTTCGTCTCAATCACCGCGCGCATCCAGTAGTTCCCCTCGCTGTCGGACTCAATCCCATGCACCTCCCGCTCAAATCCCGGGAACCGCTTGCTGAACTCCTCCATCGCCAGAATCAATCGAATCACCGGACTATCCTGCCCACCCAGCCGCTCCCCCGGCATCGACATCGGAATCCCCGGAGGATACGGAACCAGCATCACCGCCGCGATCCGCCCCGCCATCTCGCTGAACCGCACCTTTTCCGTCTCATTACGTAACAGTTTCTGATACGTTTGCGCCGGCGTCAGCACCGGGTCGAAATCCTCATCGCACGCATCATTCACCAGACCCGCAAGATTCAGCTGCACCATCACCGCATGCATCTCGTCCGACAGATCCTTCAACGTCACATTGCGATACCTGTGCGGAAAGCGCGTCACCAGCTCTGGCAGCGCCTCCTCCAGCGAAGCTTCCGAGTCATACAGCCGCTTGAACTCGAACAGATTTTCCAGCAGTGCGCCCCACTTGCCCTTCGACGTGCCGACAGAAAACAGCACCAGCACCGTATAGTCGCCCGTGCGCGCAATCTCCACGCGCCGTCCATCCAGGAACTCCGTAATGATCGCCGCCGGAATCCCCCACTCGCTCACCTTGCCCTGCGCATTCACCCCCGGCGTCAGAATCGTCACCTTCGTCGGGTCCAGCATGCAGTAGTCATCGGCAATGTCTTCGTCCTGAAACCCGTGCCACTCTTCACCCGTCTTCAGCGTCCACGCGCTCGACCGATTCGTCAGCAGACCATCGGCCGCCTCTTCCAGCAAGTACGTCTTCCCGTCCAGCGGGTCGAACACATGCTCCGGCTGATACAACCGGAAGAACCATCCCTGCTCCGCCTCGCGCAGACGATGTCCGATCGACGACATCGCCTTTCGAAAGCTGATCGCATCCTGCAGCGTCTCGCTCATCAGCGTCGGCCCCGCAGGCTCGTCCATCATCGCCGCCGCCACATCCAGCGACGCGATCAACGGATAAAACGGCGACGTCGTCCCATGCATCATGAACGACTCGTTGAACTGGTCGAAGTCCAGATTCGCCCTCGGACTCAGCTTCACATGAATCATCGACCCCATCGAAAACGCCGCCAGCATCTTGTGCGTCGACTGCACCGCGAAGATCGTCGGCCGGTCCGGCATATCGTCCGGAACCCCCATCGCAAACCGTCCCTGGTAGATCTCGTGGAACTTCGCATACGCATACCACGCCTCGTCGAAATGAATGCGCGGCACCGACTTCGAAAGCTCCGTCACCACACGATTCACGTCATAGCAAAGCCCGTCGTAGGTCGAATTCGTCACCACCGCATAGGTCGGATTCTGGTTCGCCACACCCGTCGTCAACGGGCTCTTATCGATAATGCCGCGAATAAACTCCGGCGCAAAACGCTTCAACGGCACCAGCCCAATCATGCCGTATCCATTGCGCGTCGGCTTCATATACACCGGCCGCGCGCCCGTCACCGTCAGCGAGTGGCAGATCGATTTATGACAGTTCGCGTCCGCCAGAACGATATCGTCCTGCGCAATCACGCCGTGGCCCACAATCTGGTTCGACGTGCTCGACCCACCCAGCACATAGAACGTCCAGTCCGCGCCAAAGATCCGCGCCGCATTCCGTTCCGACTCGCCCGGAGGCCCCAGATGATCCAGCCACGACCCCAGCGGCGAAGTCGAAATCCCAAGGTCCGAACGCATAATGTTCTCGCCGAAAAACTTGTGAAACTCCATCCCTACCGGGTGTTTCAGAAACGCAACCCCACCCATATGCCCCGGCGCGTCCCACGAGTAGGCGCCCTGGTCGTTGTACTTCTTCAGCTCACGAAAGTACGGCGGCAACAGCTGTTCGTGATATCGCTCCACGGCAAAGTCCACGCGATTCGCAATAAACGCCGGCGTATCCCCGAACAGGTGGATGTACTCATGCACCTGCTTCACCACCTCCAGCGGCAACTCGCTCACCAGCGTGCGGTCGGCGATCAGGAAGATCGGAATCTTCTTGTTGCGACGCCGCACCGCGCGCAAAATCGCCAGCGCCGCGCCTTCCGCAAACTGGTTCTCGCCCTCCAAATCCCAGTCCAGCAAAATCGCACTGTACGACGGGTCCGAGGTCACCAGCGACAACCCATCCTCCGGCGTCGACGTACGCACCACCTCGTAGCCCTCGAGGCGAATCGCCTGCACCAGACGTTCCATGGCACGATCCGAAACCGAATCCGTCCCACCCACCTCACTCGCAATCAGCAGAACCCAACGACCTTCGCTCATACACCTCTCACTTCTCTCTTACGATGTTACAGCCACTTCCCGCGCAAGGTTTCGAACGCATGAATGTGGGAACCCCGAAGGGATTCCAAAGCCGCTCTTCTGCTCCACCTGTCAGGTCTGTAGAGTTAGAACGCAAGTGACGAGAAGTGCGTTTATGAGGACTAACCGATACTCAATGAGTGCACCGGCCTATGAGCAAGATTCGAGGTTTCGCCAAAGGGGCTTAGCTTTAGGCATCCAAACGCGTGAAATGGTCATTGGAGTCGCCCGCGCGACGCGTGCTCCGATAGCGTCTCGACTTGATCCGATTGCCGCAGAGCTTCATGTCACACCAACGCCGTCCTTTGTTCTTGCTACCGTCAAGGAACAACCAGCGACATTCTACATTTGAACAAGCGCGTAGCTGGTCGACTTTGTTGGAGGTAAGCAGTTCCACAGCTGTCGACACTAATCTTCCGAACGGCGCGTCCGAAGCTGTCTCTCGATCTCTGCCCGTCTTCCATCGCAAACGGTTGTCACACCATTGCAGATTCTCCGATCTCCGTACAGTGCGTGCAAAGGACGACAAAGCTCGCACACTTTCAATGGGAGGAGCCTGCCCATCAGCAATGGCATAACAGATCGATGCCAGACACTCTCGGAGTTTCTTTGTGGATGACAGGCTCCTTCGTTTCTTGACAGGTGTACTTGTTGCGAACTCTCGAACCTCCGTGGGCGTAATGAGCCCACACTGTTCCGTGAAGCGGAGGAGATCTGCATAGCTCGTCAACAGTTCCTCTGATCCGGAAGGCCGGAATCGCCAGTCCAAAGTATTCACAATATCCAGCGCAGGATGACCAGCAACAAGCTGGAATGGTCCTGAAGCGAGCTTCTTCGGAATCTGCATCGGCTAAATCTTAACCCAACTCATTCCTGCTTTCATCACCGGTGAAAGCTGTTACGCTGGTGACGGAGGTCTTAATGTCGTCATCCGATCCGTCATTCTCGCCGATGTTTCCGTCTTCCTCGACTCGTTTGGTATTCCGGACCTGGTGCGAGAACGATACCGCTCTAGCTGAATCCATATGGTGTGATCCAGAAGTAACGCGTTTCTTCGGCGGTCCTATGACCCGGGAACAGGCGCATGATCGGCTTCATGTCGAATGTGACCGTAGCCGGAGTCTTGGCATGCAGTACTGGCCAATCTTCCTACGCGAGACGGGCGAGTTTGCGGGGTGTGCCGGGCTGCGGCCGTGGTCGATGGATCCTCGGACAATCGAGGCGGGTGTCAATCTCATGCGAACCGCTTGGGGTCTCCGCCTGGGCGAGGAGGCTTTGCTCGCTGTACTCGCGCATGGGTTCGCTACACTGGAACTGCCGGTGATCGTCGCAGGACATGGGGTTGCACACGACAACTCGCGAAAGTTACTGGAGCGGGTGGGATTCAGGTACACGCACAACATCCTCTGGGGCCCGAAAGAGATCGAGGTGTGCATGTGGGCTATCACTGCCCAGAGCTGGCAGGATAAAAATCCGTCATCATAAGGAGGTCTGTCGTCAGGAATTGGTCTAGAGTGGTGCAAATCGCCACTGCACTCACCAACGCCGGATGGTTAGTACCTACAAGTCGGCTTCACGTCAGCGAAATCGCTTGAATTACGATACTGGCTCTTCGGACAGCTGGATCTGGCCGAGAGAGCGGCCCCACTTCCTGATAAGGGTTGATCGCGCCGGCAGGCGCGAACCGAATGCCTTAGCCCCGCAGTTCCCCACATCAAAGCGCTCGTTGTGCGCGCCTTCTGTCGTTGCCTGTCTGTTTGTTGTCATACGGAAACGAGGCAGAGGAATCTGCGGTTGCTCTTGCGTCTGCTTTTCTGGTTGTCAGCCCCGAAGGGGATCTGTTGTTGTCTTTGCTGTTGTTTGTCATTTGTTTGTCAGTCCCAAGCGAAGCGGGAGTAACCTGCTGCATTCCAGCACCACCAAACCCTAAGTCGAATAATCCGCATTAATCCGCACATACTCCGCAGTCAAATCACAGGTCAAAAAGCGGCACTCCGCCTTCCCCAACCCGAAGTCCAACCCAATCGTGTACTCCCGCTGCCGCATCACCTCATGCGCCGGGTGCCCCATATCTCGATTCTGAGATGTGGGCATCTCGCGCAGCGAGACCGCTTTTCACACCTCACGCCCACCCGCAACCAGATCTAAGTCGAATAATCCGCATTGATTCGCACATACTCCGCGGTCAAATCACATGTCAAAAACCGGCACTCCGCCTTCCCCAACCCAAAGTCCAACCCAATCGTGTACTCCCGCTGCCCCATCACCTCATGTGCCAGCGCCTCGTCAAACCCCGCCGCCCGCGCTCCACCCTCAAACACCGGCTGCTCCCCAATCCAAATCTTCACCAGCCCAGGATCGAACGCCACCCCGCTATATCCCGCCGCCGCCAGCAGCCTTCCCCAGTTCGGATCCCCGCTCGACCACGCCGTCTTACAAAGAGGCGAGTGAGCAATCGACTTCGCAACCTGCCGTGCCTCTTCTTCGCTACGCGCGCCGGTCACATGCAGCGTCACCACATGCCCCACCCCTTCGCCGTCATCCACAATCTGGTGCGCCAGCGAACTGCACACCACATGCAGCGCGTTCAGGAACCCCTCCCGGCTGCGTTCGTTCAGCGCAACCCCACTCCCTCCACTCGCCACCAGCAACACCGTGTCATTGGTCGAAGTATCGCCGTCGATCGAGATGCAGTTGAAGCTTTTGTCCGCGGCAGGCTCCAACAGCGCCGCCAACTCCGCGCTCTCCGCCGCAATATCGGTAAACAGAAAAACCAGCATCGTCGCATGCGGAGGTCCCACCGGCGCACCAAGCTGCGGATGGATCATCCCCGCCCCCTTCGCCGTGCCGAACAGCGTGACCTCCACGCCGTCCACCTCCACCACCGCATGAGCCACCTTCCTCTTCGTGTCGGTCGTCATAATCGCCTGCGAAAACAGCGCAGCATGCTCGGGAGTCTCACCCAGCGAAGCCTTCAGCTCGGGCAACGCCGCCAGCACCTTATCCGCCGGAAACGGCACACCGATAATCCCCGTAGACGAAGGAAAAACCTCATCGAACAGACATTCAAAGCTCTCTGCCGCACCTACGCAGGTCTCCACACAGGCATCGATGCCCGGCTGCCCGCCGGCGCAGTTCGCATTTCCCGCATTCACCAGCACCGCGCGTACACTCCCATGCGTGGCGGTTAGGTGCCTCCGCCCCACCGTAATCGGCGCCGCAACTACCTGGTTCTTCGTAAACATCGCCGCCGCCGTAGCCCCCTTCACAGCAACCGCCGCCGCCAGATCCAGATTTCCGCTCGCCTTGATCCCGGCCTTCACCGCACCCCACGCAAAACCCTTCGGCAGCGCATTCGAACGAACAATATCTTCCCTTGACATGACGTTTACTCTACCAAGCCGGCCACCTTCGAGCATCCGCAGCGCCTTTCCTCATCCTTCCCACGCCCTTCGGGTGTTGCCAGAACTTGACAAAGCTGCCGCCCGCACGCCGGTGTTTTTTGCTTTTTATGCGCACGGGGGTAGGCAAACGTCTCGGCTCCGCAACTAAGTCCTTCCGTGGCACGAATTTGCACGTAAGTCCTTTGTTTGCCCGAATTTGGCGTCGCAAGTTAGCCGTAAATACTTGAAACGAAAAGGTTTGCGCGCGGGCAATAGGGGGGGGAGGGGGGGTACCCCTGGTGGCGTCATCTCGCGAGACAGAATGCAAGAGGTGGCGTCACCTCACGCACAGCACGACCACCGTCTCGTCATCAAAGTGGTCGACCCCTGCCTGAAAACCGGTGACGGCCTGCAGAATGCCGTCCACGGTCGACTGTGCCGTTGGGTGATGCTGCGACTCCAACAGCGCGATCAGCCGCTCGTCGCCGAACATCTCGCCTTCTGCGTTCACCGCGTCCACAATCCCGTCGGAGAAGAAGACAATCAGGTCCCCCGGCCGGGTCGAAAATGTGAACTCCTCATATTCCGCATTCGGAAACAGACCCAGCGGAAATCCTTCCGCCTGGATCGTACGCACCGTCCGCGGCTTGGTCACATCTCCATTCGCCTCCACAAACAGAGGTTGCACCGAACCCGCATTCGCCAGCTGCAGCGTCCGATTGCTGTCGTCCCACACCGCCATCAGCATCGTCACATACTGCGAATCGAGCTTCCTCTCCTGCAGCTGGTCGTTCAGCGCGGTCAGCATCGCAGCCGGAGAAAGATGCTGCGGCGCAAGCGACCGCAGGATCCCGCTCACCAGCGCAGCATACAGGGCCGCAGGCGCAGCCTTGCCGCTCACATCACCCACCGCCAGCGCCACCCGCCCGGTGTTGTAGTTCAGAAAGTCATACACATCGCCGCCAATCGACCGCGCAGCGACAAACTGCGACGCAATCTCAGCGTGTTCCAGCACCGGGGGGTGCGACGGCATCAACCGAAGCTGCACCTGTCGCGCCATCTCCAGGTCCCGCTCCATCCGCTGTTCTTCTTCGTGTATCCGCTGGTAAAGCCTCGCATTCGCAATGCTGATCGCCACCTGCGACGCCAGGGTGGACAACGTCCGCTGGTGGTCTTCGTTGTAGTAGTTCACCCGCGTATGCTCCAGGTCGAGCACACCGATCACCTCGCCCTTGTACACCAGCGGCACCGAAAGCTCCGACCGCACCTCCGGATT
This sequence comes from Acidobacteriota bacterium, assembly GCA_030853485.1. Lineage (GTDB taxonomy): Bacteria > Acidobacteriota > Terriglobia > Terriglobales > Acidobacteriaceae > Edaphobacter. Next base: position 23,424 of record JALYVA010000078.1, read on the forward strand.
CGCTTCCACATACCGCGGATCCTTGCGCACATCCGGCGCCAGAATCGGCTCCCGCAACTGGGCCGCCGTCCCGATCAACCCTTCGCCAAGCCCAACGGTCCGCTCCCGGGTCACCCGTTCGCCGAAACGGGAAGAAAAACGATGCTCGAACAGCTGCGTGCGCGAATTCCACAGCAGGATGGTGAACATATGGAAGTCGATCACGCGCTTGAGCAACTGCCCGATTCGCTCCAGAAGATCGTCGGGATCAAGAATGCTCGTGATCTCCCGCGAAATGTCATTCAGTACGCTTAACGTTTGCGCCTGCCGCGAAACCCGCGTGTACAAGCGGGCGTTCTCGATGGCAATCGCCATCCGCGAGGCCACCAGCTCCAGCAGTCTTTGATGCTCAAGCGTAAAGTAGGCTAAGGTCTCGGACTGAAGATCCAGCACACCAATCACCTTGTTCTTGACCACCAGAGGTACTGCCAGCTCGGAGCAGACATTCGGATTCGCATCGATGTAGTTCTCGAACTTGCAAACGTCTTCAATCAGCAGCGACTTGCGCTGTAACGCCGCCTGCCCGACCACGCCGCGTCCCATCTTAATGCGCATCCTCTCGATCTCGGTCGTATGCCCGATCTGGAAACGCATCCGCAGATCCTGTGCGCGATCATTGATCAGCAGGATCGCGAAGATCCTGTAGTCGATCACCGCTCGCACGAGATCCGCCACACGATGCATCAACGTATTCAGGTCTAGCGTCGTGTTCAGCGCATCAGCCAGGTTATGCAGGAATTCCACCTGCAGCGGCTCGACCCGGATCTTCGGATCGGCGGAATGAGGATGGAACAGGACCGGCGGACGGTAGTCCCCCTCAAAGGTATGCTCTGGCGCAATCCCTTCAGGTTCTGGTGGAGCGTTGCGAGGCTTGGTGTGGGGAGGCATTCTATTTTGCGATGATCTTACCGGCAACGCCGCAGTTTGGGAGTCTTTCGTCCGACGAACCGGCTGGTCAAGTTCCAGGGGTAGAAGGAGTTTCAGCGATTTGACTCGCGAGCTCTGCCACAATCTTAGTGCTTGCGCTTGCACCGATCCGAGATGCTCCAGCCTCAAGCATCATCGTCACATCGGTTAGCGAACGTACGCCGCCCGATGCCTTTACTCCCGCACGATTGCCTACTACTCCACGCATCAAGCCGATGTCATCCACCGTCGCACCACCGGTAGAAAATCCCGTGCTGGTCTTCAGAAAGTCGGCGCCCGCACTCAGTGCAATCTCCGACGCACGTAGCTTCTCCTCGAACGTCAAAAGGCAGGTTTCCAGAATCACCTTCACAATCGCGCCACCGCCATGAGCTACCTCGACCACACCGCGAATGTCCTGCCGTACCGCATCGTAATCCGCAGACTGACCCGACTTCAGCAGGCCAATGTTTACCACCATATCGAGATCGTGCGCGCCGTGCTTCAGCATATGGGCGGCCTCGTCGCGCTTGGATATCGAAAGCGAAGCTCCAAGCGGAAAACCGATCACCGCGCCCACCGCGATGCCTGTCCCCTGTAACGCCGCCGCCGCAAGGGAGACCCACGTCGGGTTCACCATGGCGCAGGCAAAGCGGTGTTCCGCAACTTCGTGGCACAACTGCAACACCTGGTGGCGTGTCGCGTCCTGCTTCAGCAGCGTGTGGTCTATGACCGCCGCGAGATTCTGAACAGATGACAAAGTATGTGCCGCGAAAGCGGAAGCCTCAAACTGCTCGGAGCCACTAGCAAAAGCATTGGTGATCGACAGCGTGTTCAAAGGTTGCTCCTGCGGTGAAGGGTGGGATGGATCACTCGCGCGTACGTTCTATCATACGGCGGCAGGCGCTGGCTTACTCGCCATTTTCCACGCAAGCGCCAGATCGTCAACCAGGAAACTTCTGAGCTGAATGCGTGAACTTTCATCGCTGCCACGCAACACTGCGCTCGGGTGAATGGTCGCCATTACCTGCCGCAGATAGGGCGTCTCGATCACCTTGCCGCGATCGCGCATCAGTGCAAACGTGCCGCCCAGCAGCGACTTCGACGCCGAGGCTCCCAGGCAAAGAATCAGTTGGGGGCGCACGGCATCAATCTCAGCCTGCAGCCAAGGCCGACACGCAGTAATCTCGCTCATCCGCGGACTCTGGTGCAGCCGCAGCTTGCCTTTCTGAACATATCTGAAGTGCTTCACCGCGTTGGTCAAGAAGATCTTTGTCCGATCGATGCCTAGCTCATCGAAAACGCTGTCCAGCAGCTTGCCCGCAGGTCCGACAAACGGCGCACCCTGCAGATCCTCCTGATCTCCAGGTTGTTCGCCGACCAACATCAGCGTTGCCCGGTCTGCGCCTTCACCTGGCACAACCTGTGTTGCATGCAGGTAGAGATCACATCCCTTGCACTGCGGCAGTGCCGTGCGGATGGTGGAGAGAGTGTGCTGTGCGGGCACAAACGGCTGTGCCGACGGCTTCTGTTTCTGTTCTGCGACCATGGATAACACTCGTGTGCGGGATTTTGTGATGAGTTCGGGAAGCAGGGAAATCTCAGGAAGGTTTTTCCAATAGCGGACGGGCATCTCACTGCGCATCGCGTCAGGATTCAGCCGCGCCGGATTATAGATGCTCGCATAGTAGGCGCGCCACAACTCTTCCAACTCATCTTCCGCAGGGGCCGATTCACGCGGAAGGCCCGGAGCGAATGCAAGTTGTTTCGTCACCGGGTCCCACGACACCGAAGCGTCCGGCGTAAGGATGCTCCAGCGCATGATGCTGAAGCGCTCTGCGAAAAACGGCGCGGTCAGCGGCAGAATGCGATGGTCTGGCTGATACCACGCGATAAAGTGTTCGCACTCATCTGAACCAGATATCGACGTCTCCCCTCCGTCCGGTTCGCACCCCGGCACCTCGCTTCGGCTCACCCCAAATGGAGTAGGGGTCGCCAGCACCAGGTGGTGCGCGTCAGGGTCGGCTGATGCTGCCACAGGCTCGTCGATGACCACCGGCCGGTCCATCGGACTGCCTGGTTCCAGCACCATGCGAAAGCGAACGAAGGCGTGCATCTTGTGTATGTCGCGGTGGACCTGCCCCTCGAGTCGCAGAAGCTGAGCAACGTCCGTATCCACCTCAACTTTTAGAAGATCACGAGCTTCCTGCAATCGAAACAAAATCCGATATAGCAGGTTCCAGCGTTGTGGATCGCGGTGCGCCGCTACAAACTGCGCCGCCTCGAGAAACGCCTTCGGCACATGGGGATTCAACACCGGGTTGCCGGTCGCGGCTTCACTCGATTCCAGCGTTAGCTCCAGGATTCTTGGCAACGTGGCATCCTGCAGATCCAGCTCTTCCGGAAGGTATCCACTACGCAAGGCATCACGCGCCGTCTCGCGCCATGCCTCAAAATCGGGTTCAATTGCAACGCGCTTCATTAAAGCGCACCAGTAAGCGCGCTCAATGGTGCAAAAAGATCGAGTTGCGCATCGGCGGTCATCTCCGGCGCGGATAAGGGCAACGAAGGAAGATGGTTCGCAGCCACTACATAGGGCAAAGCGTTCTTTACGCGCACGTGCAATTTCCGCAAATCTTCCAGCAGGAGACGATGGTACTTCCGGATTTTCAAAATGCGGTCAACGCTCCGATACCCGATCCCAGGGATACGCAACAAAGCCTCGCGGGGCGCCGCATTCACGTCGACAGGGAAGAACTCCGGATGTGTCTTTGCCCACGTTGTCTTTGGATCTTCACTCAGCGAAAGATCCGGCGCCTCCGGGTTAGTCAGTTCGTTCGCCGCGAACCCGTAATATCGCATCAACCAGTCTGATTGATAGAGCCGATGCTCCCGCATCATCGGAGCGGGTTGCAATGGAAGTCTTGCGTCCGCGTTTGGGTAGGGACTGAAACCCGTGTAGTAGATACGCCGCAGCTTGTACCGGCCGTATAGATGCGTCGCTGTTGTCAGAATGTCGCGGTCGGTTGCACTCGTTGCCCCAACCACCATTTGGGTCGACTGACCAGCAGCGGCAAACTTAGGGGCGCTTCTAGATGTGCGCAGCTCTTCATCCGCCTCCTCTTTGCGAGCATGGATTTGAGACATCGTCGATTCGATTACGTGAGACTTTTTGTCCGGCGCAAGCTGCACCAAATCCTGCTGCGTCGGCAGTTCGATATTGGCGCTCAGGCGGTCCGCCCATAATCCCGCCTGCTCAATCAGCAAGTTGCTTGCGCCTGGGATTGCCTTCAGATGAATGTAGCCTCCGAACCTGTGGACTTCCCGCAACGTTTTTGCCACCTGTATCAGCTGCTCCATCGTGTAATCGGGCGACTGGATAATACCCGAGGAAAGAAACAGCCCTTCGATGTAATTTCGCTTGTAAAAAGCCAGGGTGAGCGTCACGACTTCTTCCGGGGTAAACCGTGCGCGTCTTATGTCGCTCGATACGCGGTTCACGCAGAAGACGCAGTCGTACGTGCAGAAGTTCGTCAACAGAATCTTTAGCAGCGAGATGCAACGACCGTCCGGCGTGTAACTGTGGCATATGCCCATACCATCGGAATGCCCCACGCCCTGACCGTTGCTTTTGCGCTTGGCTCCCGAGGACGCGCACGACGCATCGTACTTCGCCGCGTCGGCCAGGATCTCGAGTTTTTGCTGTACGTTGAGCATTGCGTTTATCGATACCCGTGCAGTGAGATGCATATACATCATAGCGAATAAAAAGCGAAACGGCACCCATGCCTAAGAGCTGCATGCATGCGACGAGTCGATTGGTCACCCACACATCTAAACGAAGCAATGCAGCCAAAGCTCAGATCATCCGTCCTCGATCAGTCGCCCGTTGCGATGGGCACTACACACGCGCAGGCGCCTGCACAGTGACCGCCAATGCATCACAGTGACTATGAAGACAATCATTCGACCCAGCCGCTTGCGCGTGCGGTTTCTGTGGACGTGGATCAACTCGAGGAGCAAATGAAGTCACGGCGCGGACCCTTCACGGAATGGTTGGTCACCAATGGCCTTGGTGGGTATGCGTCTGGAACGATCGGAGGCTTCAATACTCGCCGCTTTCACGGCTGGCTGATTGCCGCTTTGCCCGCTCCCCACGGTCGCACCATGATGGCGAATAGTTTGCTCGAGAAGTTCTATAGCTCAGGTGTTTGCTATGTTCTGACTTGCGAAGATGTGGTGGCTCCTGCGGTCGTCCAACAAGAGTCGGAACGAAGCGACCCATTGACTCCGGAAAGCGACCAATCCAACCCGTACCTTCAGGATTTCCGTTTGGAGTCAGGGCTTCCGGTATGGCAGTTTCGCTTGGGCGATGCCTTGCTGGAGAAGCGTGTGTGCATGGTACACAAGCAAAACACCACGTACCTTACCTACACCTTGCTGGAGGGAAAAGGAAAACTCGAGGTGAAACCTGCATTGCACATTCGGCCCCATGAAGGCGCCGTGGGCGGACCGGCGCATCACCAATATCGACTCGTCGCGGTCGAGCGGGGGTTCGAACTCTTCGTCAGCAACGATCTGCCGACGCTGAAATTTTGCTGGAAGGGCGAAGAGAATGGTTTTCGCATGGAGTCCCAGCAGATTCCGAGTGTGCCATACCGGGTCGAACAGAGCCGCGGCTACGATTGGCAGGGCGATCTATGGTCGCCTGGAATATTCTCTGCGGAGCTGGATGCAGGCAAGCCGGCTTCTCTTACACTTTCGACTGAGGATTGGGAGAGGGTGAATGCGTTGACACCGGCAACTGCGTTTTCATCTGAGTTGGAGCGCAGGAGGCGGTTGCTGCTGCGTGCCGGATCTGGAGAGTACCAAGAAGGCTTTGTTGCAGAGCTCGTCATGGCCGCCGACCAGTTTCTGATCACTCCTGTCGGCAGGGTTTCGGATCAGGTGCGCGCCCAAGCCGTCGGCGACGAAGTACGTAGCGTGATTGCCGGATACCACTGGTTTACCGACTGGGGCCGGGACACGATGATCTCGCTTGAAGGCCTGACGCTTTCGACAGGACGCTGGCGGGAGGCGGAGTACATTCTGCGCACCTTCGCGGACTACATCTATCACGGCCTGATCCCAAACATGTTTCCAGAAGGGAAAACCGCGGGGCTGTACCACACTGCCGACGCGACTCTCTGGTTCTTTCATGCCATCGACCGCTATGTCACGATCACACGCGATATCGAGACCCTGAGATATCTAATGCCGAAGCTGCTCGAGGTGGTGCGGTGTCACCTGCGCGGCACGGATTTCGGAATCGGGGTCGATCCTGCGGATGGTCTGTTGCGGCAGGGCGCGGTAGGGTATCAATTGACCTGGATGGACGCGAAGGTTGGAGATTGGGTTGTCACTCCGCGACGCGGTAAGGCGGTGGAGATTAACGCACTTTGGTATAACGCTCTTCGACTGATGGTGGAGTGGCTGGAACTTGTGGGGGGCTCCGTGCCCATCAAGGACGATCTGACGAAGCAGGCGTCCCTCTCCTATTCAAGTTTTCAAAACAGGTTTTGGAACCAGCAGCAAAATTGTCTGTATGACGTCGTCGATTCGCTGGAGGAGAAGGATGGAGCGCTGGTGGAAGCTAAGGATGATCCATCGATCCGTCCCAATCAGATTCTGGCGATCTCGCTGAGATACCCCGTACTCGCGGAAAATAAATGGAGGGCAGTAGTTGAGGTAGTAAAACGGGAGCTTCTTACGCCCGTAGGCCTACGGTCCCTGTCGCCGGGCGATCCTGAGTACAAGCCAAGCTATGACGGTGATCTACAGGCGCGTGATGCTGCATATCATCAGGGTACTGTTTGGGCATGGCTCATTGGGCCCCTTATTGATTCATGGCTAAGGGTTTATCCGGAATACACACAGCAAGCACGCGGCTTCCTACGAGGTTTCGAAGATCACCTGTATGAGGATGGCGTGGGCACAATCAGCGAGATCTTCGATGCAGAGCCGCCGTTCACTCCCAGAGGATGCATGGCGCAGGCTTGGAGTGTTGCCGAAGTACTCCGTACGACGCTACTGCTGAATAGCAAGCTGCCGTCGAAATCGCGAACTGCTGTGTCGGTGTCGCTCGAGAGTTAGAGGACAGCATAAACAGTTCTCATGCTACGTTTTACGGCATACGCCGGGTTCTACCCGTCCACCCAGCCGGTACCGATACGTCCCAGAGCCACGTCAGCCCTTGTGGGAGACCGATCACTTACAAACTAGGTTGTTGGGGCAAACATCGTATCGTTAGCGGCCAACAAAGCAACCTTCAGCTTCGATAAGCCTTCATACACGTACAAAGCTGTATGAGTAGGAGTTGAACGATCACTCCCGTTACGCCTCAGACGGCTACAAATAAGCTATGTTCTTTCTGGGCCTTATCCACCTTCGGGGAGAAAAGCGGAAGAGACTATCTGCATGGTAGAAGCAATTGTGCTGTGGAATGAACCTAATAACCTCTCTCATTGGAATTTTAAGTTAGATGAGGGCTGGGTAAGGTTCGCTGATATGGTGAAGCTCGCAGCAGCGGCAATTCGGCGGATCAATCCCACCTTGAGTATCGTGCTTGGTGGCGTATCGTCATGCGATCCGGATTTCCTGCGCTTGATGGCGTCTTACGGAGTAATGAACCATGTCGATGCCGTTGGGGTTCATGGCTTCCCGCTGGACTGGAATCATTGGCAACTGGACGAATGGCCAGACCGCATAGCTCAGGCAGCTGATGTGAGTGGACTGCCGATATGGGTGACTGAGGTGGGAGTCTCCTCATTTGGAGCAGAACAGGTACAGGAATTTGGTATGCTGCGAACGATCGAGCTTCTTCGCGGGCGTGTCGATCGCATTCACTGGTATAGCCTGTTTGATCTTCCACCAAGCTGGCCGGCCGAAACAAGACACAAGGAAGCTGAAGGTTCTTCTTATTACCGGCACTACTACTTAGGCCTGATTAAGGGCGATGGGAAGCCGAAGCTCGCGGCAGCTCAGTTTCCTGATGACGGAAGCGTAGGTTTCTGCCAATGGTTTCATTTCGAGGATCCGCGGTTGGATGATGCTGTGGCATGGATGAAACAGCACGGAGTCAAGTATCTTCGAACTGGCCTTAGTTGGGCTGACGCCTTTCGCCCGGACGCCACTCGATGGTTTGATCGGCAGATGCAGGCGCTTATGCCATTCCAGGTTGCGCTAACGCTGTGTTTCACGCCCGCGCATCTCGGACTAGAAGAACATCACACCAGTCCACCGAAGGATAACCGTGAGTTCGCCAAATTTGCTGCGTGGGCGGTGGCGCGCTACGCGCCTGTTGACCCATCCATACAGAACGATTTCGAGGAGAGGGCGTTCGCCATATGATGACATCAACAAGCCAATCGAAACAGATTTTGATAACTGGAGGAGCGGGTTTCGTAGGCTCTCATCTGGCAGACGGCCTGGTTCGCGCTGGGCACCGTGTACGCGTGCTGGACGATTTGCTTCCGCAGGTGCACCAAGATGGTCCGCCTAAGTACCTCTCACCTGAGGTTGAATTGGTTGTTGGTGACGTGCGAGACCCTAACCTGACGCGCGCGATGCTAAGAGGGGTCGATGTTGTCTTCCACTTCGCCGCAACGGTCGGGGTTGGTCAATCCATGTACGAAATCAGCCGGTACATGAGCGTCAACACACAGGGTACGGCAGAGTTGCTACAAGCCATCCTTGACACCAAGATAAAGCTGAAAAAACTGATTGTGGCTTCGTCTATGTCTATCTATGGGGAGGGGCAGTACGTCTGTCGAACCTGTGGCGAAGCTGCTTTTCCTCCCGTCCGTCCTGTCGGCCAACTGAAGGCTGCTAATTGGGAACTGCACTGCACATACTGCTCCAGGGAACTCTTTCCCGAACCCACGAAGGAGACAAAGCCTTCCGAGATTAACTCTATCTACGCGATATCGAAAAGAGACCAGGAGGAGCTTTGCCTGATCTATGGGCGTACTTATGGGTTGCCCGTCACAGCGCTGCGTTTCTTCAATATCTATGGCACTCGACAGGCGCTCTCAAATCCCTATACGGGCGTTGCAGCCATCTTTGCAGCGCGACTGATCAATGATCAAGCCCCGCTGGTGTTTGAAGATGGCGAACAGATGCGCGACTTTGTCAGTGTGCATGACATTGTTAGAGCCAACATTCTGGCCATGGAGCGCTCGGAGTCTAACGGAGAGGTAATCAACGTTGGGTCTGGTCAGCCTATTAAGATACGGCGCGTTGCCGAAATGCTTGCTGCAGCCTTGGGGAAAGAGATTGCACCCGTAATCACGCAGAAGTACCGCTCAGGAGACATTCGGCACTGCTACGCCGACCTCACGAAGGCGCGTGAACTGCTGCAATACGAACCTCAAATAGCGCACGAAGAAGGTTTTCGCGAGCTTGCAGCGTGGCTGGAACACCAACAGGCTGAGGATAAAGCCGACACCATGCTCCAGGAATTGACCACCTATGGGTTGACGGCCTAAGGTTTTGTCCAGAAAGGAAGCGACTGAATGCCGCAACGGAAAGCACGCATCATCCTTATCACGGGCGGCGCAGGATTTATTGGATCAAATCTCGTCGAACGGCTGCTGCTCACCGCCTCTTCCGCGCGCATACGAATACTCGACAATCTTTCGCGCAGCGGCGTCTCCCATAACCTGGCATGGCTTAGAACACTTCCGGGCAGTGAGCGACTCGAGTTTATCAAGGGAGATGTTCGCGATCGGGAGTTAGTGCGTTGTGCCGGTGCCGATGCGACAGAGATTTTTCATCTTGCGGCTCAAGTTGCCGTCACAACTTCAATCCAGAATCCGCGTGAAGATTTTGAGGTAAATGTAAGCGGCACCTTCAATGTGTTGGAGGCGGCCCGGCTTTCGGGAAGATGCCCCTTTTTGCTCTTTACCTCCACCAATAAGGTCTACGGTTCGCTCGATGGCGTCCCTGTAACCAGAGAAGGCACACGCTACGTAGCGCAAGAGCCGACATTTGACGGAGTGACGGAATCGGAGCAGGTGGACTTCCATTCGCCGTATGGGTGTTCTAAAGGTGCGGCTGATCAGTACGTACGAGACTACGCACGCATCTACGACCTGCCTACTGTTGTGTTCCGGATGTCTTGTATCGCAGGGCCAAGACAATTTGGCACGGAAGACCAAGGTTGGGTAGCCCACTTTCTTTACTCCGCGCTTGAACGCTGCCCCATCACTATTTATGGCGATGGTCTTCAGGTACGTGACGTTCTTCACGTGTATGACTTGATCGACGCGATGGATGCTGCTCGCAACGCGTCGGAACGTACCAAAGGCGAAATATACAACGTTGGGGGAGGTATGGAACGGGCTATATCTGTGACAGAAATGCTGAAAGCAATCGCCGAGGAGACCGGTACCCATCCTATCCTCCGATCTGCCGGGGTCCGGCCCGGAGATCAGCCGCTGTACATCTCAAACACCTCTAAAATCCACGCCGACACTGGATGGGACGTCCAACACTCGTGTAAGCAGACGCTACAGTCGATTCACAAGTTTTGGGACTGCAACCGAAAGCTTCTCACGAGGCAACGCCACGAGGTCGCGCGCCGAGGATTGATGACCGAGGAGGTGGCATGAAGTTTGCGTTGGTTAACCCGAAGTGGAGCTTTGAAGGATCGACATATTTTGGCTGTCAGGAACCTCACTTCCCGCTGGAGCTGCTTGCCGCACGCGAGATGCTTCGCTCCTCAGGACAGGAAGTACTGCTTATCGATGCGTGGATGCAAGATCTCACGCCGGAGCAGACGCGGTCGCGGTTGCAGTCTTTCCAGGAAGATTTTCTTGTAGTGCCCACCGCTCCCTCCTACCTCTTCTGGCGTTGCCCTCAGCCAGAACTCCGCATACCAGCACAATGGATTGCCGCTCTTGCGCGTCCGTCGAAAAAGGTAGTTCTCGGCCCGCATGGTTCAGTTACACCGCTTTCTACACTCGAAAAAACGGGCGCTGACATCGTGCTTCGCGGTGAACCCGACCAGACGCTGCCCCAACTTGCGACGTTGCCATGGGAGATGGTGCCCGGCTGTTATTGGCGTGATGAACGCGGCCTGATTCACTCGAGCCCTGGACTGGGCGTGACTGATATGGCGGCCGTAGGTCCGCTTGATTACAGCGAGTATCCGGTGGAACTACACCATCATTTGCATCATGTTTTCCCCGGCAATGGGGCCGACCACTTGCGGCGTGGAGCCGAGGTGGAATTTGCGCGTGGGTGCCCTTACTCCTGTACCTTCTGTAACAAAACGTTGTTTCGTAACAAATACAGGGAGCGTGATCTACTTTCGGTTCTTACCGAAATAGACCGCCTCATCGCCCGAGGCGTGGACTACATCTACTTCATCGACGAAATCTTCGGAGTAGGGAAACAGGTAAAAACGCTGCTTGAAGAGATTGCAAAACGTCCCGTATCCATTGGATTCCAAACCCGGATCGATTTGTGGAATGAAGATCTGCTTGATTTGCTTGGTCGGGCTCACTGTGCCTCGTTCGAATGCGGGATCGAATCCATTACCGACGAGGGTCGGAATGCAATGAACAAAAATTGTAAGATCGACACAGCACGAATCACCGATTTACTCGTCTATGCCAAGGGCCGGATCCCTTGGGTGCAGGCAAACCTAATCAAGACTGCAGAAGATGACCCGGCGCTAGTGTCCGCGTGGCAGAATAGGCTAAAGGCTTGCGGGGTGTGGGTAAGCGAACCGGTGCCAATGTTCCCGTTTCCCGGTAGTCCGGAGTACGTAACAACCTTCGGAGCGCAGCCGGATGAGCAGGCCTGGGAGCGAGCTCACAACTATTACCTTCAGCTCTTCGCCTCCCGGGGATATAGCGATATACAGGAAAGAGAACCGCTCTCTCTACACGAGCTGGAGCACCGTGGCCCACATCAACGGGAGCTTGCATGCGCGTCCTGATAACAACCGATGCGGTAGGCGGAGTGTGGACATTCACCAAAGAACTGGCGGGCGGACTTTTGCGGTCAGGCCACGCCATAGCATTGGCCAGCTTTGGTCGTTCACTTTCAAAGGAGCAGAGACATTGGTGTACACATATCGAACAGGAGTATGGCAGCGACTTTCTGTGCATGACTGCATGCACTCCCTTGGAGTGGATGGAGGACAATCACCTCGCTTACGACGATGCTGAGTTGCTGCTGCTGCGGATGGCGGATAAGTTCCGGCCTGACCTGTTTCATGCCAATCAGTATTGTTTGGGCCGGCTTCCTCTGCCAGTACCAACAGTGATCACAGCCCATAGTGACGTGCTTAGCTGGGCTGGGGCATGCCGACCGGGAGGTCTCGAGCCTTCTCGATGGCTTGATCAATACAAGCGCCTGGTTGCACAGGGTCTCTTAAAAGCGGATGCTGTAGTTTCGCCAACCTACGCCATGCTAGATGCTCTCTCTGCTAACTTCACCGTTCCTCTCTCAAAACATGTCATTCAAAACGGGCGTACCATTCCTCCCAACAACACAAAAACTGAGCGCGTAATGCAGGCTGTAACGGTGGGAAGACTCTGGGACGCCGCGAAAAACGTAGCTATGTTGTCCCGCATGAGGGTTCCGTTTCCTGTGTTTGCTGTAGGTGAACAACAGTATGAGTCCACGGGAATGCCAGAAGTCATGAGCGCGGTGCAGCTTCTGGGACGGATGGATGAACAGACGCTGTTCACACTATTTTGCCAAAGCAGCATATATCTCGTTACTTCTATCTATGAACCGTTCGGCCTCGCTCCTCTTGAGGCTGCTCTCTGCGGGTGCGCTGTGGTCGCTAATGATATCTCGTCGCTTCGTGAAGTCTGGGGTGAAGCTGCGGTGTACTTTCGAAATGCGAACGAATTAAATGGGATCCTCGAGTACATGAATGCATCGGCGAACACACTTCAGGCCGCACAGAGGCGATCTTATCGGCGCGGGCTCGAACTGACGGCGGAACGTATGACCGACGCATACCTATCTCTTTACAAAGATCTGCTTGTGCCGGATGCGGTATCTTCGCCGCAGGAGTTAACTACGATTGCCTCCTAAGCTGCGGATTGCGTACATTGCACATTCATTGCGTTCGGATTGGAATAATGGCAATGCCCATTTTCTTCGCGGTCTGATGCGTTCGATGACGAACCTTGGACATGACATCGACGTCTTCGAGCCAGAAGTAGGATGGTCCACGGAAAACCTACGGATGGAGGCGGAGGGGCGGCGCTCCTTGACGAGCTTTTTCAGTGCCTATCCAGATATAAGGGTCAAGACTTTCCTGACCGACGGTGATCCGAACAGCTGGAAGGAGCATCTGGTGGCGAAAGACGTCGTCATCTTGCACGAGTGGAACGAGCCGGAACTGGCACAGCATCTCCTCACACTCCGTGATGAACTTGGATTTCGGCTTGTCTTCCATGACACCCACCATCGGGCCTCCTCCTCTCCAGGACAAATTCAGCGGTTTGGCTTGAGCCATTTTGACGGGGTTTTGGCTTTTGGTGAATCGCTTCGCAGTTTGTATCGCGGGAGCTTTGGCATCAGTCGTTGCTGGACCATACACGAAGCCGCGGATGTGTCGATTTTCCATCCCTACAATAATTCGATCGAAACACCGCAGCGCGATGTGGTGTGGATCGGCAACTGGGGCGAGGGCGAACGCTCTACTGAAATTGGCGAGTTCTTCCTGAAGCCGGCTGCGAATCTTGGCAGCATCGCTGATTTCACCATTTACGGTGTTCGTTATCCAAGCGAGGCCTTGTGCGCGCTTAACGAATGCGGAGTTCGTTATGGAGGATATCTGCCCAATCTTGATGCGCCCCGGGTATATGCTTCCGCAAGCCTCACCGTTCATATTCCAAGGCAGCAGTACAACTCTGCGATCGTCGGTATTCCCACCATTCGTGTATTCGAGGCACTTGCTTGCGGCATTCCGCTCATTTCTGCTCCGTGGGTGGATAGTGAAAAGCTGTTTCGTCCGGGAGACCTCAAACTGGTTCATAATTCGACCGAAGCAACGAATGCAATGCGTTACCTGATTCAAAACCCTGCTGCTGCAGCAGAACAGGCGCAGCGTGGTCTGGAGACAGTTCTCTTGCGACACACCTGCGATCATCGCGCTGAGGAACTAACAGCGATATGTGAGGAGTTACTTTCGTGAACATATTTGTGTTCGGATCAAGTATCGTTTCATCGTATTGGAACGGTGCAGCAACGTATTACCGGGGTTGCTACAAGTATCTGGCGCGCTTGGGCCACGTGATCACGTTTGCAGAACCCGACGCGTATGGACGCCAGCAACACCGCGATTCGGAAAGCTTCTCCTATGTAAACTCTATCGTGTATCAACCAGGCACCGATATCGACCGTATGCTTGGCCTTGCGGCAGGTGCGGACCTGATCGTGAAGCATAGCGGCATCGGAGTCGACGATGAGACGCTCGAGCGCAGGGTGCTGGAGTTGCAGAGCACGAGCGCTATCACGTTCTGGGACGTGGATGCGCCGGCGACCATCGCACGAATGCAAGCTGATCCGAAGGATGCATTTCGAACGTCGATGCCGCAATATGACGCTGTCCTGACCTATGGCGGTGGCCCTTGGTGCCGCGATCAGTATCTTGCGTTGGGGGCCCGAGCGTATTTCAGTATGTACAACGGACTGGATCCAGAGACTCACTTTCCTGTCGTGCCAGACCCGAACGTCGTGTGCGACGTACTATTTCTAGGCAATCGACTTCCCGACAGAGAGGCTCGTGTTGATGATCTGTTTTTTAGTGCGGCCCAAAGTTCTCCCCAATCAAAGTTTTTGCTTGGAGGCGAAGGGTGGAGCGACAAATCTCTACCTGCAAACGTTCGCTATATCGGACATGTTCCGACCGCAGATCACAACAAATTAAACTGCTCGGCTGGCATGGTGATGAACATCAATCGCGCATCTATGGCGGCGTCTGGCTTTTCTCCTCCCACTCGCGTCTTCGAGGTAGCCGGAGCCGGAGCATGTCTGCTCTGCGACGACTGGCCAGGAATCGCCGACTGCTTCGAACCAGGCAAAGAGATACTGATTGTCCGCGAGGCATCTGATGTCGTGGATGCACTCACGCTCTACAACAATCAGGAACGCCGCCGCATTGGGGGTGCGTTCCATGCTCGTGCTTTGCGTGATCACACCTACGCGCAGCGAGCACTTCAGGCCGAGCAGGCATTCCGCTACTGTCTCGCACAGCGCAAACAAGCAGAGCTTATTCGCTGATGAAGATCGTGGTGTATGGCCTCACGATAACCTCTTCCTGGGGTAATGGGCATGCGACCACATATCGTTCTTTGTTGAAAGCACTCCATCACCGTGGGCACAGGATCGAGTTCATCGAGAAGGATGTTGAGTGGTATCGCAGTAACCGAGACCTTCCGCAACCGAGCTTCTGTTCGGTACATCTCTATCAACAGTGGGAAAACGAATGTGCAGCTCTGGTGCGTAGGAGCAAGGATGCCGATGCGATTGTAATGGGATCCTATTTTCCTGATGCAATCGCAGCGACGAATCTGCTGCTGCAACAGGCGTCCTGCCCCATCTTCTTCTATGACATCGATACCCCTATTACGCTAAGCAAGCTGCGAGAGCATGGGAGGACCGAGTATTTAGACGGTGCGCTTATCCCGCAATACGATGCCTATCTGAGTTTTACCGGCGGACCGGCACTTCGCGAACTCGAAGGCCAATTTGCGGCACGCCGTGCAGTGGCATTCTTCTGTTCCGTTGATCCCGATCTTTATCACCCCACCGAGACCCGGCCAGAGTTGTGCAGCGACTTGAGCTATCTTGGTACCTACGCGGCAGACCGTCAGGCGAAGCTTGTGAAGCTTCTCGACGATGCCGCGGGACATCTGCCCACCGCACGTTTTATCGTTGCGGGACCCCAGTACCCAGCAGAAACAGTATGGCACCGCAACGTCGAACGGATCCCTCACCTCTCGCCGCCACATCATCCGGCCTTCTACTCTTCCAGCAGATTTACTCTCAATTTAACCCGTCATGACATGGTTGCTGCCGGCTATTCTCCCTCCGTGCGGCTGTTTGAAGCTTCTGCATGTGGAGCTGCCATTCTCTCCGATTCATGGGCTGGTCTCGCAGAATTCTTGACGCCAGGAGAGGAGGTCCTGGTTCCCAAAGATACCGCTGAGGTCGTGACAATCCTTCGAGAGGTTTCCGATGAAGATCGCAAGCGCATCGGCGCCCGTGCCCGCGACCGGATCCTGGCTGAGCATACGGCGGAACATCGTGCTGCGGAGTTCGAAGAAATAGTGAGCAGCTGCAGCTAGTTCATGCGGAGTCGTCGATCAGTTCAGCCAAAGATGAGAGACACCAGTGTGGACGTTCAGCTTGGAGTTCGTCGAAGCTGTATATTCCTGTGGCTACTGCGATCACATCCAACCCGTTCACTTTGGCGGAGCGCACATCCTCCGGTGTATCTCCTATCACGCAGACCTCAGCGTCAGCACCAGCGATGATACGCGCTTGTTCGAGCGCTCCACGAAAAACGTCGCGCCGGTATTCGAACGGATCGCTGTAGCCACCAAAATCAAAGAAATCGAGCAAACCGCAGCGGCGAAGCTTCAGCCGTCCGATCCGTTCTAGATTCCCGGTCGCTACTCCGAGCACCGCTCCTTGTGACCGAAGGTGATTAAGCACGTTTCTAGCCGCCGGCAGCACGGTAACGCACAGATCTGTGGCACGCTGCTCGACAAAACGGCACATCTGACTGCGTATTTCAGTGAGCAATGGTCTCCACTGCCCTTCTGGAACGTCTGCTAGGCGCAGTGCATCGCGCAGAATCCCGACATCCGTGTTCCCATGGGCCGTAACACCGTCCAGGTTGCACGGCCTGCCGACAATTCGGCTTACTGCATCGCAAAAAGCAAAATAATGGACCGCATCGCCGCAGTGCAGCAGCGTTCCATCAATATCAAACAGGTAAGCATCATACTGATCCCAGCGGCGTGCTTTCGAGCCGCTTTCGGTCAACATGTCTTCGGGCCCGGCGCATTCTTTAAAAGGAGTTCCAACGAGTCTCTCACCTCTTGCATCACGCTTGACCAGTCACCGGGTCGCTTTTGCCGAAACAAGCGAACAGTCGGGTACCACGGACTGTCGGGTCGTTCGACCATCCAACGCCAGTCCGCCGCATATTGGAGCAAAACCCAGGTTGGTTTGCCCAGCGCACCGGCGAGATGTGCGGCTAAGGTGTCAATCGTAATCACCAGATCCAGGTTCGCGATCGTCGCTGCGAGCCCCATCAGGCCGCTACCGCACTGGCTCGCGGCATCTCGCACATTTGTTCCATTTGCGTCTTGTGCCACCATGCCACCTTGAAGACTCCAGAACTCCGCAAGCTGGCACGCCCCAGGTGTGTTCTGCAAACAAGAATGCAGGAGGGAGAATGGCACGGAGCGTTCTGAATCCCAATCTCCTCCCGACCACACCATGCCTATTCGCATTGTTTCCCGCGCAGTTACAGCAGGGTTCAGCGCATCGGCTGCAGACCTGACTACCTCAGGTTTGAGTCGGACGTAATTCGTACAGAGGGGTAAATCGCTCTCAGTCGTTCTAAAGATGTATGGGAACTCCATCACCTCGAGCTGCACGTTCCACTCTGGCTTTCTAACAGGCTCTTCACCTTCCCAGGTAATCACCTCATCCACTCGATCAAAGCAGCGCGCAAGCTCGACAAATCGCGGCGGGACTTCGAACACAACTCGCGAAGCGAGAGCATTCAGCACAGGCGCGTACCGAAGCATCTGCACAGCGTCTCCCAACCCGTGGAGAGATCGCACGATCACGTGAGCCCCTCGAAGATCCTCTCCCTCCCAGAAGCGATGAGGATCCGCTGCCCCCCGGAGTCGAATCGCATCACTCTCGCGCCACGCCTCACAAAAACGGCCGGCAAGCATCGAAATCATCCACCGCCCCGCCGAGCACCGTTCCCAATCTGCTCCGCGAAGCTGGGCATCGTCATACGCTTTTCGTGCGGAGTCGAGGCGACGCTCGCTGAGGAGAAGTTCGGCGTACACCAGGTGTTCGACTGCATCAACCATAGCGTTCACTGTCTTGCCACGGGATAAACACAGTGTGGTCCGTCAGGGGGCACCTCTACCGGCGTCCAGCGGCAGATATAAACCTCGTCTTCAGGTTGAGCTTCGAGAAGAAATCCGGACGAACGCAGCATCGCCTCCACACAAGCCCTATTGGGCACCCACCAATTCGTCTCATCGTGTGAGTAGCTCCGTTCGATAAAGTGCAGCTTTGGAAACCCGGGTTCCTCGAATGGAGCCGGTGAATCAAACGAATAGTCCCCGGCAATCGGAGCAATTTCGCGACTCCCGCGCTGCATGCTCTGGAAGAGCAGCATGTCTTTAGCCACGTGCTCGTGAATCAGATCGAGCGCAAGCAGAGGGTGTCGCAGGTGGTAGAGCACGCCCATAAAGATCACGACGTCGAACTTCTCCCGCAGCGCGCCGACATCCCACACCGCCATACGCTCGAAACTGACATCCAGCCCCGTCAACTCTGCAGCGAAGCGTGCCTGACGCAGATAATGATCGTCTGTGTCTATGCCCAAAACACGGCTAGCTCCGCGCCGCTTCATCTCTAACGAGTAGAAGCCGCCATTGCATCCAATATCCAGCACGCTCCATCCGGTCAGGTCCTGCGGCAGGGCACCGCGGAAGTTCCTGAACTTGACCTCAGGGTAGTCGCCGAGAAAATGCTGCGGTGCGGTCTCGATACCGCCGAGGCGTATGTTGTGGAACCAGGGCCCGAGTTCTTCAATCCGCTGCTGCAACCGTTCTCTATCGGTCAGCAGCGCCTGAGTTCTTTCCAGCATGCGTCATCTCCCTCTGCCAAAGCTGAGAGCCATCCTGCGGATGGGCAAGCAACTGAATCGCTTGGCGGTAACCGTGCAGCGTGCCCACATCCACATACGCCTGACCTGCCCGAACACCCCTTGCGCGGCCACCTTCGCGGATCCATTGATTTACAAGCGTGCCAAGAAATTCATCCTTCTGTTCCGGCCGGCGCCATAGGCTATGCAAAGAATGGAACACACCTCCAGGCATGCGAATGCCTCCCCAGATCCAATTCGATGTGGCGTTCTGCTGCTTCACCTGGATCTCTTCTACATTGTCCAAGTCACCTGTCACTACTGCATCGAAGAGCTCCGGACGATCTACCGGAAATAGCAGAAAGGAGAGCACATCATCAGGCAAGCGGACGAAGCCGTCCTTGGGAGTCCAAACTGTATCCGGCAACCCAATTAGTACGGATTCATCTTCTCGGATCAACGGTGCGGCGCGAAAGATAGCGTCGCAGAGTCCGCCCGGCGTCGGCTGTACCACGTAGACAATATCCGCGCCCCACAAACGTGACCCGTAGTACTCCAGAATGTCCGTCTTGCCCGGCGCAATCACGAAGCAGAGCTTGTCCGCTCCCGCCTGGATCATGCGCTCCACCAGGTACTCGCTCACAGCGCGCGGTCGTTCCTGCCCATTTTCTACGCTGCTGCCCACAGGGAGTAGTTCCTTGGAAAACGCGAGGGGCTGAATGCGGCTTCCGGCTCCCGCCGCTGGAATAATTCCCCACATGATTTAGTTTTCCCTCGCAGAACAGGCATTTTGCGCCGGGGCATATCCCAGCCCGTCGCAAAGTTGCTCCAGCTGCTTCACCCTGTGAGCCCCAGTGTGTTCAGACAGCGTCCTGGCTCGTCCCGCTTCTGCAACATCGCTTAACTCGCGGTCCGAAAGAGAAAGAGCATTGGCCACATCCGCAGCCGAACTCACGCGCAAAATCTCACGCCCCGGTGTAAAAAAGCTATCGAGCCCTTCCCAATCATCAGTCAGCAGAGGAGTTCCCGTCGCCGCCGCTTCGAACAGCCTCCCGGACGGGCAAAAGCCGTACCGGGCCATAACGCCACGCGTAACGTTCAAAGTGGCACGTCCCGAACAGAAGAACGCCGGATGCATTGGTGGAGGGACATGGCGTACGAAGAAGATATTGCCGCCCCAGGGAAAGCTCTCCGGGTACTGCGCTCCGCCGATCAGAAAGCGCTGCTTGGGGGCAAGCTTCGCCGGTTCGAGCAACAGTTGAGTCAACGTCTGCTGGCGGTCCGCGGCATACGTGCCCAAATACGAGAGCGCCGATTGAAATTCGTGGCGCATCGGCGCAGGCTTATAACTTTCCGGATCAACCGACCCGTACAGAGGAGCCACCACACGCGCGCCGAGCCGGCTTTTTAGCTCCCCTAGCGCCCGGCCACCCGTGTAGCTCAGCACCAGATCGAAGTCGCCGAGCCCGCGTACTGGCATATAGTCTATGGTGCCGCTGATCTTGAGTCCGTTCAAGGTTACCGGCGTATCTAGATCGTAGAAAGCTCGTATTCCGCGGCCATAGCCAAGAATTACTTCGCTCGCCGCTGCACCGTCAGGGCAGAAGCTTGTGCATAGCGCCAGGTCTGCATGCCGTAGCGTGCGTTTCGCCTCGTCCCGTACCTCGTCGAAGTCACTGTAAAAGCGCAACGTGCCACCCCGTGGCAATTCGTATAGGTCGCGCGCGCCGGCATAGTACGGAACGTCCTTTTCGTAGAACGTAACCGTGTGACCTCGCTGTAACATCGCTTTTACCAGCGAACGCCAAAGCGTCGCATGACCGTTCCCCCAAGACGAAGAGATGGTCAGTCCAAAAATGACGAGGTGCATTCCTTCTCCCGCAGCCGATTTACATGCAACGTGCGCGTAGGGAGTCAGATGAGCGGGAGTTTGCGGAGGATGTCCCTATTCCGGCTTCTATTCTGCAACCGCCCGCACCAACTCTTCGAGCGGAGGCAGGAAGGTGAAGCGAACCAGCGCACTCGGCTTCTTGGCAGTCTCAATCAGTTCCAGATTCCGTTGCTTCCAACCCGCCGGCGCCTTGGCTCCGCTCGATAGGTAAGAGAGCGCCTCCACCCCGGCGTGCGAAAGCAGTGAAAGTTGCTGCCCGCGCGGCAGCGCGGCGACTAGCAGAGGCGACGTTGCCAGTTGCGCCTCAATCGCTGGCGAAACCGCGATCCACGTGTGAAACATCCGGTTCAACGAGGCACCGTCTTCGCTGTCGGACGTCGGCGCTGCAAGGAATAGATGCGTGAGCCGGTTGACCTCGTGGCGCGAAGGAGGATCGGGCCGCACCGCATCCACAAGGTTAGTCATCGGCGTAAGCTGCGATGTATGCTGCTGTTTGTATCGATCGCTGAAGCTCACCGGCTCGATCGCTGAAGCAAAGACGCGTAGCGCGTCGATCTGCTCAGTACCTGCGAGTTCTCGCAAAGCACGCTCTTCGTGCGAAATATGTGTCAATCCAAGAGAGTCCAGACGAAGCGACTGCGCGGCAAGCCGGCGATACATGTCATCGGTATTGTTCACACTTTCAGGAGACCAGAAACGCTCCGCAATCGCAGCGGCTCGAGGCCACATCCGTGAGTCGATCGAACGCCAATCAATATGCTCCGACCACATGCAGATCTCACCTCCCAGAACGAGCTTGCGCTGCTCCGGAGTAAGGCTCGAAGAGGAGGGAAGTGGATCGGCGAGATAGTGCTCCTTCGCGGATTTCATTCCGTCGAGATAATACGGCTGGGAAAGGATGCCCTGATAACCCTGTCTCGCCGCATCCGACAGCGACTGCTCGCCACGCCAGGACTGGATCACAACATTCTTCGGAAGTGCCGGGTTGAAGATCTCATCCCAGCCGATCATCCGCTTGTGGTGCTGCTCAAGAATCTTCAGAAGGCGTTGGTTGAAGTACGCCTGAAGCGCGGCCGAATCGGCGAGGCGGTGCGCCCGCATGAACTCCTGAATTTCAGGATTGGCCTTCCACTGCACACCGTTGCTTTCATCCCCGCCAATGTGCATATACGGATCCGGGAAAATCTGCGCCATCTCACCAAGGAACGCATCGAGGAACCTATACGTACTCTCGCGTGTAGGGTCCATCGCTGCATCTTCCACCCCGAACTCGCGCCTGATCTCATACGGCCCCGCTCCACTGGCTAGCTCCGGGTATCCAACAAACCAGCTTTTGGTGTGGCCCGGTATGTCGAACTCCGGCACAACGCGAATACCGCGCTCGCGAGCATACGCCACAACCTCCCGTGCTTGATCCTGCGTGTAGAAGAGCCCATCCGATCCCATGCCCGTCAGCTTTGGAAAAAGCTTGCTTTCGATACGGAAGCCCTGGTCTTCCGTCAGGTGCCAGTGAAATACGTTAAGCTTAACGGCCGCCATACCATCCAGCGTCCGCTTGATTACCTCAACCGGTTCGAAGTGACGGCCGCAGTCGATCATCAGCCCTCGCCAGCGAAAACGCGGAGAATCCTCGATCGTAACGGCGGGAAAGAAGAAGCCGGACGGCGTCGTTTGCAACAGTTGCGTGAATGTCTGAAGCCCACGTAGCGCGCCAACTACCGTCCCGGCTTTTAGCGTGGCTCCTGAAGCCATGACCGTCAACGTGTACGTCTCGTCCTCGTCGACAGATTGAACAGCCTCACCAGCGGATTGCACCTCTACTACAAGTGTCGCGCCAGCAGAGGCTCTCCCAATCTGCTTCGACAGCGGAGTGCCTGTCATATCTTCCAACTGCTGCAACGTGCGCTCGATCGCTGCGTCAATGCGGGCATCGTGCAGGTTTGAAGTGGAGACCGTGAAACCGGCTTTCCAGGACAAGATACCCTGGCTTACAGAAAGTTTGGTGGGCTCAGGCATCAGTGTATCGACAAACGTCGCGGACGGCTGGCCCACGGAGAAAGTGGAAATGCCTGTCAGGCACACAATGCCAAATACTATTGGAAATCTCACCAGATTGTTCCTCCACGAAGCCCCTACTGAAACTTACACGTCTAGACTAGAGAACTATACAGGCTCCCCTTGGCAATCGCGTCTTTTCTGTGCGTTTCTTACAGTTACTGTCATTAGCGCTCCACCAGCGGTCCGATACAGTCGGACCCAACCGTTTCTCCCGATTACCGCGGCCTCGCCCACGGATTGCTTTCATCTCAGGGCCTCGGGATCACCATTGCTCTTGGTATCCTGACACTGCATGCCAAAACCTATCGTTCTCACCATCCTTGACGGCTGGGGTTACCGCCGCGAAACCCACGGCAACGCCATCGCACAGGCCCGCAAGCCGGTCTACGACAGCCTGCTGCGTGACTATCCCAACACCCTCCTCCGTGCCAGTGAGCACTTCGTCGGCCTCCCCGATGGTCAGATGGGTAACTCCGAAGTCGGCCACCTAAACCTCGGTGCAGGTCGCGTCGTCCGCATGGACATGACCCGCATCGACACTGCGATCCTCGATGGCACGTTCTTCATCGATCCCACCCTGACCCGCGCCTGCGACCTTGCCGCCCAGAAAGGCCGTGCCCTCCATCTCATCGGCCTCGTCTCCGACGGCGGCGTCCATTCCCACCAACGCCATCTCAACGCCCTCATACGCCTTGCTGCCAAGCATAAACTTCCTCGCGTCTTCGTCCACGCCTTCATGGACGGACGCGACACCATGCCCACCAGCGGCCTCGGTTACCTGGAACAGCTCCTCCAGACCCTCCGCGAAACCGGCACAGGCCAACTTGCGAGCGTCAGTGGCAGATATTACGCAATGGACCGCGACCTTCGCTGGGAGAAAGAAAAACAAGCCTTTGATGCTCTCGTTACAGGCCACCCCGAAGGCGGGAATCATTCCGGCCCCGTTGCGCGCATCAGGGAACTCTACAACAACGGCATCACCGACGAGTTCATTCCCCCATTCACCTGTACTAATCCCGAGGGCGAGCCCATCGGCCTCATTCGCGATGAAGACGTCGTTATTAACTTCAACTACCGCGCCGACCGCGTCCGCCAGATCACCCGCGTCCTCACCCGCGCCTCCGGCCTAACAGCCGACCCCGTAGGCAGCCAAGGTCTATCCCTTCCCAATGCTGCCGAGCTCGACGTCCAAATCCCGCTCGCCACCATACCAGCCAATCTTCACTACGTCTGCATGACCCAGTACGACAAAAACTTCAAGCTCCCCATCGTTATCCCCGCAGAGTCGATGGATAATCTCCTCGCTAACCTGATGTCTCAGGCCAATCTCCGCAATCTCCGCGTGGCCGAGACCGAGAAGTACGCGCACGTCACTTACTTCTTCAACGGTGGCATCGAGAAACCTTTCGGCGGCGAAGACCGCGCCCTGGTCCCCTCGCAAAAAGTAGCCACCTACGATCTCGCTCCCGAGATGTCCGCCTCCGGAATCGCGGATGCCGTCATCAAGGCCGTCAACGACACCGCCTTCGACGTCATCATCGTCAACTTCGCAAACGCGGACATGGTCGGCCACTCCGGCCAGATGGAACCCACCATCCGCGCAGTCGAAACCGTAGACACCGAACTCGGCCGCATCTACAACGCCATCAAACAACGCGGCGGGTCGTTGCTGGTCACCGCCGACCACGGCAACGCCGAGATGCTCATCGACCCCGCCACCGGAGGCCCCCACACAGCCCACACTACCAACCCCGTCCCGTTCCTCTACATCACCGAAGAAGGCAACGCCCTCACCCTCCGCGAGGGCGGCAGCCTCCGCGACATCTCGCCCACCATCCTTTCGCTACTCAACCTCGACCAACCCAACCAGATGACCGGAGGAGATCTCCGCTCGAAATAGCAGAACGACTCAGAACAGTGCAAGTGGTCTAGGAAACTAGTGACAAGCGTGCCAGGGCTGGTTCCGAACCTCGCGAATAGTCGCCGAGAGCAACGGACCATAACTCCTAACCCCACATCATCTGCTGCATCCGGAAGGTCAACGACCATTCTTGTAATGTTGCTCCGCGGTGCCGTCTCAAAACTCCCGCCGCCCTTCCAGCGCCCGAGTCATCGTCACCTCGTCCGCGTACTCGATATCGCTCCCCGCCGGGACCCCGGTAGCAATCCGCGTCACCTTCAACTCACTATTGGCCTTCCGCAACTCCACCGCGAGATACCCAGCCGTAGCCTCGCCCTCGGTCGTCGGTGAAGTCGCCAAAATCACTTCATCGACTTCCGCCAACCTGCTCAACAGATTCGCAATCCGCAACTGCTCCGGCCCCACCCCCCCAATGGGAGAAAGCGTCCCATGCAGCACGTGATACACCCCGTTATAACTCCGCGTCTTCTCGATCGTCGCAATGTTAGTCGGCTCTTCAATCACACAAACCACGCGCCGGTTCCTCACCGGACTCGTGCAGTATACGCAAGGATCCACATCCGTGATGTTGTTGCACACCGAGCAGAGCCGAAGATGCAGCTTCACCTCGCGGATCGCCACCGCCAGTGCATCCGCATCCTCGCTCGAAGACCGCAGTACATGAAATGCTAGCCGCTGCGCGCTCTTGGTCCCAATCCCCGGAAGCTTTCTCAACTCCTCGATCAAACGCGCCATCGGCTCAGCAAACCGGCTCTGTGTTGTGCCGAAGCTTCCCGCCACTCAGCCCAGCCCCGGCAGGTCCGGCAGCCCAAGGCCGCCCATCAATCCCGCCACGCTCGACTTCATCGCCTCATCCGCCCTGCGCCCCGCCTCATTCACCGCCGCGGCAATCAGGTCCTCCAGCAGCTCCAGATCGCTTGCCGAACTCCCCATCGCTGTCGGCTCAATCTTCACCCGCAGCACTTCCTTCTTGCCGTTCATCCGAACCGACACTACCCCGCCGCCGCTCGAAGCTTCGACCACTGTCGCAGCCAGCTTCTTGTCCATCTGTTCCTGCATCAGCTTGGCCTGCCCCATCATCTCTTTCATCTTGCCCAGATCGGAAAAATCCATTGTTGCCCTCGCTAGTCGTTTTCTCGCAAATCGACGACGCTCCGCACCTCTGCATTGAACAGCGTCTGCGCGCGCTGCACAATAGGATGCTGCATCGCTTTGGCCTGAGCGCTCCCACTTCTTGGCGCTCTCGCCTTCTTCTCCGTCGCTGCCTTCTTCACCCCCGGAACCAGCACCAGCTTCAATCCTCCCGCACCCGCCCCGCGCAGCGCCTCTTTCACAATCTTTTCTGCTTCAGCATGGATCACCACCGGCAGCATGGTCTTCGACACCTCAGTCTGCACCCGGACCTCACCCTCACCGACCACCCACTCCGCATCGGCCAGCACATCTGCCGGAGTATCTTGTCCCTTCGCCGCAAGCAGCGCCTCCACCGCTGCCTTCTGCAGCGCCTCCGCACTGCCTATTGCAAGCGGTGTCTCCGAGGATAAGGAAGGCAGTGGGCTATCCGTTCTGCTCTCCCTCTCCAGCGCGCTCGCACCCGGCCCCTTTACACGCAAAGCTGCAATTGCTGTCTCGGCAAGATCGCCTGCCTCCACCAGCGACGCTCCCAACGCATCTCCAGACGTCAGCACCATCTCGGCAGGAGCCCGGACGGGCTCAGGCAGTGGCACGAACGCGGGCAGCCGCACCGGAGCCGCGAGGGGTGCTCTGATCTGCTGAACCGTCGGCGCGACACGCGGCACCACCGTACTAGGGGTCGGCACCGCTTTCTCCTCGAAGCGTCTCCCGTCCTTCTCAAAGGGCGAAAACGCCGGCGTGGCATTCACCACCGGAGCGCTCGTCTCGAACACGCGTTCGGTCTTTCCGGTACTCAGCGGATTCCAAACCGGTCCCGAGGCAGGCCCACTCACCGGCTTCGACCCTTGCCTCACCGGCGGACGGGCAGGGAACTGGCTCAACACCTCTTCAATCGGCAGCAGACGTCTCAGATGCACCAGCTTCAACAGCCCAAGCTCGAAATGAAATCTCTGCTCTTGCCGATAGCCAAGTTCATCAAATGTCCGCAGCATCACCTGCAGAAACCGGGTCAGCTCCTCTTCGCTGAACAGCGCCGCCGACCGCCCCGCGCGCCTCTGCTCATCGGCCGAAATCTGCAGCAGTTCTCCCGCCACTCCATCCGCCCCCACACCATCCGCGCCGATTCCAGCAATCTTCGCAATTAACGTATTCCGCAGATAACGCACAAACTGCCGCGCCAGCTGTGCCGGAGAATTCCCCGCATCGAGCAACTGGTTTGCCGCCGTAATCACCTCGGCGCTCCGTCCCCCATCCACTGCTTCGAGCACGCGCTCAAACACCGCGTTCGGGACCGTTCCCATCAGCTCCCGAATCTGTCCGGCATCCAGCCGCGCCCGCCCATCCTCCACCGGCGCACTCGCAATCGCCTGGTCCATGATCGAAAGTGCATCACGCATCGACCCATCGCCAGCTTCTGCCAGTAAACCCAGCGCTGCGTCATCCGCGTCCACACCCTCACGTTGGGCAATGCCGCGCAACTCACCCAGAATGTCCACCAGCTTCACCGCATGAAAGCTGAAGTGCTGACAGCGCGACCTCACCGTTTGCGGAATGTCCTCCGGCTGCGTCGTCGCCATCATAAACACGATGTGGTCCGGCGGCTCCTCCAGCGTCTTCAGCAGCGCATTGAACGCCGCATCTGTAATCTGGTGCGCCTCGTCAAGAATATAGATTTTGTATTTGTCCCTGGCTGGCCGGTAGCGCGCCGCATCCCGCAACTCGCGAATCTCATCGATGCCGCGGTTGGTCGCCGCGTCAATCTCGATCACATCTACCGCGTTGCCCGCTCTGATCTCGGTACAGCTCTCGCACACCTCGCAAGGCTCCGCGGTCGCCCGAACCTCTGACCCGATCGCATTCCTGCAGTTCAGCGCCATGGCCAGAATGCGCGCGATGGTCGTCTTACCGATGCCACGATGCCCGCTGAAGATATATCCATGCGCTATGCGTCCCTGCGTCAGCGCATTCATCAGCGTCACGGTAACGTGGGCCTGCCCTGCCACATCCGCAAATCGCTGGGGTCGATATTTCCGAGCTAAAACCTGATATGCCATAAATAAAGAAGCAGGGAATCGCGTGAGCTCTCGAGGTCCCGTACCCGCAAAGTCCATTGTATCGCTGACCTCGAGCCCTTGTTCTTTGGCGCCGAAGGCCCGTCAGTCTCGATGGCAGATCGCGCCGTGAGCACAGCACGCCTTTGCCGTCATCCCCCGCCCAGCGAGCCCTTGTCCCTAATTCTTCTTCTTCGCCGCCGCCTTCGCCTTCCGCGCTCGCCGCCTCACCTCGGCGTCGCTGAACATCGTCCCCCGGCACTTCTTCGCCCCGCAATAGCAGTCCCCCTCCTCGTCATCGCTGTCGTGGAGGTTGTACTCATACGTCAGTTCCTCGCCTGCCCTGATGTCCCGCACGGCCTTTACAAAGATTCGGCCGCCGTCGTCTTCAGTCTCGCAATTCGGATCGCAGCAGTGATTGATGAACATCGCCATGCCAAATCCGTCGATCACCATACCCTCTTCGCCACAGCTGAACAGATACGTGATAAAGCGGTCCGCATACCGTTCATCCGCCTCGTCTTTCGTAAAGCGCGGCCCGTCATACTCGCACACTTGCGAGCCTTTCTTGATCGCCAGCGTCGTGTAGCAACCAGCTGCATGAATCGATGAGGAGCGAATAATCAGCCCATGTCCCTTGCTTAAGCCATCTCTAGTCAAATCGCGCCCACCAAAATAAAATACCGTCAGGCAGTCAGCTTTCAAGCAAGCATCAGCCAGTCCCCGGGTCAGCTGACTATAACAAACCCGCAAGCCGCACCGTCAAACTACTGAAGCTGTTCTTCCGCACAGATGGCAAGGCACCCGAAATCACGCGCTCTCTTGATCACCCTGGCGCTCTCTACCTCTGCGTGCGTTGCTCAAGCCAACCCCGCGCAAACCTCTCCCGCCTCTCCCTGCCAGACCTCAGGCAAAGCCGCCGATCAGACTGCAAGCAAAATCGCAAACCCGTGCCAGGCACCCGCTTCCGACACCAAAAAACCTTCCGCTACCGAGCAGTTTCCGTTCCCCGGCGAACCGGCGAAATCTCAGTCCAGACAATCTCAAACCCAGCCAGACGGATCTCCTGGGGCGGGCGCACCCGATTCACCCTCACCCTCCACCAGCCCATCCTCCGCCGCCGCCCAGCACCCCTTTCCATCCCAGCCTCCGCCGCGTCTTCCCGGCGATGACTCAAGCAGTAGTAGTAGCTCCGGCGCCAACCCCGACGACGCAACCCCCGACGCCCCCACCACCCAAGACACCCCCACCCCCGTTCCCGGCGAGGAAGGCTCCTCTGTTCATAGCCGCCGTCGCCTGCCCAAGGTTCAGCACGTGCAGTCCGACGATGAGCGCGTCGATGAAGATCTACGGGTTGCGAAATTCTACATGCGCGATGAAAACCTCCCCGGCGCGTACCTCCGTGCCAAAGACGCTGTCCATGTTCAGCCCGACTATTCCGACACCCACTTCACCCTCGCAGAAGTCGCCGAGAAGATGAAGAAGAAAGAGGAAGCCGTCGCCGAATACAAGGCCTACCTCAAGCTCGACCCCTCTGGCGATAAGGCCAAAGCCGCCCAGCGCGCCCTCGAAGATCTTCAGTAGAGGAAAATTTCTATTAGAGATCGATTCGCGTCCGTCCGCGCCCTGCTTTTAGTCCTGCTCTCAGGCAAAGTCAAGTCTTTGCGATTTCCTGAATAACTGGCGCAAGGAGCGGCGCACGATGTACGGTAATCCTGTCCATGAATCACACGTTGGCAGAACTGCAGCAGGAAATCGCGCACTCCCTCCAGGGTCTCGACACCTCTCAGGTTCAGCTTCTTCCCCCGGTCCCGCCCGGCAAGCCGCAAAAGTGGAGCATCCAGCAGATCACGGAACATCTTCTGCTTACCTACGCCGAGACGGAAGCTGCCCTCAACGCCCGAATCGCAAAGGGAAGCCCCACCCGCACCCAACCGAAGTTTTGGCAGCACCTCATGCAATACACGGTGTGTCGGATCGGCTTCTTCCCATCCGGCCGCAAAGCCCCGGCCCTAGTCGCACCGCCAGCCACCGCAACTCCACTTTCCGGAGACCAGCTCGCCCGGGCTGCGGCGGACCATCTGGCCCGTCTCGACCGGAGTTGCGAGCAAGCCGCAGCGCTCTTCGGCCATACCTCCCGCTGCGCGACGCACATGGTTCTAGGCCCGCTCAGCGTCGATCAGTGGCGCAGCTTCCAGCTGGTTCACGGCCGCCATCATCTCAAGCAAATCGCCGCCATCCGGAGCGCGCACCAGGTCTGACCTCATTTGGCACTCCCTACAGCGACCGGAGCGTCCTCTTCCAGGTCGTCCTCAACCCGCAGATACTTCCGCATATACCTTAACGGCTCCTCCGCCCCGGCCATCTCCTTCAGGTGATACAGCCACGCATCTTCCCGTGCGCTGCGTCGCGTATATCCCTTCCGCTTCACCGTGCCGATCGATCCATCCTTCATCCTCCGCGTAAACGTCTGCGTCGGCACCTGAAACGTCATCACCTCGCCAGGTTTCCAGAACGTTGAGGCAAACTCGTGCGAAAACAGTAGCGCATAGTACCTCCGCTCGGCCGACAGCATCTCTATCGCATGGCGTCCGCTCATCCAGGGCAGCCCCAGCTTGCCCGTGTACCACTTGCGAAACTCAAAGCCATTGCCGCGCGCCTGCCCCACCAGTAACTGAAGTAGCTCGAATCTCGTCATAGGAAGTCCATTCCAGCCTTTGGGAAAGTCCGCCGCATCAAAAATGTTGTTGGCCCAGCGTATAGTCAACCCTGTGGTGCGTCCAGTGCTACCTTCCGTGCGTCACAAGATACAAGACGTGTCCTGAAGCCGGCCTTTCAAGCGCACGGGCAGGTTGAACCTGCCGAAGTCCAGCAGGCCCAATTCAAGCTAGATCCCGGGAGAGCAACAATAAAACGCCGCGCCTCCATCGCCACCGTCCTCTGCCTCTTCCTCCCGCCGTCCATCTCGGCCTCTGCCCAGCTCCATCATTCCTCCGCCACCGGAACCGCGGTCGTCCGCCCCTTATACAGCGCTGCTATACCCGCCAACCCTCACACAGACCCTATCAATCTGAGTCCCCAGGTCCGCGACGCCCACGACCACTTCTATATCCTCGACTACGACGGTGCCCTCACCCGCTTCGAGACCATCCAGCGCGCAAACCCGCAGAGCGCCATCGCCTCTGGCTACGTCCTGATGACCCTCATCTTCCGCGAGCTCTATCATCAGGACCTCCTCGACACGACCTACTACGCCCACGACTCCTTCCTCACCTCCAAGCGAAACGTCCCCGTCCCTCAAGCCACGCGCGACCGCATCGAACAGCTCACCAACTCCACCATCGCCCTCTGCGATCAGCAGATCAAATCCAACCCCAACGACGCCAACGCCTACTTTGCCCGAGGCTACGCTCGAGGCATGCACGCCTCCTTCATCACCCTGGTCGACCACAGCTGGGTCGCCGCCGCCCGCCAGGGCCTTGCCGCCCGCAACGACAGCGAGCAGGCTCTCCGCATCGACCCCAACTACGCCGACGCAAAGATGGCCATTGGTATCCAGCAGTTCGCCGTCGCCAGCCTCCCGCGCCTGGTGCGTATGCTCGTTGGCATCGCGGGCGTAGGCGGCAACAAGGAAAAAGGACTCGACCTTCTCCGCGAATCAGCCGCCCACGGCATCGTCACCCCCATCGAATCGCGCACCGCCCTCTCCCTCTTCCTCCGCCACGATGCCCGCTACGCCGAAGCCATCATCGTTCAGAAGGGCCTCGCCGACCAGTTCCCCCGCGATTATCTCTTCCGCCTCGAAGTTGCCAATCTCACCAAAGATGCCGGCAACGGCTCCGGTGCCATCGTCCTCTATCGCGCCATCCTCGCCGATGCTCAGCACCCAGGCTTCTTCATCGAGCCCCGCCTCCACATGGCCTACTTCGGCCTCGCCGACACCCAGCGCGGCCAAAACCAGATCGCCGAGGCTGCCCAGAACTACCTCCACGCCGCAGCCCAGCCCACCTGCAGCGACTGGCTCCGTCGCCGCGCTCAGCTCAACGCCGGCGAAATGTTCGACCTCCTCCACAACCGCACCGCAGCCGTCCAGCAATATCAGCTCGCCTCGGGAGGAGGAGGCGACCAGTCCCAGGCCGACGCAGCCCACCACTTCCTCCAGTCCCCCTACACCGGCAAATAGCGATCTCCACCCGCGAGCATCGCGACCAGTTGCCAAGACAAGGTACGCCAAGTCACGAAGTGTCCGCTGTCCGCTAGAAGGCCTGTCCGGCAGGACGAGAGCAGCCGCAGCCGTGGCATACTATCCGGCATGGTGCCATCCTCCTCTAACATCCTCGCAATAAAGCCGGCCCTCTTCCTTCTCGCACTTACGGCGACCCTCCACGCCCAGCAAATCCCCCAAACCAATTCCAGCGTCCTCACTCCCGACGGCACCGCACACATTACCCGCGTCATCCCGGTCCCCACCGGAATCAGCTCCGAAGCTCAGGCCATGCTCCGCCGCCCTGCATCCGACCACCCCCAGACCCTCGCCCAGCGCCGAGCCTCCACCGACACTTGGCAGACAGGAGCGGGCAAATCCTCTCTCACCGCCTACCCCGTCCATATCGAATCCAAATCTATCGCCAACGTCCCCGTCCGCGACGTCACTCCCCTCGACAACACCCACCCCGACCGCGTCCTGATCAACGTCCACGGCGGAGGCTTCAACTCCGACTCCGGCTCCTTCACCGAATCCATCCCCATCGCCAACCTCACCCACACCCGCGTCGTCTCCGTCCTCTACCGCCTTGCCCCCGAGCACCCCTTTCCCGCCGCCATCGACGACACCATAGCCGTCTATCGCGAACTCCTCAAAACCTATCAGCCCGCCCACATTGCCCTCTACGGCACATCTGCCGGAGCCATCCTCACCGCCGAGGTCGCAGTCCGCCTCAAACAGCTCAACCTGCCCCTTCCCGCCGCTCTCGGCATATTCTCCGGGCTCGGCGACTTCAGTCAATCCGGTGACTCGCAAGCCATGTACAGTCTCCGCGGCCTCACCGGCTCACTCGAAATGCCGAGCAAGACCCCTCACGATGTCGAGTACTTTGGCGCAACTGACCCTCACGACCCCGTCCTCTCCCCCCTATACGCCGATCTGCACGGCATGCCGCCTACCCTGTTCGTCACCAGCGGACGCGACCTGCTCCTCAGCGGCACCACTGTGCTTCACCGGGCCTTCCTGCGCAGTGGTGTCGACGCGCAGCTCATCGTCTTCGAAGCCCTTCCTCACGCCTTTTGGAATGACATCAACCTTCCCGAATCCAAAGAAGCGTACGCAGACATGGCCGACTTCTTCCTCAAGCAACTCAACCGCTGATCGCGCGCCATCTCCCGCCGCCGCCCACCCTCGCGAACCATTCCACCCGCGCCGGCGTATATGTCAAAATAAGGAATCCGATCGGTAATTCCGGAGGCGCGTAATGTTCTGTTCCAAATGCGGTAACTCGGTCGACCCATCATCACGCTTCTGCCCCAGCTGCGGAGCCCCTATGCCCACCGCCGCAAGCTCCTACCCGCCTCCGCACACCGCACAACTCACCCGTCCTCGTGGAAACCGCATGATTGCCGGAGTCTGTGCCGGCTTCGCCCTTCACTACGGCTGGGACCTCAACTTTGTCCGGCTCGTCACCGCGCTCGTCGTTGTCCTCACCGGTGTAGGAGCCATCGCCTACCTCGCGGCCTGGGTCATTATCCCCGAAGCCCCCTACGCCCTGCCCGCCAAAATTTCCTGAGTCCCGATCTCCTGACCCGCTCTCCTCTCTTCCATCACTGGTGCAGCGAACAGCTCCCTCCTGTCTTTGCCGTCGCTTTTCTTCTTGCCATTCCCGCAGCGAATCTGCTTCTAGCCTTCGCTTCTGCTCTCAAGCCGCTGGCATCATCTCGGCTGCTCAACCACGCTCCCGCAGCGCTGCAATAGAATCCAGCTCTCCAACAGAAACCCTGCTCTTTAGATAGGTCCTCCGTCTTGCCCAAAAAGATCGCCGTCTTCGCACGACAGTCCGAGCCCAGCGCCCGTCCCTTCGCATACAGAAAACGTATCCTCGAATGCGACGGCCTCGCGCTACCCGACCTCGCTGCAGAACAAGGCACCCCCCTCTACGTCTACTCCGCCCACCAGATCACCCACCGCCTCCAGCTTTTTCAGCAGGCCTTCGCTTCCCGTCCCCACACCATCTGCTACGCCGTCAAAGCCAACTCCTCCCTGGCCATCCTCCGCCTCCTAGCTCGTCACGGAGCAGGCTTCGACATCGTATCCGGCGGTGAACTCGCCCGCGTTGCGAAAGCCCACAAACCCGCTCTTAAAAAAATCGTCTTCTCCGGTGTCGGCAAACAGCAATGGGAGATCGATGCCGCTCTCCAGGCCGACATCCTCCTCTTCAACGTTGAATCCGAAGCCGAACTCCATCTTCTGGCCTCGCGCGCAGAAGCTGCGGGAAGGCGCGCCCGTTTCGCTCTGCGCGTCAACCCCGACGTCTTCGCCGAAACCCATCCCTACATCTCCACCGGCCTCCGTGAGCACAAATTCGGCATCGACATTAACGCCGCGCGTGCACTCTATCGCCGTGCCGCCCGGTCGAAGTGGCTCGACCCCGGCGGCGTCTCCGTCCACATCGGCTCCCAGATCCGCAAGGTCGACCCCTTCGCCGCGGCCCTCACTCGCGTATCCTCGCTCATCGCCGAACTCCGCCGCGACGGTCACAATATCCGCTACATCGATGCCGGTGGCGGCCTGGGCATCGACTACGGCGCCGCAGCAGACAGCCCCGCCAACGCTCCCGCCCGCCAGGTGGAAAAATACGCCGCCTCTCTTGAAAAAGGCCTTGCCTCCGAACTCCGGTCCAATCCCGGCACCGAACCCGCCCACCTCCTCCTCGAACCGGGACGCTTCATCGTTGCCCAGGCAGGAGCCCTGCTCACCCGCGTCCTCTATGTCAAAAAGAACGGAGCTAAAACCTTCGTCATCACCGACGCCGGCATGAACGACCTGATCCGCCCCGCTCTCTACCATGCCCACCACGAGATCATCCCCGTCAAGCAACCCTCCCCATCGACCCGTCCCGAAAGTAAAGTAGATATCGTAGGCCCGGTCTGCGAGTCCGGCGACTTCTTCGCCCATGACCGCCCCCTCCCCGCCACCAAACCCGGCGACCTCCTCCTCATCCTCGACGCCGGTGCCTACGGCCTGTCGCAAACCTCCAACTACAACACCCGCCCCCGCCCCGCCGAAGTGCTTGTCGAGGGCAGTTCCGCCCGCCTCATCCGCCGCCGCGAAACCCTCCGCGATCTTCTCGCTCCCGAACTCCCCTGACCCACTCTCCCCCCGCGTCCTCCGGGGTTGCCCCATTGTTTTTTCTGCCTTGGCTCTGCTCCGCGACTGAATCTGCAGTTCTCTTTGTCTACTCGTCACGCCTGTCGCCGCCGGGCAGTGACCTGCCGCTCGCGTAGCCTTACACTCAACAACAATCATGCAAACCGTCCTCCTCCCCGGCACCGCACGCGAGACCACCCGCCTCGGCTTCGGCTGCTCCAGCATTATGGGCGCGCTCAGTCGCCGCGACTCCCTCCGCCTGCTCGACTGCGCCTGCGATCACGGTATTCGCCACTTCGACGCGGCCCCCATG
Organism: Acidobacteriota bacterium; assembly: GCA_030853485.1. Taxonomy (GTDB): domain Bacteria; phylum Acidobacteriota; class Terriglobia; order Terriglobales; family Acidobacteriaceae; genus Edaphobacter. The sequence goes on from JALYVA010000078.1 coordinate 59,011, forward strand.
TACGGCTACGGCGAAGCAGAGAGCTGCCTCGGCGATCTCCTCCAGCGACACCCTGCCGATCTCACCATCACCACCAAATACGGCATCTCTCCAGCCAAACGTTCGACCTTCCTCCGCCTCGGTCGCCGGCTCGCAGGGCCTGTCGTCAAGCGTCTTCCCGCCCTCAAACACCGCCTCGCGAAAGCAGCCAACGCCGCCGCTACCTATCGCCAGGCCGCTCCCGCCTGGACCGCAGGCGAAGCCAAAGCTTCCCTCGAGCGCAGCCTCTCCGCCCTGCGCGCCACCCGCATCGACCTCTGGCTCCTGCATGAGGCCACAGCCGAAGATCTTACCGACCCCTCCCTCCTCCAATTCCTTGAAGACCAAGTCAACAACGGCACCATCGGCGCCTTCGGCATCGGCAGCGCGGCAGAAAAGGTTCCCGCACTCGCAGCCCGTCACCCCCACTTCTGCCGCGTTCTCCAGCACGAGTGGTCCGTCTTCAACCCAACGATCCCGCCGGGAGACTCCTTCCGCATTTACCACCGCGCCCTCACCCCTGACTTCCGCACTCTGCACGCCGGCATCAGGCAAAATCAATCCCTCTGCAAGCGCTGGTCCCAAGCCACAGGCCATGACCTGGCTGACTCAGCCGCATTGGCCCGGCTCATGCTGAAAGCCTCGCTGGTTGCCAATCCGGACAGCATCGTCCTCTTCTCCTCCAAATCCCCCGCCCACATCCAGTCCAACACTGAACTCGCCCGAGACTTCACCCTCGATGCCTCTGCCCGGCAGCTTCACCACCTCGTCCAGTCCGAAGGCGCAGAACTCCTGAGCACACATTCCGTATCTGGCACGCGGTTAGCCACAGGAAAGCCCTGATCTACTCCGAGAAGTCAGGTTAGCCAAGCCACGTCAGGGTCGGCGCGATTGCTTATACAGAAACACCACGAAACCAAGACCAAAGGCATCGAGAGGTCCCCGACCAGCCATACTGACGAAAAAAAGGTCCTCAAGAAAGACTTTGGTTGCCTGAGAAGCTCTCACAACATCCTCACACGCCAGATCGCAGTCTAAGATAGACACGAACACAAGGACGGAGCAGCGCAATGGACTGGACACCTGGTGGCTTAAGCAGCGATATCGAAGACAGACGTGGCTCTTCCGGTGGCGGCGGATTTGGCGGCGGTGGACTCGGTATCGTCGGTTTCATCTTTCTCGTCGTGATCAGCCTGATCACCGGACGCAACTACATCGGCAGCTATCTCTCCGGAGGTGGGTCTGCTCCAACTCGCCAAACGCAAGGTGTCTCCCCGTCGGGCCGCCCCGACTACTCCGCCTCACCCCAGGAAGATCGCTCCGCACAACTCGTTTCCTGGACGTTGGACGACGTACAGAAGACATGGACCACTCTTCTGCCGCAACAAACCGGCAAAGCCTATCGCAACGCGAAACTGGTTCTCTTCCGCGGCTACACCCGCTCTGGCTGCGGCACCGCACAGTCCCAGACCGGGCCTTTTTACTGTCCAGCCGACGAGAAGGTCTACATTGACCTCGCCTTCTGGGACGAACTTCGCCGCATCGGAGGCAGCACCGCGGACTTCGCGCAAGCCTATGTGGTGGCCCACGAACTCGGCCATCACGTCCAGGACATTCTCGGCATTGAAGACAAAGTGCAGCAGCTGTCCGGCCAAAATCCTGCGGAGCGAAACCGCCTCTCCGTCGATCTCGAACTTCAGGCGGACTGTCTCGCCGGAGTCTGGGCGCACAGCACCGAGCAGCGCAACATCGTTCACGAGTCGGACATCGATGCCGGTCTGCAGGCTGCAGCCGCCGTGGGTGACGACCATCTTCAGCACATGCAGCGCGGTACCGTCAGTCCCGAAAGCTTCACCCACGGCAGCTCCGCGCAACGGGTCGGCTGGTTCAAGCAAGGCCTCCAGCAGGGAACTGTCGCGGCATGCAACACGTTCAAAACCGGCGGAGCGCTTCCTCCTTCTGCAGGCGGTAGTACCTCGACCGATCCGCAATAGATCGCTTGCGTCTCCACCCAAAGCATGTCAGACCACCCGCTGCAGGTTGCTCTACTGCAGAACCGGCAGCACTGCTCTGCCTGCATTTTCCGTGGCAAAGTGACTGCGAATGCGTTCCGCGGTTGCGGTGTTCACCACTGCCGTCAGCGCATCCGGCCCCGCCTGCTTGATGCCACGCACGCTGCCGAAGTGCTCGATCAAACGCTGTCTCGTCCTAGGCCCCACGCCGGGTATCGCAAGCAGTTCGCTGTCGCGGTCCCGCATCTGCCGCCGCTTGCGATGGTACGTTACCGCAAAGCGATGGCTCTCGTCACGGATCTTCTGCACCAGGTGAAGCACAGGCGAGCGCCGGTCCAGCACCACAGGTTCGTTCTCCTGCCCATGCACGTAGATGATCTCCTCCCGCTTTGCGATCGAGGCCAGAGGCTGCAGCGTCACGCCGATTTCCTCGAGCGCCGCATAAGCTGCATGCAACTGTCCCAGCCCACCGTCAATCAGGATCAGAGAAGGGAAGGGCTTGTTGTCCTCCAGCAGACGTCTGTACCGGCGCTGGATCACCTCGCGCATGCTGGCGAAATCGTCTACCCCCGTCACCGTCTTCACCTGGAACTTCCGGTAGTCGGACTTTTTCATCGCACCGTCCTCCCACACCACCATCGAGGCCACCGTCTCAGCCCCCTGGATGTGCGAGATATCGAAGCACTCGATCCGGCGCGGAAGTTCTTCCAGAGTCAACGCATCCTGCAGTGCCTCCTGGATCGCTTTCATCGCGGGCTGCAGCACACGGAAACGCTGGTCATACGACTGTTTCGCGTTCTGCGACACCAGGTCCACAAGCGAACGCTTCTCCCCGCGCTGTGGCGCCAGAATCTCAATGCGTTTGCCGGCACGCTCGGTCAAAATCTCCGCAAGCACGGCACGATCGGGAAACTCCACCGGCACAAGAATCGAACGAGGCACGTAATTCTGATCGAGATAAAGCTGTTTCAGCAGCGCGGAGAAAAACGTCGCAGCACTGAACGTTGAAAAGCCAAGCTCTCGTACCGGTGTATGCTGCACCAACGCTAATCCCTCGCCAATCTCAGGCGCAGGTACCAAAGGATCAGGCTCGAGTGGACGCACCGCCTCCATCTCCTCTAGCTCAGAGACCGCCTCCTCCGCCGCAGCATCCAGGGGGGACTCCGGCAGATCCTCCCAGAAGAAGTCGCGCCGGTCCACAATCTTTCCTGCGCGCATATGGAACAGGTTCACCGCCATCATCTCGTTTTCGAAGTGATATCCAAACACGTCCGCATCTTCGTTGTCTGCGGAGGCCACCCTTTGTTTGTCCTGCATCTGGTGAACGGTAACTACCTGGTCTCGAAGACGTGCAGCCATCTCAAATTTCTCGGCCATGGCAGCCTGCTCCATGCGATACGTCAGCGAGTTCTCCAGCTCATTCGTTCGTCCTTCAAGAAAAAGCTGCACGTCACGAATCGTCTCTCGATAGCTCTCCGGTGTCGTTAATCCATCCAGGCAAGGCCCAAGGCAGCGCTTGATGTAGTACTGCAAACAAGCCCGCGGATGATACCTCGACAGATCAACTTTGCAGCTCGGGATCAGAAAGCTGCGATGGATCAGGTCCACCAGCCGATACGCAAGGTTGCCCGGAAAGTACGGTCCGAAATAGACGCTTCCATCCTTGCGCAGCCGGCGCGTCACAAAGACCTTCGGGTACCGCTCATGCATCGTCAGCTTGATGTACGGGTAGGTCTTGTCGTCACGCAGGAGGATGTTGAATCGCGGCTTCTTCTGTTTGATCAGGTTGTTCTCTAGCGCGAGAGCCTCATGCTCGTTGGCCACCGTGATGTATTCCACGTCCACAGCCTCGCGCATCAGCGATCCGGTCTTCGCGTTGGCTTGGGAAGCGTCCAGAAAGTACGATCGCACTCTCGCCCGCAGGTTCTTCGCCTTGCCGACGTAGATCACCGTACCCTCAGCGTTCTTGTACAAATAGCAGCCCGGCTGGGTAGGAATGGTGCGGATTTTCTGGTGCAGATCCATAACGTGGGTCAGGGCCCGAACATCCAGTGTAGATTGGGACGAGAAGCGGCGCAGGGTGTGCATTTCTTTGCTCAGTAGATTTGACGCGCGGCTCCGTCAAAAGTTCCGGCCGGCCGCCTCTTCGGAGAACGAACCCTCTTCATGTTGCTCGCAAACCACAGGCCAGCAGCAATTTACGAGCGACCGTGTTTGGCATAAGGATTGCTCGCATCATACCTGGAAGAAGCACATCCAGGAGAATGAAATCAATGAGCTCCACCCCTATGAATCTCTGCCCCAGGGTACGGTCTGCCGCCTTAGCTGCCTTCGCCAGCGCCTTCGTTGTTGCCCTCACTGTAGGATGTTCAACCAAAAACTACGTGCGCTCCCAGACCGCGCCAATTGTCCAGCAGACGAATGAACTAGACACCAAGACCGCTGCCGACCATCGTGCCATTGTAGACACCGACCAGCGTGCCCAGAGCGGCATCGCCAGTGCCACCACCGCGGCCAACACCGCCGATCAGCATGCCGTGGCCGCAGGGCAATCCGCCGATGCGGCAAATCACTCGGCTCAGGAAGCCTACAACCGCGTGGACTCTCTCTCCGGTGTAGTCGCCAACCTCGACAACTACAAACAGCTGTCTGACGTGAGCGTCACATTCGCCTTCGATAAGGCCGTCCTCACACGCTCCGACAAAAAGCAACTCGATGACTTCGCCGCCAACCTCAACAACACCCGCGGCTATATCCTCGAAGTCACCGGAGGAACAGACTCTGTCGGCGACGCGAATTATAACTACCAGCTCAGCCAACGCCGAGCCGATGCGGTGGTCAACTATCTCGCCACGAAGTACAACATCCCGCCGCACAAAATCTACCTCATTGGAATCGGCAAGGACCAGCAGGTTGCCAGCGACAGCACACCCGCAGGCCGCGCAAAGAACCGCCGCGTCGACATCAAGCTCATGACCAATGCCGGCGATCAACCCACGACGGCCACCGCACCAGCCCCTAGTGGGCAGATGTAGTTCGCCTCACGAAAAAGACACGCCCCCTTGCCCAGTGCAGGGGCTTTGTTTTTGTGAGGGCCTGCACCGCGTCCGCCCTCTTCGATATTCCATTGCTCCCAGTCCATTGCTCTCACAACGGACTTTTCATCGGGCCGCGATTCAGAACCGCTAAACTGGTAACGAGATGACGACACCTCGCGCCCAGAACTTCCGCATGCCCGCTGAATGGGAACCCCACGCCGCCACGTGGATAGCCTGGCCTCATAATGCCGATGACTGGCCGGGTAAATTTCAGCCCATCCCGTGGGTCTACGCCGAGATCGTCCGCCATCTCTCCCGTGTCGAAGACGTTCATATACTCATCAACAACCCCGAGGCCGAACGCCGCGCCACCAGCCTCCTCCGCCGCGCAGGCGCAAACCTCGCACGCCTCCACTTTCATCCCTGGCAAACCGACCGAGTCTGGCTACGGGACTCCGGTCCAATTTTCGTAAAAAAGAGCGTCGAAGGCTCCAGCGAAAATCCCGCAGGCGAACTCGCCATCACCAACTGGAAGTTCAACGCCTGGGCCAAATACGACAACTGGCGACGCGACGATCAAGTCCCCCAGCACGTAGCCACGCACTACGACATGCCGCAGTTCCAGCCCGCGCTTATCCTGCCCGACGGGCGCACTCATCGCTTCGTCCTCGAAGGCGGAAGCATCGATACCAACGGCGCTGGTCTTCTGCTCACCACCGAGGAGTGCCTGCTCTCCAAGATTCAGGAACGCAACCCAGGGCTCGGCGATCAGGACGAAACGCGCGCGCATCTCGAACAGGCCTTTCACGACTACCTCGGCGTCGACCAGACGATCTGGCTTCACAAAGGCTGCGCCGGCGACGACACCCATGGCCACGTGGACGACATCACACGCTTCGTCGGAGAGAATCGAATCCTCACCTGCGTCGAGACCGACATCCACGACGAGAACCACCTGCCGCTCGCGGAAAATCTAGCACGGCTCCGCGCCGCTCGCAACCTCGCCGGACATCCCTTCGACATCGTTGAACTTCCCATGCCCGCCCCCGTCGTCTTTGAAGAGCAGCGCCTCCCCGCCAGCTACGCGAATTTCTACATCGCCAATGGGCTCGTCCTTGTCCCAACCTTCAACGATCCCAACGATCGTCATGCCCTCAACTCTATCGCCGCATGCTTCCCCGACCGCGAAATCATCGGCATCCATGCCGTCGATCTCGTCTGGGGCCTCGGCACCCTTCATTGCCTCTCCCAGCAGGAGCCTGCATGACAAAGCCGTGGCCGCCTCCACCCGACCTGACTTCTCTAAAGGAGTTGTTCGCGACAGCGGACATCGAAGGCCTCATTGCGGACGACTGCCCTCTTGACGAGTACGATCCAGAAGCGAAGCACTTCTACGAAGAAACTCTGGGCTATCCCACGGGCAAGTTTACCGCGGCACAGCTACAACCTCTGCTCGAAAAACTCTGGATCAGGCAGTTCGTGTTGGATGAAGCGCAACTCACGCAGCGTCGCCCCGCGCTTGAAGCGCTCGCGCAGCAGATTGCCCACTTCTTTGGCCCCGAGGCGCAGCCCAGCACCCGCCGCAGCGAGCCAGCATGATGGGTTCCTTCCGCAGTGCGCTCGAAACCTACATCGCCTCCAACGCGCAACCCACCCATAAATTCGGCCACCAGCCCCGCCTCTATGCACTCACTCGGCAGATCGGCTACGGTCTCGACTACGATGATGATGTGGTCTTCGCGGCGGTCTGGCTTCACGACCTGGGAGTCTTCGTCGGCCACCGGCCCGAAGATGAAGCCGCTCTCAAAACCTGGGACCACGTCGAATACATCACGCAAAAAGCCCCTGCAATCCTCGCCGAAGCCGGATTCCCCACCGAAAAAATCCCGGCTGTGCTCGAAGTGATTCGCACTCATCAGCCGCAGGACACCCCCGTCACTCTTGAAGCCACCATCGCGCGCGACGCCGACATCCTCGAGCAGCTCGGCGCAATCGGCATAACCCGCACGCTCGCCAAACTCGGCAGCGACACCCGCTTCCACACCTTCACCCACGTCCTGCACGCCCTACAGAAGCAACTCGAAATTCTTCCCGACAAACTTATTCTCGAATCCTCCAAAACTCTCGCGTCGCCCCGCATCGCCGCCATGAAATCCTTCCTGCACGCGCTCGAGTCTGAAGCCGGCCCGAACCTCTACTAGCCATGCAAGACATCACCTACATGCAGGCCGCCATCGTCGAAGCCCACGCAGCCGAGGCTGCAGGCGAGGTTCCCATCGGTGCTATCGTCGTTCACAACGATCAAATCATCGGCAGAGGACAGAACCGCGTCCTCCGCGACTCCGACCCCACTGCCCACGCCGAGATCGTCGCGCTCCGTCAGGCCGGGCTCGTGCTCGGGAACTATCGCCTCAACCACTGCACCCTCTACGTCACCCTTGAGCCCTGCGCCATGTGCGCCGGAGCCATTCTCCACGCCCGCCTCGCCCGCCTGGTCTACGCCGCGCGCGACCCAAAAGCCGGGGCCTGCGGCACCGTTTTGTCCGTCATCAATCATCCCCAGCTCAATCACAAACTAGAGCTCACACCCAACCTCCTCGCCGTCCAGTGCAGCAGTCTGCTTACCAGCTTTTTTCGCAAACGCCGCCAGCAAAATGCCACAACGCGCATCTTACAATTCGAGGCGGGCGCAAGCAGGGAAACACCCGGGGAGACGCCGATGACAACAAAGAAGCGCGCAGCACAGAAGCGGTGGTTGGCGAAGGTGGACACCGACTCTACTCACCCGCACGAAGGCCTCTTCAACGAAGACGCCGCGACGATAGCCCGTGAGCTCACCTCGAAGAAGACCTCCCCCAAAGGCCCCGCGTCCGGCATGCGCATGCTCAACTTCTACATCAACCGAGCGGGCAAAAACCTTCCAGAATCCCGTCATGCGGAGTTGGAAAAAGCCAAATCACTGCTCTCTCACGTCATCGCGAAACAGGACCCCCCGACGCCAGACAAGTCCGCGAAAACCACTAAATCCGCAGCGAGACCCGCAGCACCGAAAGTTTCCACGACAGCAGGGAAGAAGACTTCAAGCAGAAACACGTCAACCAAGAAGACCTCGGCAAAGAAGATCTCCACGAAATCCTCCACTCGCACACCACCCTCAGAATAGGAAAATCTATGTCAGGTCGCCTTGCAGGAAAAGTCGCCATCGTCACCGGTTCCGGCTCTGGTATCGGTCAAGCCATCGCCATCCGTCTTGCAGGTGAAGGCGCGTCCGTAGTCGTCGATTATCTCAACCACCCCGAGGGAGCCGACGAGACCAAAGCCAAGGCCGAAGCCGCGGGCGGAAAAGCAGTCGTTGTCAAAGCCGATGTCTCCAAGGTCTCTGATACACAGAATCTCGTCGATCAGGCGTACACCCAACTCGGACGCTGCGACATCCTTGTTAATAACGCCGGAATCGAAAAAAGTGCTCCCTTCTGGGAGGTCACCGAGATGGACTACGACGCCGTCATGCACGTCAATGTTCGGGGTGCCTTCTTTCTCACCCAGGCCTTCGTGCGCCGTCTTCGCGACCTGAAGCAGCCCGGCCGCATCATCAACATCAGCTCCGTTCACGAGGACATGGTTTTCCCCAACTTCTCCACCTACTGCATCTCCAAGGGGGGCATGCGCATGCTGATGCGCGACCTCTGCGTGGAACTCGGGCCGCTCGGAATCACTGTTAACAACATTGCACCAGGCGCGATCAGTACCCCCATCAACGCCAACATGATGTCCGACAAAACCGAACTGGACGCCCTGCTCAAAAACATCCCTCTGGGACGGATGGGAACCCCCAACGAGGTTGCCGGCCTCGCTCTCTTCCTCGCCTCCGACGACGCGGCGTACGTCACCGGCTCCACTTATTTTCTGGACGGCGGCCTCATACGCAACTATCACGAGCAGTAAACCAGCCCACTATCTACCAGCGCACCCCAAATTCGAGCCGACATAATCGTTGCTTCAGAAGGGAAGGGCACGGTTACTACTCGAAGACCGGTAAGATATAGGTATGGATCTCACCGTCTACTCCGCCTCCTGGTGCCGCGACTGTCGCGAAGCCAAGCGCTTCCTTGCCACCCACAACATCCCATTCAAAGAGATAGACATCGAGAACACCCCCGGTGCCGCCGACCAACTCATTGCCAACGTAGGCAAGCGCGCCATCCCGCAGTTCGTCATCGACGGCAAATGGGTCCAGCCCTACAAGCCCGGCCGCGGCTTCCTCCACGATGAGATGTCCGAGCTCTTCGGCGTCGCCAAGAAATAAATTCATCTCACACTAGGTCCGCCCCGCGCACGACAAGGAAGAACATGATCGCCCGCTACACCCGCCCCGCCATGGGACGCATCTGGTCCGACGAAAACAAATATCGCTGCTGGCTGACCGTCGAAACCGCCGCTTCCCAGGCCCTCGCGCAATTTGGACTCGTCCCCCAGTCGGCCGCCGACGCCATCCGCGACAAGGGCGGCTTCACCGTCGACCGCATCAACCAGATCGAAGCCGAGGTCAAGCACGACGTCATCGCCTTCACCACCACCGTCGCCGAACACATCGACTCCCCCGAAGATTCCCGCTGGCTGCACTTTGGACTCACCAGCACGGACGTCGTCGACACTGCGCAATCACTGCAGCTCAAAGAAGCTTCCGCCATCATTCGCGCCGGGATCGTAGCCCTCTCCGACACCCTTAAGGCGCGCGCTCTCGAGTTCAAGCACACGCCCATCATCGGCCGCACCCACGGCGTCCACGCCGAACCCTCCACCTTCGGCCTCAAGCTGCTCCTCTGGTACGCCGAGATGCAGCGTAACCTCACCCGCTTCGACGCCGCTGCCGAAGACCTCCGCGTCGGCAAACTTTCGGGGGCCGTCGGCACCTTCGGCCACCTCAAGCCCGAGCACGAACAAGCAATTTGTAACCAACTTGGTCTCACTCCAGTAGCCGTCGCGACGCAAGTGGTCCAGCGCGACCGCCACGCTGCCTACGTGGCGACTCTGGCAGTTCTGGCAAGCACGTTAGACAAGATCGCCACCGAAGTCCGCCACCTTCAGCGCACCGAAGTCCGCGAAGCCGAAGAGTTCTTCTCGGAAAAGCAAAAGGGCTCCAGCGCCATGCCCCACAAGCGCAACCCCATCGCCTCCGAACAAATCTCCGGCCTCGCCCGCGTCATCCGTTCGAATGCCCAGACGGCTTTTGAAAACGTAGCCCTCTGGCACGAGCGCGACATCTCCCACTCCTCCGCCGAACGCGTCATCCTGCCCGACTCCACGATCCTCGCCGACTATCTCCTCGCGAAAACCGAAAACCTCCTCGCCAAACTCCTCGTCTACCCCGCGCGCATGCTCAAAAATCTGGAATCCACCGGCGGCCTCATCTTCTCCGGCCAGCTTCTGCTCGACCTAGCCGAATCCGGCATGTCCCGCGAAGACGCCTACCGCCTTGTCCAAACTCACGCCATGAACTCCTGGAAGAACGACTTGGTCTTCCGGGACGAAATAGCGAAGGTCCCGGAGATCACAAGCCGCCTCTCCCCGGAAAAGTTATCCCGCGCCTTCGACTACACTCGCCAGCTCGCCAACGTAGACGCCATCTTTACGCGCGTCCTGGGTTGAACCGTCTGGGCGCTGCCGAGAGGTACCGCGCGCCGCAGCCATGCGCCTTGTTCGGAAAGCTCACACCATGAGAGGATTTCTCTATGAGTGATTTCATTCCCAAAGCAGCCGACATCAAGACCCGCGGACTCGGCCGCGCCGCCCAGAAGCTCCAGGCAGCACGCGAAAAAGCCGCCAACGCAAAGAACGGCGGAACCCCCATCGCAGGATCTTCCACCGTCTCCGTCAAGGCAAAAGACTCCTTCGCCGGCACCAAAAAAACCACCTTCCAGCGCAAGGCAGTTTAGCGGGCGCGCAGTTCTCGTCTCGTCATGCTCATCTCCGGTTGATCTCGCCCAATAGTTCCTGCCCATAGCGCTACCGCCAAAGGTATTGCATCTGAACTCTAATATGCGCCAACTTTCACCACGTACCATGTTCAGGGAGACCGGCTTTGTGAGCAGTTTCGGACGCCGAGCAGCTGTAGCTTTGGCCCTCATCGCCTGCTCGCATGTGGCACCGGGCCAAGCCCTTGCCATGAACGACGGCTTGCCCAACGCACCGAGCTACGCGCTGCAGGCCGGAGAGACCAGTAAACCGGCACTCCAGGGAACCAGCCAGGTACAGGGCGTCGTTGAGGACTCGCAAGGCTCCGTGGTCCCCGGCGCTAAAGTCGTCCTCACCGCGCCCGGCATACTGGGTGAACGGACCACGGTCACCGGCGGCGATGGAGTCTTCACGTTTACTGATCTGCCCGCCGGACGCTTTCGCCTCATCGTTTCGGCCGCAGGCATGAGTACCTACACCTCGAACGAGTTTCCAATCTTGGCCGGCCAGAAATTCGAAGCACCGAAGGTCGCGCTGAACGTCTCAACGTCATCCTCGGTCGACGTCACCGCCTCTCCCGAACAGGTCGCCCAGGCCCAGGTGCAGCAGCAGGAGCAGCAGCGCGTCCTGGGTGTCTTTCCCAACTTCTACACCAGCTACATCTGGAAGGCAGAACCCATGTCTCCCAAACAAAAATACAAGCTGGCCTTCCGCGCATTGATCGACCCCGTCAATTTCCTCATCGTCTCAGGCGTCGCCGGGGCAGAGCAGTTCAACGGAACCTACCCCGGCTACGGACCCGGCATCGAAGGCTACGGCAAGCGCTACGCTGCCGCCTATGGCGACCAACTCACCAGCAGAATAATCGGCAGCGCGATCTTGCCGTCCCTGCTTCATCAGGACCCACGCTACTTCTACCAGGGTTCAGGCGGTGTCCGGTCCCGTACATGGCACGCGCTGGCTTCCACGCTCGTCTGCCGCGGCGACAATGGAAAGACCGAGCCAAACTACTCTCATGTCCTGGGTAGCCTGGCTGCCGGCGGCATCGCCAACGCCTACCATCCCGAGTCGAGCGAAGGCCTTGGCCTTACCGTTGAAACGCTCGGCATCACCACTGGCGCCAATGCCATTGGAAATCTGGTGAGAGAATTTGTACTCCGCGGCCTTGTGCCCTCGGTGCCAAATTACGCGAATGGCAGATAGCCCCACCGCTATCTGCTCGCAATAACGCGCAGGCCGGAACGCACCTTGTGGCGTTGCGCCAGGCTTTCATCCCGTAGGATGTGAGTTCCGTCCCAGGTCACCATGCACCAGACTCTCGTTCAAATCGTCGACTCGGCCGTAGCGGACGCCTATCGCCGCGGCGGCCCACACCTCGCCTGCCGTCCCGGCTGTTCGCAATGCTGCATCGGCGTCTTTCCCATCGCACTGGAAGATGCAGCACGCCTCCGCGAGGGTCTCCTCGCCCTTGACCCGGCCGATTCATCCAAAGCCGCCCGCATCCGCCAACGCGTAGCCCACTCGCTCGCTCGCCTCGCCCCCTGGTTCCCCGGAGACCCCGCCACAGGCATTCTCAACGAAGACCACGAAGCCGCCATCCTCTTCGAAGAGTTTGCCAACGACGAACCTTGCCCCGTCCTCGACCCCGTCACCGGCACCTGCGATCTGTATCGACACCGCCCCATCCTCTGCCGCACCTTCGGCCCACCCATGCGCACTCCCGGCGACGACGGGGAAGTCAACCTCGCCACCTGCGAGCTCTGTTTCATCCAGGCCTCTACCGAAGAGATTCCGCCTGCGAACTCGACCCTGCCTTGTCCTCCCGGGAGCAATCGAGCAACGAAGCCTTCAACGCCGCACAGGGCATTCGCGGCCAGACCCTCATCGCCTACGCCCTGCGCAGCACGTGAGCGATAATCATTTCTGTGCCACAGCCTGACCAAACCGCCATCAACATCACCTTGGCCGTCACCGGAGCCAGCGGCAGCATCTACGCCGCGGAGATGCTGCGCGCCCTTGCGGCCGACACCCGTGTCGCGAAGATCAACTTCGTCGTCTCCGACAACGCCCTCCGCGTCCTCGCGGAAGAACTCCACCTCAGCGGACGCAATGAACTCGCCCAAAGGCTCCTCGGCGGTCCATGCGATAAAGTGCAGCAGCACGCCTCCTCGGACATTGGTGCCAACATCGCCAGCGGCAGCTACTCCACAACTGCCATGATCGTCCTGCCCTGCTCCATGGGCTCTTTGGCCGCTATCGCAAACGGTCTTGCCGAGAACCTCCTCCACCGCGCAGCCGACGTCTGCCTCAAGGAGCGCCGGCCGCTTATCCTCTGCGTCCGCGAAACCCCCTTCAACCGCATTCACCTTCGCAACATGCAGCTCGCCTCAGATGCGGGTGCCACCATATTTCCCGCAATTCCCACCCTCTACAATCACCCCCAGAGCACCACCGAAATGGCTCAGCAGTTCGTCCACCGCGTCCTCGCCCATCTCGGCCTCCCGCAACCCGGAGCCTACCAGTGGCAAACCGACTGAGTCCTCTCCGTTGCGCTGCCCTAGCACGCACCCTGCAATCCCCCATCCGATTCCTGAACTTCCTCGCGACTACGGGAGCGCTCGCCGAAGGGGAGGAACACACTCCACCAGGTGGCCTCCCCCCAAGCAACGGGTCCGTCCGGCAGCACACCCTTCCCCTCAACCAGGTTCCTACTGCGAAGCCAGCGTCTTCTCCCCGCCCACAATCGGTGGCTGCGCTTTTAGAAACTCCACTGTACTCGCCACCACCGGCGCGGCGCACTCCGCCGGTGCAAGATGCCCACATCCTTCCACCACACGCAGAGCCGATTGGGGCACACTCTTGTGAATTCGCTCGCCAACCGCAACCGGAATCAACTCATCCTGCGCCCCCCAGACAACCAGCATCGGCTCCGTGATGCGATACAGCTGAAAGTCCAGCAGGTCTCGCCCGTTTGTCATCGCCGCCATGCTTCGATTGATCACCCACGCATTCCGCTGCAGCTTCCGCACGGCATCGTTCGCGGCAAACGCAGGCATTTTGATCGGCTTCGGCGTCAGCATTGCCATCAGGTGATTGAGCCCAGCCACGTCAGTCGGGGTAAATAGCTCCGCCGCAAACGTAGCGGGAAAATACACCCCCGCGCTATCGTAGATCACCAATCGATCCACCAGCTCCGGATGATCGATCGCAAGCTTCATCGCGATCCACCCTCCCATCGACCATCCACCCACATCCGACCGCGGCACATGCACCGCCTGCATGAACTTCACCACCGTCTGCTCCTCGAGCGAAATCGAGTAGTCCACATCCGGCTTCGGCGACCTCCCATAGCCCAGCAGATCGGGCGCGTATATATGGAATCCCTGCGCAGCAAGGGGTGCCAGCATCGCCGCCCAATCCTCGCCCCGCGCGCCCAACCCATGCACCAGAACCAGCGGCGTTCCCGCAGGGGGGCCAGTTTCGAAGTAGTGCAGCCTGTATCCACCGGCTTCCACGTACTTGCTTTTCACGCCTTCGCGCCACAGATGAAAGCGAATCTGCTGGTCCGCCACCCAAAGCGGACGCAGGTAAAACACGGCTCCCGCAGTCACGATAAGCAAAGCCGCAACAGCCAGAACACGCAAGGCAGCCTTCATAGACACTCGTTTCCGGAACGTCACTTCAAAGGCTTGCCGAACTCTTCCCCGAAGACCGTATGGCCTATTTCAAAACGTCCGCCATCGAACTTGTCCGCGCCCTTCAGGTGTCCCACTGCAAGCAGCGCCACCACCCAGTAGCTCAACGGCAGACGCAACGCCTCATGTACCTTGTCCTGCTCAAAGCCTTCCATCGGCGCCGTGTCGTAGCCCATTACCTCGGCCATCAGCATCATGTGCGTCAACGCAAGCATCACCTGCTTATTCAGCCATCCTTGCATCTGCCCACTGCTGAAACTCGAAAGATAATTCGATACGCTGCTTTGCGCCTGCACCGCATAGCTCTCCGGCATCCCGCCCTTGCGTCCCAGCTCTAGCATCAGGTCCAAATCTCTGCGCCAGCCGTCCGCATCGCCGCAGGCAACAATCACCGCGGATGCCTCTTCCACCTTGCCCTGGTTGTAGCTTGCAGCCCGCAGCTTTTTCTTTTGCTCCGGCGTCTGGACCACCACGAAGCGCCAGGGCTGCATGTTATATCCGCTCGGCGCATGCAGCCCGGCATCGAGGATCTGCCGCAAGTCCTCCGCTGGCAGAGGCGCCCCGTCGAAGCTTGGTGTGGCCCTTCGTTCCTTAATCGCCTGCAAAAGCGTTTTCTTGATCATGATCTTTCTCTTTCTTCTCGTTCCCGATTCGAGGGCTTTTGCTGCAGAGCGGAATCCAGACGGCGAAATCTTCAGTGTGCAGACGAAACATTCCCACCATAGCATCTTCCCGAAAAGCGTCCATCAGCCCACCCGCTTCTGGAGCCAAGTCCGGCGCCGCTCGTGCTGGGATGTGTCTCGCACTAATGGATGTCGCTCATCGCCTCTTCGGTAACAAACGGATTCTGTCCCGCAGCATCGGAAAAGATCCACACGCCATGAAATGGCTTGCGCAGCTCCGGATATGCCGTCACCAGGGCCAGCATCGCGGCGTCATTGCGTTTCCGCGCAGAGGCTGCATCGCCCAATGTTTCGTCCACCTTCAAATGTGCGGTCACGTCAACCTTCTCTTTGCCCAGTGAATCATCCACGCCCAGCCCCGTGAAGTGATACTCAGCGCCGTCAGGGCCTTTAACCACCAGCGGTGTCTCCGTACTCACTCCATCAGACAACGCCGGAGGCGCCGCCGCCGCCTCTTCCGCCTTCAGCTTCTCCGAATGCGTGCTCTGCACAAATGCGGCCGGCAACAGAAGATTCTGCGCTTCCTGGTAATAAAACCACGCGTTCCAATGCTCCTTCCGCGCCGTCATCAGCCGAGCCTGCGTCCAGTACCAAAGCCCATCGTGGCCGGCCGCGGACAACGGCTTCGGATAAAATCCGGCCATCGCCCATTTGCCTCGCTCCTGCCGCAACAAAAATGAGAGCCTCCAGGGCGTACTCCCGTCGTTCACATTAACCATGGCAAACCCATACCGTCCCGGCGCCAGTCCCGGAATCAGGAAATCCGCCTCAGCCACCGATTTATTCAACGAGCAGAAAAACTGCGCGTCGGGCACTGTGCCATCTGCTCCGGGCTTCATCTGGCCGGCATCAAGGACATACACCTGCTCCACCGCCAGCGTGCCCCCCTTCACCTTCGCGGCCATACTGCCGACCACGCCTCCAATGCCGCTGAAATCCTTGCCGTACTCAGCCGCCGTGGCCGCCTGCAGCCCGCTAACGTCGCCTGCCTGCACCTTCGCCGCGAGACTCCGCGCCGCCGCTGCCAGGCCGTCCCGGTCCGCCGCACTCATCTGCGACTGCGTCGTACACACCTCGGCCGAAGCGATTCCCCCAACCAGCAACCCCAACCCGAGCGCAGCTACCTTGAACGTGATCATGCCATTCGCACCATTTGCTGCCATACGCCCGCAGCCCGCAACAAGACCGCCGGAGTTACGGTTGCAGGGGACAACAAACTCAAGTTTAGTACAAACGCCCGTCCAAGGCAGGTCCACGGCGCTGCTCCCACTCCCCCTGCGGCTGCTCGGGTTCGGCTCACGATAAACTAATGCCACATCGTTGCGTGACGCGGACATGACGTCTTCCGCCCTTCGAGAGTCTAGAAAACAATGCCTAGCCCGTCATCAACCCGGTTCAACGTCACGTCATGCCTCTCCCTGACGTTGTGCGTCGTTCTTTCCTGCCCCGCCCACGCACAAAGCAAACCAGCCGCCGGCCACCCGGCCTCCCCGACGCTTCCCGCGATGCCCGCCACCCAAGCCGCGGTTCCCGTAGTCCCGTCCCAGCCAGAGTCGCGCCACGCCCAGATCGTCTACACCAACGGCATGCTTTCCGTGGTTGCCGACAACTCCAGCCTCAACCAGATACTTCGTCAGATCTCGCACGAGACCGGCGTCAAAATCACTGGAGGTGTCGCCGATGAGCGCGTCTTTGGCCAGTACGGTCCCTCTGCACCAGCCGACATTCTAGCGACTCTGCTCAGCGGCACCGGAAGCAACATGCTGCTCCTCCACCGCGACGCCGGAACGCCAGCCGAACTCATCCTCACCCCCCGCCTCGGTGGTCCCACTCCGCCCAACCCCAACGCAAGCGTTTTCGACGACGCACCCGAACCCGCCGAACAGTCCAAATCGGCAGAGCCCGTCAACTCCGCTTCACCATCCAGCAGCCCACATCACGGTTCTTTTGTCGAAGTTACTCCCGCCACCGCATCTCAACCCCCGTCAGACCCTGGCCAGCAGCCGCAATCTCCCAACGGCGTCAAAACCCCGCAGGAAATCTTCGACCAGCTTCAACGCCTCCGCCAACAACAGCAAGCTCCCAACCAATAGCCGACTCCCACGCGCCAACGACGAAAGACATTCCCCAAATCACGAGAGAAAAAAACTTACCCTTCAATCACCTGAGCCGGTGCAACCACCCGCCCCGCAATCTTCTCCGCCGCCACCCGCCGCGCGTGCATGCCGAACACCTCAAACATAGCCACACAGGCTCCATAAGCCAACAGCACACCCACCCCGAGCGAAGCCAGAACCGCGCAAACCAGCATAATCGACAGACTCACATCCGCTCCTTCATCTTCTGCAGGACACCCTGGGTGCCGCAGAGACAAGCATCTTCAGGGCTATTCTTTCAAAACGCCCGCCAAATACAATGACCCAAACCGGGTAGGTATTGCTGGTTTGGATACACGCCCTCCCGTACCGGGTTGTTTCCTCCTTCCGAATCTTCGCGCGCCCGCCGTTACCACTTCGATACCATGTCGTATCCTAGAAGCTTGGGACATTTGGCTTCAAACGCCGCCCCACATCCATCATGGGCATCACACACATCACCGTCCGCGGCGCGCGCCAGCACAACCTGCGCAACGTCAACGTCAGCATCCCGCGCAACACCCTCACCGTGGTCACCGGCCTCTCCGGCTCCGGCAAGAGCTCCCTCGCCTTCGACACCATCTACGCCGAAGGCCAGCGCCGCTATGTCGAAACCCTCTCTGCCTATGCCCGGCAGTTTCTCGACCAAATGGAGCGTCCCGACGTCGACGCCATCGACGGCCTCTCCCCCGCCATCTCCATCGAACAAAAGACCACTAGCCGCTCCCCCCGATCCACCGTCGGCACCATCACCGAGATATACGACTACCTCCGCCTCCTCTACGCCTCCGTAGGCCAGCCCCACTGCCCCAACTGCCACCGCCCCATCACCCGCCAGTCTGCCGAGCAGATCGTCGAGCGCATTGCCGCCCTGTCCCCAGGCGAGCGCATCACCGTCTTCGCCCCCATCGTCCGCGGCCGCAAGGGCGAGTTCCGCGAAGAACTCGAAGCCCTGGACCAGCAAGGCTTTCGCGCCCGCATCGACGGCGAAATGACCGAGCTCACCGAAGGCATGCGCCTCGAAAAGCGCAAGAATCACACCATCGAAGCCATCATCGACCGCATCATCCTGAAGCCGCTCCCGCCCTCCGAGGACAAAGAGAACAGCGTCAATGCCGCCCTGGCCAACGCGACCCCAAAATACGACACCCGCCGCCTCGAAACCTCTGTCCTCAAAGCCCTCCAGATGGCCAGCGGCCTCGTCCTGATCGGCATTCAGAATCCCATCACGCGCCAGCAGGAAGAGACCCTCTACTCCTCCTCCATGGCCTGCCCCGACTGCGGCATCAACGTCCCCCGCCTCGAGCCCCGCAGCTTCTCCTTCAACTCCAACTACGGCGCCTGTCCCGAGTGCCACGGCCTCGGCAGCATCTACGACTTCGACCCCGGCAAGACCATCACCGACTGGTCCAAGCCCCTGCTCGACGGCGCCATGGGCCCCGGCAGCGGTTCCGTCTACCTCCTCCGCCTCATCAAGCTCTTCGCCGAAAAATCCAAGATCAACATCAAGCAGCCCTTCGAAGACCTCACCCCCGACCAGCAGCACCTCTTTCTCTACGGCCCACCCCGCAGCGAGGCCGGACGCACCGGCTTCCACGGCATCTTCAACTACCTCCGTTCCAATCTCGAAGACACCAAATCCGAAGGCTACCGCGAGTACATGATGCAGTACATGTCCGCTACCCTCTGCCCCCGCTGCCACGGCAAACGTCTCCGCCCCGAATCCCTCGCCGTCACCATTACGATCCCGACTCACCGGGCATTCAAAAACTACGACTCCCCCCAAAATCCCAACCCCACCGGAAACCCCAACCCCACAAATCCCGACCCCACCACAAAACCGGGTGCCCCATCTTCGACGGCGGTCTCATCGCCGTCTAAGGTGGGTTCCTCACCAGGCATAACACCCGGTGCCCCAGGTCTCGATTCTGAGACCTGGGTTTCCACCGGAACACCCTCTTCCAAATCCAAAGAAGAAGTCTCCATCGCCGACTTCACCGCCCTCCCTCTCGAGCGCGCCCTCACCTCCGCCCGCAACATGAACTTCACCGGCCGCGACCGCATCATCGCCGACCGCCTCCAACGCGAAATCATCGAGCGCCTCGAATTCCTCAACGCCGTCGGTTTGGGTTATCTCGCTTTAGACCGCAGCGCCGCAACCCTCTCCGGCGGCGAAGGCCAGCGCATCCGTCTCGCCACCCAGATCGGCTCCCGTCTCCGCGGCGTCCTCTATGTCCTCGACGAGCCCAGCATCGGACTCCACCAACGCGACAACCAACGCCTCATCTCCGCGCTCGAAAACCTCCGCGACCTAGGCAACACCGTTCTCGTCGTCGAGCACGATGAAGACACCATCCGCAAAGCCGATTACGTCCTCGACCTCGGCCCCGGAGCCGGAAAAAACGGTGGCCATCTCATCGCCGACGGCACCCCGCAGCAGATCATGGACAACCCGGCATCCATAACCGGCCAGTACCTCGCCGGCAAGATCGAAATCGTCGCCCGAGCCAAACCCCGCGAACTCACCGGCAACTGGATCACCGTCGAAGACGCCCACTCCCATAATCTCCAGAACGTCACCGCGCACTTCCCACTCGGCGTCATGACCGTCATCACCGGCGTCTCAGGCTCTGGAAAATCTACTCTCGTCAACGACATCCTCTACCGCTCGCTTGCCAAGGAGCTCTACGGCAGCCGCGAAGAACCCGGCCAGCACGGCAAAGTCATCGGCATCAACCAGCTCGATAAAGTCATCCAGATCGACCAGTCTCCCATCGGCCGCACCCCGCGTTCGAACCCCGCCACCTACACCGGCGTCTTCACCGCCATGCGCGATCTCTTCGCCATGCTCCCCGAGTCGCGCGAACGTGGCTACAAACCCGGCCGCTTCTCCTTCAACGTGCAAGGCGGCCGCTGCGAAGCCTGTCAGGGCGAAGGCCAGCGCCGCATCGAGATGAACTTCCTTCCCGACGTCTACGTCCTGTGCGAAGTATGTAACGGACGCCGTTACAATCAGGAGACCCTCTCGGTCAAGTTCAACGGCTACTCGATCGCCGACCTCCTCGACCTCCCCATCGCCGACGCCGTTCCCATCCTCAAAGACATTCCCAACGTCTACATCAAGCTGCAAACGCTCGTTGACGTAGGCCTCGGCTATATCCACCTCGGCCAGTCCGCCACCACCCTGTCCGGCGGCGAAGCCCAGCGCATGAAGCTCGCGAGAGAACTGTCGAAACGACAGACCGGACGCACCCTCTACCTGCTCGACGAACCCACCACCGGCCTCCACTTCGACGACGTTCGCAAACTCCTCGAAGTCCTCCACCGCCTCACCGACCTTGGCAACACCGTCATCATCATCGAACACAATCTCGACATCATCCGCAACGCCGACTACGTCCTCGACCTCGGCCCCGAAGGCGGCGAAGGCGGCGGCCGCATCGTTGCCCACGGCACGCCCGAACAGATCGCCACCGTCGCCGAATCGCATACGGGCAGCTTCCTCGCCCGCCACTACGCCGTCAGCGCACCTGGCTTCGCCGAACGCAACGGCACCAGCCACGCCGGCCCTCAACCCGCCCACCTCGCCGCCCCCGACAAGAAGAAGGAAGCCCGCGACAAGTTCACTGCCCCCGAAAAGAAAACCGGCCGCGCCACAGCCAGCTCCGTCAAACCAGCCGAAGGCCGCACGGCCAAGGCCCCAACGAAGCCCGCGCTCAAGGCCACACCAACGAACAAGCCTACGAAACAGGCCGCACAATGAACAACCCCTCCCGAGCCCAAAAATCCGGGCAGCCATCTGGGCACCAATCCAGACAACAAACCGGGTGCCCCAGCTTCGCCCCGCTTCTTGCGGCTAAGGTGGGGATCGGGCGAAGCACGACCGCCTTCTTCTCCCCCATGGACAACTCGACCCCCAACCAAAACCGCAGCCAGTCCGACGTCCCCGCCGTCAACCAGATCCTCCCCGAGGGCGAGGCCATCCTCCTCCCCCCAATGGACAACACGCCGAACAACGCTCCCGACGACCCACCAAACCGCATCCCCAATCTCGGTCACGCGCTGCTGTTTCTCGCCATCGCCGGCATCTTCCTCATCCTCACCCAGCTCGCCTTCCTGCCCCTCACCCACGCCACGCTCAACACCCTCAAGTCGAACGTCCCACCCAAGCTCCTGATCGCCTCCGAGGCCGTCACCTACCTCGCCACCATCGCCATCTCCTGGTTTCTTTTCCCGCTTCTCTGGAAGCGCCCATTCGCAGAAGGCATCCACTTCAACCCTGACGCCGTACGCCGCAACGCTCTCAAGCTTGTCCCCAGCGGCATCGCTCTTTCGCTTCTGGTACAAGCCGCCTCTTCGCTCGCCACCCTGCCGAAGAACATCCCCATCGACGATTTCTTCCGTACGCCCTCCGACGTCTGGCTCATCGCCATCTTCGGCACCCTCCTGGCCCCGCTCTTTGAAGAGATAGGCTTCCGCGGCTTCCTCCTGCCCGCCTTCGCCATCGCCTACGACTGGCTCGCGCTCCCACGCACCGACGCCGCCCGCGACCTTTGGAACTCCTCCAACAAAATTTCCATCGCCGCTTACGCCTTCTCCTCTGTGCTCACCAGTATTCTCTTCGCCGTCGTTCACGGTCAGCAGGTGGGCTATGCCTGGCCCGTACTGCTCCTGCTCTTCTGCCTCTCGCTCGTCCTCAGCGTCGTCCGGCTCCGCCTGCGCTCGGTCTTCGCCTCCACGCTTATTCACGCCAGCTACAACTTCACCATCTTCCTCACCGCCTTCATCGCCACCGACGGCTTCCGCCACCTCGATAAAATGGCCCGCTGACCCAACCTCCGCCCCGGTCGACGGGTGGACCAAAGGCCTTGGTCTCACCACGACCGGTACACGCGCCACGAAGTGGCCGCCCTCCGCGCAGGAGGCCCGTCCGGCAGGACGAGCACTAAAGAGCCCCCCTTGACACACCCGCTACTCCTAAACCAGGCGTCTCCCCATCCAGCCGCCGAGCGGCCAATCCGTCCGGAGCAGAACAGCCCTTGCCCGCGCCTCTAACTCCAAGCCTAAGTACTTTCTTTTCTTAAACTTTGCGCAACTTAGGGGGGAGGGGGGTACCACGCACACTCAGAGATCCGGCTTGCCTTCCACCCAACTCCGGATCCAGTCGCCATGCAGATCCAGGCGCAGCGCCGTGTAGCTCAGGATCTCGTGAAAGTAACGCATCGCCATGTCATACCCGCTGATGTGCCCCAGCGCCGGACGAGGCGACGTATACACAGCAAGCCCCGCCTCCTCGCAAAGCTCGCGAATCCGAAACAGGTGGGTCCCATCCGACACCACCACAATGTAGTGAAAGTTGTTCTCATGCGCAATCGCCGCCAAACGATGCACCTGCTGCTCAGTATCGATCGAACGCGTCTCGGCAATAATGTCGCCAAACGGAACCCCATTAGCTAGCAGATAATCCCGTCCAACCCCACCCTCGGTATTGCCCGAGTCTTTATCGCTTCCGCCGCCGAGGGTAATGATCACCGGCGCTATGTGCTTCCGGTACAGATCGACCGCATGATCCAGCCGCGCATGCAGCACCGGCGACGGATGCCCCAGGTACTCGGCCGCCCCGAACACCGCAATCGCATCGGCAGACTGCGCCTGGTCCTCACTGGCCACCGCGTCGATCTGCCGATAAACCCATACCGACCATCCCAGCGCCACCAGCAGCACCACCGCAAGAAGTCGCCGGAGGAACACCCCCCCGGCGCCTCCCCGACGCACATTGGATCTCAAACTCGTCATCCCGGGCCGCACCCGCAGCAGCAGCACAGAAATAAGATTTGACCGGCTAAGCCTGACCCGGCGGCTGCTTGATTTTGCATCGACCCAGTGTACAGGTCTGCCTAATGCTGCAGGGCGAGAGCAATCTCATGCGTCGGAATCGTGCCCTCGCGAAGAATCATCCACGAACTCCCACCACCGGAAAGGTCGACGATCGTCGTCGCCGTCGTGCGCGGGGTCGGACCACCATCGACGATCAGCGGAATTTTATCCCCAAGTTGCTCGCGCACCCCCGACGCATACGCGCACTCAGGACATCCCGAAAGATTCGCCGAGGTCGCCGTAATGGGCAGCCCCAGCCGGCTTACCACGGCGCGAGGAATCGCCGCCTCAGGCACGCGCAACGCGAGATTCCCAGTGTTCGCAGTCACACGCAAAGGCAGCTTCGAGCCCGCCTTCACCACAATCGTCAGCGGGCCAGGCCAGAACTTCTCCGCCAACCGGTCGAATGCTGAGTCGAGCTGACGCGCAAGCTCGTAAGCCTGCGCAACCTCTGCAATAAGGAGCGAAAGCGGCTTGTGACGGGCTCGGGTCTTCAACTCATAGATACGATCCACCGCCTGCAGATTAACCGGGTCGACCGCAAGTCCATAGAAGGTATCGGTAGGAAGAGCAACCACGTCACCTTTAGACAGGCTGGAGACGACATGGTCAATGAGCGCCGGTTCGGGCTCGTCGGGGTGAATATGGAGTGTTTCAGCCGTCAAATCTGGCTCCTGTGCCGGTTACGAATCTCCGGATGGGACGTATGGGAGTGAATGCATCCTTAGCATACCGCCCTTAGCGCCTCTATAAAAGGGCACAGGCCCGGTCCATGTGACGGCGTAAGATTTTACCTGGATGACAACTCCGGCGAACGTAGTCTCGAGCAGGACCAATCCACGCGTAAAGCAGCTGCGAGCCGCCTTCGAGGGCCGGGCAAAGCTCAGCGGCGGCCTGGTCGCGATCGAGGGCGATCATCTGCTTGAAGAGGCCTTACGCAGTGGAATGGTGCTGAAGGCCGTCTTCGTCAGCGAGCGCCGTGCCTTGCCTCCCAGATTGCCACGCGGCATTGAAATCCTTCGACTCACTGAAGAGGTATTGAAAAGCGCCGTCGAGACACAATCGCCGCAAGGAATCGCTGCGCTGATCGTGCCGCCGGTCAGAGTGCTCGAGGACGTCATTGGCCCTTCTCCGCTATTGCTGATCGCGGCCGGGCTCCAGGACCCGGGAAATCTCGGCACCCTCGTGCGCTCTGCCGAAGCATTCGGAGCTTCCGGGGTGCTCACAACCCCGGGCACAGTAAGTGCCTGGAACCAGAAAGCTCTCCGCGCCAGCGTAGGCAGTACCTTTCGCGTGCCTGTCGTTGCGGTAAACGCATCCGAGATAGCAGCGGTACGGCAACGCGGCATCCGCCTGATCGCCGCAGTAGGACGGCATGGACCGGACGTTGTTGCGCCCGAACAGGTGGACTTCGCTGGCCCCTGCGCCGTCGTGATCGGCAATGAAGGAAGTGGAGTTTCGGAGGAGTGGCTAGTAATGTGCGACGCTCGCGTGATGATCCCATGCCCCGGCCCGGTAGAAAGTTTGAATGCCGCCATCGCCGGATCGCTCCTGCTCTACGAAGCCTCGCGTCAACGTGCAGCTAAACGGGACAGCGCCCAATGAGTTTATTCGACGCCTCACCCCTCAGCGCACCAGCGGCCCAAGCCACGCAGGCGCCATTGGCTGAGAAGATGCGCCCGCGCACCCTCGACGAATATGTCGGGCAGCAACACCTTCTCGGCGCTGGAATGCCGCTGCGGCTCGCGATCCAAGGTGATGATTCCACGTCGATGATCTTCTGGGGTCCTCCCGGAACCGGCAAGACGACTCTCGCAAAGATCATCGCTAGAATGACCCAGGCCAGCTTCATCGAATTCTCCGCCGTCCTGAGCGGGATCAAAGAAATCAAGAATGTCATGGTCGAGGCCGAAAAGGCCGCAGGCTTCGGTTCGCGCACCATCTTGTTTGTCGACGAGATTCACCGCTTCAACAAGGCACAGCAGGATGCGTTTCTCCCCTACGTAGAGCGGGGAACCATCCGCCTTATCGGCGCCACGACCGAAAATCCTTCCTTCGAGATTAACGCTGCCCTCTTGTCACGTTGTCGCGTGTACACGTTGGTTGCGCTTACCGAACAGCAGATCATCGAACTGCTGCAACGAGCGCTCGCTGACCCTGCACGCGGTCTGGGCGAGACGGGCATGGATGCCGATGACGAAGCTTTCGCAACAATCGCTGCGTACGCGAGTGGCGACGCCAGGAACGCCCTCAATGCTCTCGACGTTGCAGCCAAACTCGCGCAAGGACGCGGAGAACGCCTCATCACCAGACCGCTCGCCGCAGAAGCCATGCAGCGCCGTGTCTTGCTCTACGACAAAAAAGGCGAGCAGCACTACGACATCATCTCGGCGCTACACAAGAGCGTGCGCAACTCGGATCCGGACGCGGCAATGTACTGGCTGGCGCGCATGCTTGAAGCTGGCGAAGATCCCATGTACTGCGCTCGCCGCATCGTTCGCATGGCCGTCGAAGACATAGGACTCGCAGCTCCGGAGGCGCTGAACCTGTGCCTCAGCGCGCGCGACGCAATGCACTTCCTCGGCCAGCCCGAAGGCGGATTGGCGCTCGCGCAGGCGGTCGTTTATCTGGCACTCGCGCCCAAATCGAATGCGGTATATACGGCTTATAGCGCCGTTTTGTCCGACATCGAAGCAACCATTGCTGAGCCGGTACCGCTGCACCTGCGCAATGCTCCCACCAGGCTGATGAAGTCGCTCGACTACGGGAAGGAATACCAATATGCCCACGATCTCGATGGCCGCGTAGCCGATATGGAATGCCTCCCCCCGAGCCTCTCGGACCGCAGCTACTACCACCCCACTAGCGAAGGACGGGAAAAGCTCCTCGCGCAACGCATGGATGAAATCGCCCGAATTAAGAAAAGCAAACGATCAAACAAGTAGCGGAGGTGCGGTCGGCGGCCGCAAAGCTTGCTCAGGGTGCAATGTCCTTGCGCAGCGCGGCCAGGACAACATCTTTTGTCAGCAGCTCTGGCAACACATCAGCTGCGACACCAGGGGAGGTGGGGTAGATCACGTAAGTCGGAACGCCGCTGCGGTTAACCTCGGCGAGTTGCCTGGTGATCGCGGGGTCGTATTGCGTCCAGTCTGCTTTGAGAAGAACAACTCCATCTTTACGGAACTCCCGCTGAATGTCGGCAGATTTCAGCACCAGGCGCTCGTTCACCTGGCAGCTCAGGCACCATGCCGCGGTGAAATCGATAAATACTGGGTGACCAGAGGCACGTGCCTGTTCGAGCGCCTGCTGCGTATACGGTGTCCATACCAGTGTCCTATTCTTAGGCTGATAAAGAGGAATAGACAGTGCACCGATTGCAATCAGCAGAGCCGCAAGCGTGCTGGTCCAGCGTGCAGGCCAGCGTCCGAGCACCCATCCGGCAACGGCGAGGAGAAGGAAACAGGCCAGCAGAAGAGCAACGCGATAGACGCCTTGTCCCCCGCTGTCGCCTCCCGCAAAAAGCGACCCGTAGACATAAGTAAGCCAGATGACTGTGGCGAAAAAAACCGCCGCAGTGAGCTGTTTGAATATCTCCATCCAGGCGCCGGGTCGCGGAAGCAGCCGCGTCCAAGCCGGTTGGAAGCTCAAGAGCACATACGGTGTAGCAAGCCCTAGGCCAAGCGCGGTAAAGATAGCGAAAGTAATGCCCGCGGGTTGGGCCAGCGCAAACCCAATCGCGGCTCCCATCAGCGGTGCGGTGCAGGGTGTCGCAACTACTGTGGCGAGCACGCCAGTGAAAAAGCTTCCGGTGTAACCCTGCTTCTGCGCAAGCTCTCCGCCCACGCTCGTCAACGAGAGACCAATATCGAACAGTCCCGCCAGCGACAGTGCGAAGAAGAAGATACCGGCAGCGAGCAGCGTAAGGAATGTCGGCGACTGAAGTTGAAAACCCCACCCAGCCTGGCTTCCTTCGGCGCGAAGTATAAGAAGCACCGCAACGATGATCCAGAAAGACACAACAATGCCAAGCGTGTATACCACGCCGTGGCTGCGCAGACGACTGCGTGCTTCGCCCGAAGATTGCACGAGCGCAAGCCCTTTGAGAAACAAAACAGGGAAGACACACGGCATCAGATTCAGAATGATGCCTCCCAGAAAAGCAAGGCCGACTGCGGTCAGTGTTGTTACGCCGCCGCTCGAGGACCCACCGCGGCCCAAGCTTCCGGCCGCAGGCGGAACTTCGCCCGCGATGACAGGCGACGCGACATCATAGGCCACCGTGTCGGAAAGCTTGATAACCCCCCGTAGCTCCGCAGGCAAGCTTTTCAGGTCTTCCGAGCGGGGGACGCGCAGACGGAGCCCATTCGACAAAGGCTCGACACTCTGATCAGCCGCATTAACAATCTGGTCCTGCTCGGCAGGATAGAACTCCGCATCCGTCTCGTGTTTGCCCGTGATCAGTGTAAGAACAAACTCAGATTTGCCCCCGTTCACGGTAAGCTTTGCATCCGTCGGAAGAACCTTCGGAAGGAGTGTGAGAGCCTCGCCAAGCGCACCCACCGGTTGCGCCGAATCCGCAACAGCAGGTACCGCCGGAGCAACGGTGAGGTTCAATCCAAGGTGCGCCTTGCCGGGGATGCAAACCTCGCGGCACACCAGCCAGGTGATCTTCGCGTCCAGATGCACAGGACCTGGCCTCACGGCCACACCGGCAGAGAGTTCCACCGGAAACGTCACAGAATCTTCGTAGCCGAAATCCATCAGCGGGCCGAGCGGCAGCCGGCTCGGAATCGGGAACTGCATCGCTGCGGCCGTGATCCCCGTCGGAAGCGTCCAGGCGATATGAGGCGGCTCGCCCGAATCACCCGCATTGAGCCAGTAGACGTGCCAGTGCTCCTCGAGTGTAAGCACCAGGCCAGCCTGTACCTTGCCGCCGGCAACAATTCGGGGCGAGAGCGAAACAAGCTCCGCCGTCAGGTGCTGCGCCTTGACCGGCCCGGGGCCGCCATCGCCGACACTCTGCAATTGAGCCTCGACCCCCGGCAGAAAGAAGAACGCACAAATGACCAATAGCACTGCGGAGATACGATGGCGATTCTTCATAAACCTCAATTGTAGGTCTTCCAGCGAGATGCCGATCAAGCCGATCTCTGGTTGCTATGCTCGACCATCAGGCAGCGATCCATCACCACACGAATTCCCGCGGCTTCCGCGCGTGCTGCGGCTTCCAATGCAACAATCCCTTGCTGCACCCATAGATTGCGCAATCCGAGCAGCATCATCTCCTCCACAATCGCCGGAATAAACTTCGGCAGACGGAAGACGTTGACGATATCAGGCTTCACGGGCAGATCAGACAGGCTGGCGTACGAACGCTCGCCCAGAACTTCGGCAAGCCCCGGATTGACCGGATAAATTTTGTAACCCCGCTGCTGCATGTATGCCGAGACATAGTGGCTGGGCTTGCGCGGATCTTCAGAGAGGCCTATCACCGCAATGGTGCGCGGGTGTTCTTTGCTACTGCTTCCCAGCATCTCACGAAAAGTTTGCGGTTCGTTCACGTTCTACGCCTCTCACTTGGTCACTTCAGCTATGCCAGGCACCCAACAGTCTCCGCAGCACGATAAGTTCACCCAGGTGATACGCGGTATGGTCCGCAATCAGGAGCGCTTCCCGAAGTAAATTCTGGCCCTCGCCCCAGCGAAACGGCTTGAACAGATCAGATGTGGGATTTTCTGTCAGGGCAATGAAGTTGCTCAAATCGCTGCGTACAGCTGCAACCGAATGGTCCCACGCCGCTTCGTTTGGCGGCTGCGGAGATTTCGACCAATAGTCCGCAGGCCACTGGATCGGATGATAGCCACCCGTTGGGGGAGCCGAAAAATTCAGGATATCGCGTTGTGTGATTCGCATATGCTCAAGCAACTGCCATGCCGAGTAGGGAAGATTGGCGGGAACAATACCGCGAAGTTCGGCAGGGAAGTCTGCAACACCTGAATCGAATGTCGCGTGAGCTTGCCCACCGCGGAGAAGCGCGACCAGGTGCTTTCGCAGTGATGTTTGCTCAGAAAACTGCTCGACTTCTCTTGGCTTTGCAACGCTCACGGGTTTCTCTCCCTCCATTGCCAGACAATTGGATGCGCCAAGCACACGTGAGTTACAAGAATTCTGAGCGCGCAAATAGCTGCAGCCACTTTCTGGCCGCGATTATTAGTCGCCTGATTGCCTTGCAACAGGCATCAACCAAGGTCGTCCTCAACCACCTCAGCAGGAAAGTTACCCTCACGCCGCATCCGCAGATAGCCGCGGATGAACGGTTCCAGATCGCCGTCCAAAACCTTATCCACATCTCCTACTTCCACCCGCGTGCGCAAGTCTTTCGCCATGCGATACGGTTGCAGGACATAGCTCCGAATCTGTGAGCCGAATTTGATGTCCAGCTTGGAGTCTTCCAGTTTTCTGCTCACCGCCTTCTTCTTATCGAGTTCGTACTCGTATAGTCGCGAACGCAGCAGCTTCATTGCTCTTTCTTTATTCTTATGCTGGCTCCGTTCGTTCTGGCAGCCGGCAACAAGACCCGTCGGTAGATGCGTAATGCGAACGGCGGAATCCGTAGTGTTGACATGCTGTCCGCCCTTGCCTCCGGAGCGGTAGGTATCAATGCGCAGATCGTCCGGCTTGATGTCGATGACGATAGTGTCATCGATCTCTGGTGACACAAAGACACTCGCAAAACTGGTGTGGCGACGCTTGGCAGAGTCGAATGGCGAGATGCGAACCAGTCGATGTACCCCGGTCTCGCCGCTGAGCAGACCGAACGCGAACTCGCCGCTGATCGTAAACGTCGCCGACTTTATTCCCGCCTCATCCCCGTCCTGAACCTCATTAATCTCTACTTTGAAGTTCTGGCGCTCCCCCCAGCGGATGTACATGCGCATAAGCATTTCGGCCCAGTCCTGCGACTCCGTGCCGCCCGCCCCTGGATGGACTACGACGATTGCGTTGAGCGGGTCCGTCTCGCTCGAAAGCATGGTCTTCGACTCCAGCTTTTCGGAGAAGTCGACCAAAGCCGGTATCTCTCGCACGAGATCCGGTTCGGTGTCTTCCCCTTCCTTTGCAAGCTCGAAATATGCTTCAATGTCGTCCGTGCGGCGCGCAAGTTCCGCATCATCCGCCAGCAGGCTCTCAAGACGTTTCCTTTCCCGCATCAGAGGTTGCGAACGCGAGGCATCCGCCCACACGGTAGGATCGGCTATTTTCTCCTCAATAACGGAAAGTTCGCGGCGCAGTCGGGCCGAGTCAAAGATACTCCCGCAGATCGCGAACTTTGTCGCGGACCGGGGAGTAGGAATATTCAAGATCGCTAAGCATAAGAGCTATTCTAGTGCATTGGTCTGTAAGCAAACTACGCTTCCGGCACAGCACGCATGGTACTCGGCCGGCCTGGCCTGCCAATAAAAGTCATGGCCCACACGGCAGAAGCGACAATCGCACAGGCATACGCGAACAGGTCGCCATGGCTGGAATAGAAAGTAAGGTCATGCTCGTAGCCGAAGTGGACACGAATGCTGGTTCGTAGGTGGCGGGGTGCTGCCTCCGTTACGCGTCCAGAGGGATCGATTGCTGCAGTAACCCCTGTGTTGGTAGCGCGCAGAACCCACCGGTGGTTTTCGATGGCACGCATCCTTACCATGTTCAAATGCTGCCATGGAGCACTCGTATCGCCATACCAGCCATCGTTGGAGATGTTGACGAGCACGTCCGCCCCTTCTTGAGCGTATTGCCGCACTTCGTCGCCAAAGATCGATTCATAGCAGATGAAGGTCCCATAGACGTTGCTTCCGGTTTTGAATACACTGCGTCGAGTGCCAGGCTCGAACGTGCCTACTTCATTCAATAGATCTTTTGCAAAGAAAAATATCCTACGGAAAGGAACGTATTCGCCAAAAGGTACCAGGTGCATCTTGTCGTAGTGAGCTATATAAGTCCCGTTTGAGTCGAAAAAAGAAGCGCGATTGAACGGTGTGTATCCCGATCGCGAGTTCCGATTGGGTTCAAAGCCGGTATTCCCCACAATGATCGGCGCATGGGTCGCGCGTGCCAACGATTGCATCGCCGCCAGGAATTGCGGATCGACATCCTGAAATGGTGCCGGCGATTCAGGCCAGACGATTAGATCGGTAGCCATTGGAACGGAAGTTCCGTCTCCTGGCGAATGCGGCCGAAGCACGTACACAGACTGGGTACCCGCAAGTCCCGGAGTGCCCAGGAAGTAGTGGGACGAAGGAAAGCGGCTTAGATAGGAAAACGAGCGAAGGTATTGCTCCTGAGTAGGCTGCGGGCCGATGTTGGCTGCTCCGACTTCGATGTTCTCCTGGACCAGAGTGGCCGTAGCGCTGGTCGTGGCGGAGGCTTCAGGAAGAAAAAAACGCAAACTTATGACATACATGACGACCAGCGCCACTCCGCCAACACTCAGCAGCAGTCGTGTGTAGCGCCGTTCACGAAACCGAATTCGGGTCAGAAACAGCGCATTCACCAAGGCAATGACAAATGATATGCCGTACGCTCCAGTAAACGGCGCCAGCCGCGTGAGCATAGGATTGTCCACCTGTGCCATGCCAAGTAAGTCCCATGGCAAACCTGTAATCCGGGCCCGGGCAAGTTCTACCGCCACCCAGGCGAAAGGAACAACGAGCAAAGCCTTCTCGCGTCCGAAGCGCATACGGCAGGCCGCGATCAGCGCACCGAAAACCGCATAATACAAGCCCAGGTAAAAGCAGAAGAGAACCAGTATGCCCGCAGCGATCGGTTTGGCCAGGCCTCCGTACAGATACATGGTCGGGTAAATCCAATAACAATTACCCATGTACCAGGCAATCCCACACACATATCCTAAAGCCGCTCCTTGAACAGCAGTAGGTGGCGTAACGTCGCGTTTTCCAGCAACAAGAGCCCATAGCAGAGGCAGCAACGCAATCCAGCAAAAGGCAGTGCGCCACAGTGGCGTAGGTCCTGCTACAGGAAACGGCAGAATCTGGAGCACTCCTGAAAGGAGAGCCATAGCCCAAAGTTGCGGGTGGATATGTCGCATCGCGTCTGAAGTCTAACATCCGGTTATTGCCCCCTAAGTCGACATCACTCGCCCCGGACTATTTCTATGACGAACGTCCACTGGCCCCCCTCTATTTGCAACATGTTATCCAGTTCTGTACATTCGTAACAATGTAATGTGACAGGCAACGGGCAAAGATAAGCACCAATTTATGACATATAGCTGCTTGGGAGGTAACACCGTGGAAGTAAGTCGTATTATTGCCGAGATCGACGCGCAGATCGCGAAGCTGCAACAGGCACGCGCCCTGCTTGGTGGAACACCTGGAACCGCAACGCGTGCAGGCCGAGGCCGCCCGAAGGGAAGCAAGA
This sequence comes from Acidobacteriota bacterium, assembly GCA_030853485.1. GTDB lineage: Bacteria > Acidobacteriota > Terriglobia > Terriglobales > Acidobacteriaceae > Edaphobacter. Next base: position 91,850 of record JALYVA010000078.1, read on the forward strand.
ACACTGCGGCCAAGGAATCATCGACAACGACACCGCGCAAACGCAAGTTGAGCCCCGAAGGCCGCAAGCGAATCGCCGACGCAATGAAAAAGCGCTGGGCCGAGCGCAGGAAACAAAACGCAAAGGGCTAGGTCGCAATTCCTTGAGGGGAAGCATCAAATGCTGATGCCTCCCCCTCCCGGAAACTGAAATGTCTTGCTCCTGGCCGGTTATCGCGTGACAATCACTTCGCGCAGGCTATCCTTCGCCAGAAAAAACCGGTAGTTGCTGAACTCTCGAAGCATGTTCTCAATCTTTCGATTGCTCAATATCTGCAGCAATGGATAGTCACCCGCGTGCTGCATATCGACCATGTCGGTATCCGTAAGGTGATACCGGCAGAAAGCGGTATCCGGGCTGGTGGCCGCGTGGAAAAACGCCAGCATATATCCGCCGGGCTGCAGCACCTCATGAATGCGCGAGAAAACCGGCTCCAGCAGAGATTCCGGAAGATAGTCTGCAGTGTCCCATAGAATCACAATATCGAACATGCGCCCGGAGAAATTCAGGTTGTGCTGCAGAAAGCGTTCGACGTCGAAGCTGGGCTCACCCTCGGCGCTCTGGGTCAACCACTCGGATTTTGAAGCTTCTTCCACCACATTGGCCATGTAGATACTGTGGCCGAGGCTCGTGATGTAGTTAATGTTTGTGGAGGATGTAGGGCCGATGTCGAGCACGCGCAGCGAGTCCTGTGCCCGCAGGTGCTTCAACAATTCCTTCCAGCCGCTGGAATGTCTCGGTACACGTCCGCCTTCGCTTCCGCGCGAACTACTCGTGCTGGCACTACCGCCGAAAAGGCTGCGCATGAGCCCGCTTCCCTTTCTGATCTAAGCCGTCGGTTGAGAAAAAAGTGGAGTGTTGGCCTCGGACTGAGTTGATTTTTCAACAGAAGCAGAAGCGGACGGCAGTTCGGTGGACGCCTGAAGTTCGACCCTTCCGCTAAGCACTGCGCTCTCTTCAATCGATAGTCTTCCAGCAAAGATGTCGCCCTTCACCGACGCTGACTGGCGCAGATCTACCCGTCCAGCCGCGTGAATGTTGCCCGCAAGCCGGCCAAAGATGACGATATCGCGGACATTGATGTCGGCTTTGATTTGAGCGTTGGGGCCGATCGTAAGACGGCTGCCCTTCAATGTTATCGTCCCCTCAACATCACCGTCGATGAATAGATCTTCCTGGCCGGAGAGATCACCCCGGATGATGACCGACTTGCCGATCACGGTGGAACCCTCTGCTGACTTCATACTTTTTTGCTCTCCTCGCTATGTTTCCTGCGGCTAGGTCTTGCCCGAACTATACCCAAGCTCATGCCCAGAGGCAAACTGCTAAACTTTGTTGCGAATCAACCGTCTTACGTAAGATGAGCAGAATGTCGAAAACAACAGGACGAGGTGCGGGTTGGTAACAGATGTAAGCGGACAGGCAAGCCCTCTCCCATCCCCTATGACTCACCCCCGTCTCGCAGCAGGCTCACAGAGCAAATGGCGTTGGATTCTGATTGCAGCAGCCCTGCTTAGCGCGCTGGAGATCCCCTCCGCCATCGCCCAGAGCGGCACGGTCAAAGCTGCGGTGAGCGATCCGCTGTCACAAGCGCCAGGGTATTGGATCTCAGAGGCGGCAGCAAACGAACTGATCGCGCTCCATCACGAGAACTCATATCTGCGTTATCACATGCATGTCATCGACGAGAAAGGCAATCAGGTCCGCGACGTCGTCGAAAGCAAAGAGGGCACCGTGGCGCGACTCATCCTCAGGGACGACAAGCCGCTCACCAAGGACCAGGACGACGCCGAGCGGCAGCGTCTGGACGGCATGTTGGCTTCCCCGGCTGCATTCGCAAAGCACATCAAGAACACTGAGTCCGATCGCAAGGTCGCCGACCGCCTGGTACCTCTGATGACGACTGCGATGTTGTTCCAATATGTCCCTGGTCAACCGCAGACAACCGCGGACCGCGCCTCCGCCGAAGTCGTTATCGACTACAAGCCAAATCCCAACTGGAATCCCCCGACCACCGAAGCCCAGGCGCTCAGCGGGCTCGAGGGCCGGGTCTGGATCGATTCCAGGTCCCATCAACTGATCCGCATGGAAGGCCATATCTCACATGCCGTCAACTTCGGCTGGGGCGTGCTCGCGCATATCTATCCCGGCGGACGGCTCGCCCTCAATCAGACCAACGCCGGCGGCAGTCGCTGGATATTTACGGATTTTTCCATGCAGACGCAAGTCCGCGCGCTCATGGTCAAAACGATCAATGTGAACACCCATGTGCAAGCAAGTAAATTTCAGACCCTCGCCCCCATGAGCTATCAGGACGCCATCCACCTGCTGCTGAATACGCCTCTTCCGTAGCCGTGACTTCCTGGGACACTCAGACCGTGACCCTGGCCTTCGCATAAAGTGTTTGCTTCCGCACCGTAAGCGCCTCAATGCGGTCGCGCCGCACCTCGTAGCCCCGTCCGGCCTCAGTCGGAACAACGACCTCTCCACTCGAACTCACCGTCACCGCCGGCTCAACGATATCCTCAGTCCAATAGCGACTCGAGGCAGACACATCCCCCGGAAGCGAGAAGGCAGGCAGCGAGGCGAGCGCGACATTGTGCGATCGGCCAATCCCCGTCTCGAGCATGCCTCCGCACCACACCGGAATACCGCGCTCGGCTGCCGCATTGTGCACCGCAATCGCCTCGCTGAACCCGCCAACGCGCCCTACCTTGATATTGATAATGCGGCAGGACTCCATATCGATCGCGGCCAAGGCGTCCCGCCGATTGCGAATCGATTCATCCAGGCACACCGGTGTGTCCAGACGCTTCTGCAGCATCGAGTGAAAGTAAAAGTCATCATGCCAGAGTGGCTGCTCGATCATCACCATCTCGAACTGGTCCCAGCTCACAACATGATCCAAATCCCGCATCCTGTAAGCAGAGTTTGCATCGCAGCTCAGAGCAATCTCTGGCCAGCGCTTGCGAACCGCTTCGAACAGCACGGTGTCCTTCCCAGGCTTGCACTTGATTTTTATTCGTTGGTATCCCGCGGCCAGTTCTGTTTCGATCTTTTCCAGCAGAAGTGGAACTGAAGGTTGCAGCCCGATCGAAACACCGCACGGAATGACCTCGCGCGTTCCGCCCAACAGTTCGGACAACGACAGCCGTTTTACTTGCGCTTCCAGGTCCCAGACAGCGTTTTCAAGCGCAGCTTTCGCCATCCGGTTACCGCGTACCTGCCCGAGGATGCGAGGACAGCTGCCTCCCTGTTCGACGTCTGCATCAAGCAGCCGAGGCGCGAGCTCCGATTCCGTGATCAGCCATGCCGTGTCGATCGATTCCTCACTGAAAAAGGGGTGCTCGCCGGCCACACACTCGCCCCATGCCGTCAGGCCTTCCGACTCGAGTTCGACTAACATAATGCGGCGGCTCGAGGTCACGCCGAAGCTGGTCTCAAATGGAAAGGCCAGCGGCATATTGATCTCACGCAGATGAATGGCGTCGATGTTAAGCATTGTCGGACCCGTCTTCCTTTAGTGCGGTGCTGCTGCATTGCATGCGTGGCAATCAAGGATAAGCGTGTCCCCGTCGATCTCTTTGGGGCGACTGCCAACGGCCGAGATGGAAGCAGCCACTGCCATCCTCTTCGCGACAGAAATCGATGACCGCGAGCCCACCGGCGAAGGCAGCCTGCAGCGCTTCCCGGTTTCTCTGCTGCACTCTCAGCACCATATCTCGGACTCCGGCGCTCTGTTTCCAGGCGCTCATCTGGCCCGGCACGGTGATGCGTTCAAGCACCTCCACCGATTCGGGGTGCCCGCTCAGAAGGCTGGCCACGCGGCCCGAGCGCAGCCACCACTCAGCGTATAGCCTATCCGTCGGCAGCCCGGCCTGCAACGGGGACGACGACGGACCGTAAAAGTCCGGCTGGTACCGGCGGACAATCGCGCCCAGCCGATGAATGTTCAGGTACGCATTGCGGATCTCCAGCGGATCGAAGGTCCACTCCATCAAGTCAAATCCACGGAGGAGCGCATCGTCACGTTGGGCAAGCTTCAACCCACGCCCAATCCCTGCATTCCGATACGCGGGCAGCACCGCGAGCATGTGCGAGTGCAGATACGCCTGTCCGTCGCGGTACCCCGGGAGCGCCATCGCGAAGCCCACGAGAGTGTCTCCGTCAAACGCCCCGATCACCTGTCCGCCAATGCGCGCCGCAATCACAAACACCCGCCGCGGCACCACATCCCTGTCGCTGTAGCCCCAAACCATAATTTGAAGATCGACGCAGCGTTCGAAATATTCGAGCGTCGTCAGTGGCCCAATGCGAATCTTCGCCGAATCGCCTTTGCTCATGACTCCTCGACTTCGCGGGCACGTTCCTTCGCGCGATTCCAATAATATTCGAGCTCCTGGGGCGTCGAGGCCCGCAGCCCGTCCGTCCCGCCCGCGGCCTCCTCCATCGCGGCGAAGCGTTGGCGGAACTTCCGGTTGGCCGCCCGCAGCGCCGACTCAGGATCGATCTTGAGATGGCGGCCCAGGTTGACAGCGGTGAACAGGACATCGCCAAATTCCCCCTCAATGGCCGTGGTGGAACGTTCACCCGCTTCAGGAGCCAGTTCGGCCTGCAACTCCCCAATCTCCTCCTGCAGCTTAGCGAACAGTCCAGCCGCATCGGGCCAGTCGAACCCAACCTTGGCCGCGCGCGAACTGAGCTTTGTCGCTTCCAGCACTGCGGGCATCGTGCGCGGAACGTCGTCCAGCATGGACCTGTGCCCCGGCGCGGAACTATGCCCGCCACCGGAACCCTTCGTCTCCGCGTCCGCAAGCTTCTCGGCCTCTTTAATCTTCTCCCAATTGCGCAGAACCGCGTCTGCATCCTCCGCGTCAGCTCCGGCAAATACATGCGGATGCCGCCGAATGAGCTTTGCGTTGAGGCTTTCGGCGACATCGTAAATCGTGAAATGTCCAGCCTCGGATGCCATCTGGGCATAGAAGAGGACCTGCAGCAGCAGGTCTCCAAGTTCGTCTTTGAGCTCTGGCCAGGCGCGGCGCTCAATCGCATCGAACACCTCATAGGTCTCCTCCAATGTGTGCCTCTTGATGGAATCGAACGTCTGCTCGCGGTCCCAAGGGCACCCATCCGGCCCGCGCAGCCGAGCCATGATCTCGATCGCTTCCACAAGAGCAGCGCTGCCGGACACCGTCTTATTTTGGTCTGCCTTCGCCATACCTTCCACTCTATCCCCTCCCGTCCTCACGACGAAACGCCTGAATGCCGCTGCCGAACGCCCCTCTTATGGAGCCGCGTTCCGCGTCCGTCCTACCATCACGTCTCTGTAGGAGATCTGCTTTTCCGTTGTCCGTGCCGCTGCCGGCGCACCCGAACCGCACAAAGCGAAAATGCAGTATCCTGCTCGTCAGCATGCGAACCCCACCAAACGACACCGGCGCGGAAGCGAACCGTGCGCATCGCAGAAGCCGCTGGATGTGGTTGCTGGCTCTCCCATATTTGGGCCTTTGCTTTCCAGTCCTTTATGCCCGCCCTACCCCATTCCTCTGGGGATTTCCATTCTTCTACTGGTATCAGTTCGGCTGGGTCGTGTTCGCATCCGTACTGCTCGGCGTGGTCTACCGCACCTCCAGAACCTAAGTACCAAAGCCGGCGCCCAATAGCTTGCACAGTACAAGCTCCGCCCGTAACTGGGCCTCCGCCATGCCCACACTTGGCTCAACTTGATCCGGCGCATCGGAGAATCTGCGGTTCGCTCCCACGAACATATTCTCGTAAACCGCCGTCCTCGGGTGCTGCCCCTAAAACTCGCGGACCATCTACCTCCATTGAGCGGTTCAGTACAAATATTATTTCCACAGGAATTCCACAAGTTTATGTCTCTTGCAAGACTGACATCTGGATCTTAAACAGTTACAATTTTGCCTCATTTACTCACTTGTTATCTTCTCGATCCACGCAGAAAAGTCGCCAACGTAGCTGAATCGACAGTGCGCCGGCCACCCTCGGGATTTTTTCCTTTCGCAGGAGTTGCGATGCTAGATCTCTTCCAGAACGCCTTTCCTCATCGGCGAAACCGCGATGGCTCCCACGACTCAATCTGCCCTCACTGCTTCCGGACGGTGGCAACACGGCAGGAAGAGACGGAGCTGCCCAGCGACGAGCAGAACCACAAATGTGCGGAGTTCCATCTGGATCGGTTCCGGGGCAGCGACCTCCCGCCTCATTCACAGACCCACTAAAACCAATACAAGACCAAGCTCTCCCGCAAAAGAGTTGACTTGCTACCTCTCCGCGCTTTGCCCCGGTCTCCTTTGGGTGTCAGCCTGGTTCGTGCCGTACCTTTCTACTTCTTCTGTCCTCCTTTTGCCTCACCGGGCCTACTTTGCCCTCGTTGCCTTGTCCTCCCCTTCTTCAGCCTCATTCTTGCTCTCGGCTCGCCCGGTTTTCATCCGCGCAGGCGATGCGCTTTGTCTTTGTTCCTGCCGCCGCTTGCCCTTTCTCACCCTTCTAACGCGTCCTCTTCACCCTTCCGAAGCTGAATGCAGCGGCTTAGCTTCTCCCGCTGATTGCCCGCCCCTACCAGCGATCCCGCTGGACGGGCATCACTCACCGCACTTGCCCGTTGCCTTCCCACAGCGGCGAACTCAAAATGCACACGAGTTTGACCTCAACCTGTTCACCTCGTACACTCTAAAAGGCGGTCAGCGATCCTACGAAATGTTCGCGACCTCGCAGCGGCACCATTCCTGCATTGCCCCCTCGTTCAATGGTAGGACTAGCGACTCTGACTCGCTCGATCGGGGTTCGAATCCCTGGGGGGCAACCAAAAGTATGTAAACGCGCCCGCGAGGCGCGTTTTCCTTTGCCCTTCATCACACCTCTTCGCACTTCCTTGAACCCATATAAGACCATACGAATGAATGAATTACTGGACATCGCGGCTCGGCGCTCTCCAAAAATAACGTCTGAAAAGGTGCAAATTGGTGCGAGGACAGCCACAGATATTGTTGGGGAATGGTTTGGGGTACGATGAACCAAAGGTTGGGGAATGAGAATTTCACCATCCTGGAGGCCCATCATGGCACTGACCGTCAAGGAACTCGAAAACGCTAAGCCGAAGACCAAGAAGTACAAGATGCTCGACGGAGGTGGTCTCAGCCTGCTCGTCTTGCCGACAGGAACCAAGCTCTGGCTTTGGCGTTATCAATTCAACGCTGGCGAAAAAATATGACATTCGGGGAGTATCCGGTTGTTGGCCCGAAAGAAGCTCGTGAACTTCACTTCGCCGCGAAGAAACTACTCGCGACCGGCATCAACCCGATGGCTGAACGCAAGGCAGAGGCCGAAGCTAAGCACGAAGAAGCTAAGGCAGTTCAGCGCGAAACAGAGAATAGCTTCGAGAAGGTCGCCCGAAAGTGGTGGGCGTGGTGGTTGATCGGCAAGTCGCCCAAGCACGCAGAGACCTTGATGAATCGGCTTGAGGCTGATGTCTTTCCGGGCATCGGGCACTTGCCCATTGATGCCGTATTGACGACCCATATTCGGGCGATCATGCTTACGATTGAGACGCGAGGCGCGAGCGATGTGGCGAAAAGGGCTCATCAGTCCATCGGGCAGATTTTCCGCTTTGCCATTGCGCGGGAACTAGCAAGTCGGAACCCGGCGGCTGACTTCAGGCCGCGAGACGTGTTGGCGGCAACCGAATCAGAAAACTTCGCCCATGTAGACGAGAAGGATTTGCCCGAATTGCTGGTGAAGGTGGATGGTTACAACGGAGACGCGCTCACACGCTTTGGGCTAAGGCTCCTGGCCTACTGTTTTCCCCGCACGAGCGAGCTGATAGAAGCGCCTTGGATCGAGTTCGACTTGGACAGAGCACGATGGGAAATTCCAAAGGAACGCATGAAGATGAAGACCCCTCACATCGTTCCTCTGTCACGCCAGGCCGTTGAGGTCCTCCGCGCTCTCAAGTTGCTAACTGGAAATGGCAGGTTGGTGTTCCCTGGAGCCTTGGACAAAGAGAAGCCCATGAGCAACAACACGCTCTTATATGCGCTATACCGGCTTGGGTATCAAGGCCGCATGACGGGACACGGATTCCGTGGACTGGCCTCGACGATTCTCAACGAGAACGACTTCGACGACGAGCATGTAGATTTGCAACTTGCCCACATGAAGCGGAACAAGGTGTCTGCGGCCTACAATCACGCAAAGTATTTGAAGCAGCGTACCGTGATGATGCAGTGGTGGGCCGACTATCTGGATGCACAGCTTACTAAGGGCAGGAAGAAATTGGCGGCCTAAGCATATTTTTTCGATGCTGCCCAAGATTCCCCGAGCGCGCGTTGTGGTGTCCGTCGGCCCCCGGAGGATGGCAATGCAGATCGTGACTTGGATATGCGATCTGCGGCCCACTGTCTGACCTCAGGTCCTATCCGACCGGCAAGCACTGGACGATGCGCCATCGTTCCTGGCTCGCAGGGCAGACGTTCTCGTTGCCAGTTCATCAGCTTGTGTTTCAGGACTACGTCGAGACGGTGTGGACGGCACAGG